>NZ_JAGPXK010000001.1:0-438104 GCF_018070675.1 Nocardiopsis sp. B62 | reverse complement strand
GAGTGACCGGCCCCCGCCGTGTTCGTTCCCGCTCCGGACGCTAGGCCGCCGTGTCCAGCAGCAGCAACCGGTCCAGCATGTCCTGGAGGGTCACCAGGCCCACCAGTTCGCCCCCGTCCTCGACGAGCGCGAGGTGGCTGCGGCTGTCCCGCATGATGCCCATCGCCGCGTACATCGGCGTACCCACCGACAGCGTCAGCACCGGGCGCATGAGGTCGGCGGCGGTGGTCCCGTCCGGGCTGTTCAGCGCCTCACGCACGTGCAGCACCCCGACCGGCTCACCCGCCTCCATGACCACCAGGCGCAGGTGCGTGGACTCGCGAGAGACCCGCTTGACCTCCTCCACACCGGCGCCCGGCTCCACCCACGCGATCTCCTCGCGCGGAGTGAAGTGCTCGTCCAGCGGCTGGGAGTTGACCTCCAGGGCCGTGGCGAGCTGGTCCCGGCGCTCGGAGTCCAGTGCACCCGCCTTCGCGGAGTGCTCCACCAGCTCCCGCACGTCCTCCGGGTTGTGTCCGCTCACCAGCTCGTCCACGGCCTGCACACCGAACCGGTGCAGAACCCAGTTGGCCATGCCGTTGAGCATCACGATCAGCGGGCGGGTCAGCCACATGAACGCCCGCATCGGGATCGCCAGCATCGTCGCCGACTTCTCCGGGTGCGAGATCGCCCAGGACTTCGGCGCCATCTCACCGATCACCAGGTGCAGGAACGTCACGATGATCAGCGAGAACGTGAACGAGAGCACGTACCCCACCGACGACGGCAGGCCGCCGAACAGCGGCTCCAGCATGTGGTGGAACGCGGGCTTGGAGATCGCGCCCAGGGCCAGCGTGGCCAGGGTGATGCCCAGCTGCGAACCGGCCAGCAGCAACGACAGGTCGCGGGCGCTCTTGAGCGCCGCGCGCGCCGACGCGCTGGTGTGCGCGGCCTCCTCCAGCCGGTAGCGGCGCGCCGCCACCAGGGCGAACTCGATCGCCACGAAGAAGCCACTCAGCGCGATGAAGACCACGGTCAGCCCCATGGCCAACCACACGTTCATGTCACTCATGCCCGCACCTCCCGTGCGCCGTCCTCGACAACCTCACGCAGCCGCAGCTCCACCGTGTTGGGAACGTGCCGCTGGACCGCGTTCACGGTCAGCGTCAGAGCCATGTCGGGATCGCCGTCATGGGCGCTGGAGGGTCGGGGCAGCGGCAGCTCCACGCGATCGCCGACCTGCGGCAGCCGGTGGAGTTCGTGGATGACCAGACCGCCTATGGTCTCGTAGTCGCCCTCGGGCAGGTCGTGGCCGATCAGCCGCTCGACCTCGTCGATGTGCAGGGCTCCGGGAACGACGTAGCCGTTCTCCCCGTCGAGGTGGGCCGGGGCCTCCTCCTCCGGGGTGTGCTCGTCGGCGATCTCGCCGACCAGCTCCTCGGCCAGGTCCTCGGTGGTGATCACCCCGGCCAGGCCGCCGTACTCGTCCACCACGCAGGCGAACTCCTCGCCCGCCTCGCGCAGCTGGTCCAGCACGCCCGGCAGCGGGAGCGACGCCGGGACCATGACGGTCGCCCGCGCCACCTCGCTGACCCGGACACCGGACAGGTCGCGGTCGCCCAGCGCGAGCACGTCGCGCAGGCAGATCACGCCCACGATGTCGTCCACGCCCTCACCCAGGACCGGGAAACGGGAGTGGTCGGAGGCCATCAGCTCCACGACCAGGCTGACCGGGTCGCCCTCCTCCACGGTGGTCACCTCGGGACGCGGGATCATCGCGTGCCCGGCGGTGCGGTCGTGGAAGTCGAGGGTGCGGTCCAGCAGGGTGGACACCTCGGCGGGAAGGTCACCGGTCTCACGGGACTCGGCGATGATGCGTTCCAGGTCGCGCGGGGTCGCCGCGTGCTGGACGTCCTCCACCGGGGTGATGTTCACCAGCCTGAGCAACCAGATCGCCGCCTGGTCGAACAGCCAGATCACCGGTCCGAAGACCTTCAGGTAGATCCCCGTGGACAGGGCCAGCCAACGGGCCACTGGTTCGGGGTGGGCGATGGCCAGGTTCTTGGCGAAGAGCTCGCCGAACACCATCTGGATGACGGTGGAGAACAGCAGGGCCAGTACGGTGCCGATCGCGAGGCCGGTGCCGACGGGCACGCCCGCGCCGCCGAGAAGCTCGCCGACACCCTGACCGATCATCGGTTCGGCGACGTAACCGACCAGAAGAGTGGTGACGGTGATGCCCAGCTGGGCACCGGAGAGCATGAACGAAGTTCGCTTCGTGATGGCCAGGGCGCGTTTCGCGCCCGCGTCACCGGCCGCGGCCCGCGACTTGAGTCGCGAACGGTCCACGGCCATGTAGCCGAACTCCTGGGCGACGAAGTAACCCGTCGCCACAGTGATCAGGAAGACCACCAGGGCACCGAAGGCGATACTGAGAACGGTGCTGATCATCGGGCACACACCGCCTGGGTCCGCCTGTGGGCAGGGATCCTACGAAGGTGCGCGCCCTTCACAGAAGGGGGCTCGTCGGAGTCTGGGTCACAGCATCCCTTGGGGATGCTGCTGGTACTTCGGGACGGGTCCACTGTTCCTCTCTCTGCGCCTTTGCGCGTCGGGTGTGAATGGAGTGGTCTGTGTTTCACAGGAGGGACGTCCAGCGGGGAAGAAAGATTCCCTGGGGGCTCAGCCTCCGACGGGCGCGTTGGCCTCGTCGTCGAAGGTGGCCCACTCGCGGCGTCGTGCCTCAGCCAGGGCGATCGACGTGGCCACGGCCACGTTCAGCGATCCGACCCGGCCGATCTGCGGGATGTAGGTGACGGCGTCCGCGCCCGTGAGCAGGGCGGGGGAGCAGCCGTGGTCCTCGGCGCCCACGGCCAGGCACACGTCGGGCTCCAGCGGCGCGGCGTGCAGGGGTACGGCGCCCTTGGCCAGCTCCACGGCCACGACCCTGTAGCCGTCGGCGCGGGCGGCGGCCAGGGCCTCGGCGGTGCCGGACAGACGGGTGTGCGGGACCTTCGCGCCGGTACCCAGGGCGGTCTTGCCGACCTTGGGGTCGTCGGGGTCCGCGCTGTTACCGGTGAGCCAGAGCTGGTCCACGCCGAAGGTCGCGCACGTGCGCAGGATCGACCCCAGGTTGTAGGGCTGGGTGACCGATTCGACGAGAAGGGCCAGACGCCCCTCGGTGCGCCTGCGCCACTGGCGGTTCAGGCGTTTGACGTCCGTGGGACGCAACTGCGTGCTCAACTGCGGTGTGTTCCTCGTGGTGGGGGCCGGGCGGTCCGGCGTGGTCGGTACAGGCTACCGGTCAGGGGTCGCGCGCGCACGCGTGACCCGGGACACATACCGGCAAGTTCGGGCAGAGGGGTGTGGTTCGGGCGAGTTCGGAGTCCGTGCAGGTCCGGGCGTTCGTGTGCCTCCGGCAGACCCGCGGGCGGGGAAGGAACTACGCGGCGCGCCGCACGGCCAGGACCCGGAAACCGGACCGGGAGGCCACGCGCTCGGCGGGCAGCCCCTGGGCGTCCAGCCACTTCTGGAGTGAGTCCGAGCCAAGGTGGCGCTGGACCACCAGGTGCGCGACGCCCTCGGGGGTGAGACGGTTCAGCCAGGTGCGCAACATGGAGTGCAACACGTCCTTGCCCACGCGGATCGGCGGGTTGGACCAGATCGCGTCGAAGGGGCCGAGCAGGTCCTCGGGCGCGGGAGCGCGGCCCTCGCCCTGCTCCACGGCCAGGCCTCCCTCGGGAGCGATCACGCCGAACCAGGCGTTGTCGAGCCCGTGGTCGTCGGCGTTGCGCCGGGACAGCCCCACGGCCCTGGAGTTGACGTCCACCCCCAGCACCCGCGCCCCGGGGGCGCGGGAGGCCATCGTCAGGGAGATCGGCCCGTACCCGCAGCCCAGGTCGAGCAGCCGCCCCTCGGCGGGGGGCGCGGGCACGCTCTCCAGGAGGACCCGGGTGCCCAGGTCGATCCTGTCGGGTGAGAACACGCCGCGGTCGGTGCGCAGGCGCAGGTGGAGGTCGGGCAGGACCAGGTCGGCGGTGGAGGGCCGACTGGCGGTGCCGGGATCGGAGTCGAAGTAGTGCTGGGCCACGCCGTGACGCTACCAGGCACGGACTGGGTGATGGGACGGCAAAAACCTCGCATACCACCGGGAACGAAAGAACCAACCCCTCGCTGAGAGCCGAAACAGCACCGATGATGGAGACAAGCGAGGTTTGTGGGGGAACCCATGCGAGCAGAGGTAGGAGACCGACTGGTCGTCGAGAGTCCGAACGCCGACACCCACCGACGCACGGGGGTGGTCACCCGAGTCCGGGGCGCGGAGGGGTCACCGCCCTACCAGGTGCACTGGATCGGCACCGAACCGGAGCACGTGGCTCTGGTCCACCCGGGACCCGACGCGCACATCGAACACACGCCCGGCCCGGGCACGGACGGAGAGGGAGCGGATGCCATGCAGACGATGAAGCGTTGGAACGTCGACGTGGTCGTCGCCGAGGAGAACGAGGGCGACGCCGCCCGCACGTGGGCGGAGGTCGGCCTGGTCGCCGACGACGGCACGGCCCTGCGCGGTCACGGAATGGCCCGCAAGCACCCGACCGACCTGGACGTACCCGAGATCGGTGAGGAACTCGCCGTCTCCCGGGCACTGTCAGACCTCTCACGCCAGCTCCGTCAGGTGGCGGCCGAGGACATCAACGACAACGCGGGCTCACCCTGGCGTCCCACCTGACTCGGAGGCGCCCGCGCCCAGCGAGAAACCCAGCAACCGAAGGGGTCCCCGGCCACGGCAGGGGGCCCCGACCCGCGCCCGCGCCTTCCCCGGCGCGGAGCGCGACGGTCCGGAACCGGCCACCCCCGGTACAGGGGGTTCGCTCTCGCCGGTCACCGGTATCGGGCACACTCGGAAGTCGGACGCGACCCTCGTCCCGCTTCCGGAGGCCCCCGGCCCTCTCGGGCCACAGCCTCCACCAGCGGGAACGAGGGTGCGCCCACCGGTCGACGACCGGAGACACCCACGCAAGGAGACCCCGTTGGCCACCTCTTCCGGACCGCAGGCCAGACCCGCCCGGACGCTGGGAACCGTCGACGCGGCCGCCATCGGCGCCGCGGCGATGCTCGGCGCCGGAGTGTTCACGGTCTTCGCCCCCGCGGCGCTGGGCGCCGGGGCCTGGCTGCCCGTCGCCATCCTCATCGCGGGTCTGGTCGCCTACTGCAACGCGATCTCCTCGGCGCGCCTGGCCGCCCAGCACCCCGAGGACGGCGGCACCTACGTCTACGGGCGCGAACGCCTGGGCGACCTGTGGGGCTACCTGGCGGGCTGGTCGTTCGTGGTCGGCAAGATCGCCTCCTGCGCGGCCATGGCCATGACCTTCGCCGCCTACACCCTCCCCGAGTGGCAGAAACCGGTCGCGGTGGCCGCCGTGGTCGTCCTGGCCGCGGTGAACTACCGGGGCGTGCGCCGTTCGACCCTGGTCATCAAGGTGCTGCTCCTGATGGTGCTGGCCGTCCTGGCGGCCGTGTTCGTCGCGATGCTGATGAGTGGTCGCCTGGCCGCCGTCGCCGAGGTGGACGGGCTCGGGCCCTGGCCGGGCTCCTTCGGCGTCCTGGGTGCGGCGGGCATGATCTTCTTCGCCTTCGCCGGGTACGCGCGCATCGCCACCCTGGGCGGTCAGGTCCGGGACCCCCGCACCACCATCCCCCGGGCGATCTCGCTCTCCCTGGGCACGGTCCTGGTGGTGTATCTGACGATCGGCACCGGCCTGCTCATCGTGCTGGGCCGCGAGAAGCTCACCACCAGCCAGGCGCCCATGGCCGACGCCGTCCAGGTCGCCGGGTTCCCGATGCTCGTGCCGTTCGTGGTGGCCGGTGCGGCCCTGGCCAGCCTGGGAGCCCTGTTCCCACTGCTGATGGGGATCTCGCACACCACCGCGGCGATGGCCTCGGACGGTCACCTGCCGCGTCCTCTGGCCGCCATGAGCGAACGCTACGGGGTGCCCCACCGCGCCGAGGCCGTGGTGGCCGCCGTGGTGATCGTCCTGGTGCTGGTCGCCGACCTGCGGGGCGCGATCGCCTTCTCCGCCTTCGGCGTGCTGGTCTACTACGCCATCACCAACGCCTCGGCGCTGCGGCTCGGCCCGGACGAGAACCGCCCGCCGCTGATCGCCCCGATCGTGGGCCTGGTGGGGTGCGTGGTGCTCGCGACCAGCCTGCCCCTGCCGGTGGTCGGCACCGGGGTCCTGGTCCTGGGCCTGGGGGCGGGACTGTGGTGGCTGCGCCACCGCGTCCTCGTCTAGTCACACGGTCCGGACACCGCGGTCCGGCCACACCCCACCGGGTGCCGGGCCACCGGCCCGGCCCGATCGGTCCCGGTCAGCCGCGACGGCGGTGCCGGACCAGGAACTCCATGCCGCGTCGCGCCGTGGTGGACAGCGGCAGCTCCGTCAGCTCGGCCGGAGTGAACCAACCGCAGTCGGCGGTGGAGCCGTCCACCTCGACCACGCGGGGCGCGGTCGGCTCGGCCACGTGCACGTGGGAGAACACCCAGACCGCGTAGACGTCCGTGCCGGAGCTCTGCGCCCGCCGGTGGCTGGCCACGGTGATCAGCTCACCGACCACACCGGCCTGACCGGACTCCTCCAGCACCTCGCGCCGCAGCGCGGCGCGCACGTCCTCACCGGTGTCCACGCCTCCGCCGGGCAGGTGCCAGGTACCGGCGGCGGGGTAGCCCTCGGCGATCAGGCTCAGCAGGATCCGCCCGGCCGGGTCGGTGACGATCCCGTAGGACGAGAACCGGCGCATCCGGGGGCGCGCCCCCTCCGGGGCGGGGTCCTCCTCGGGTGCCAGGGCGGGAGCCGGGGGAAGCAGACCCTCGGTGGGCACGACCGAGGGCCAGGCGGACACGAGGTCGGGTTCGGCGAACACGATCCGGTCCACGTGCAGGGCGCGCCCGCGCGGCAGGCTCACGGTCTCGGTGAGCACGTCGAGCGCCACCAGCGGAGCCCCCTCGGGCAGGCCGCCCAGTCGGCGGGCCACCTCCTCGGGGTCCTCACCGAAGAGCACGCGCGCTCCGACCAGGACCGGGCCGGTGGGTCCGGAGGTGACGAGGTGGACGGTGACCCGGCGGGCCATCCAGTCGTCGATCGAGGTCACAGCAGACCCGTCGCGGCCATGCTGCTGGACAGCCCCACCATGCGCAGGAGGCTGTCGAGGTCGTTCAGGGTGGTGACGCCCTCCACGGGCTGGCGGGCCTGGCGGTCGACGATGACCGGGCGCATGCCCGAGGCGACGGCGCCCACGGCGTCGGCCTGGATCTGGTCGCCCACGTGCCAGCAGGCGCCGGGCTCCACGCCCAGTCGCTGGGCGGTGGTGCGGAAGATCCGGGGGTCGGGCTTGCCCGCGCCCACGGTGTCGGCGCAGACCACGGCGTGGAAGTAGGGGGTGAGTTCCAGGGCCTGGAGTTTGGCGTGCTGAAGGGACTCGATGCCGTTGGTGAGCACGGCGAGCCGGTATCCGGCCGAGGAGAGGGCGTTGAGCACCGGGAAGGTGTCGGAGTAGACCTGCCAACCGCTGCGGTGGCCGTCCAGGTACATGCGGTAGAGCTCGTCGCAGTGCTGGTCGGCGAGGTCGGAGTGGCCGGCCTGGAGGGCCAGGGCGCGGATGCGCTGGCGGCGCTGCTCGTCCAGGGTGAGGTCGCCGCGCAGGTAGGCGCCGAAGGAGATCTCGGTCTGGGTGTCCCACAGGGCGCGGGCCGAACCGAAGTCGGGGTGGCCGAGCCGTTCCATGACCGTGCGCAGACCCACGGACGAGGCGGCGAGGTCGTCGATGAGTGTGTCGTCCAGGTCGAAACAGATCGCGGCCGGGAGAGCGGGTGTGTTCGGCATCGTTCCTCGAAGTGGGTGGGCATGACAAAACATGCCAACGCTAACCCGTGGCCGAGCGGGAAAAGGTATAAACCCCACCTAAAGGGATGTGACCAACAACACTGGCCGCTGAGATTGAACTGCCGCTGATCAGGGAAGCCGTTGGAACCACAGCAGCGAGGTCAATGCCGTCGCCAGCGCCAGGACGATCGCCGCCATGACGAACCGGGTGACGATCTCCTCATGCACCATCTCCGAGCCCAGTGAGGACCCGATGTCCTCGTACACCTCATCCAGCTCCGTCTCGCTCTCGGCCTCGTAGAAGTGCCCGCCGGTGTCCTCGGCCAGCCCCTGGAGCGCCTCCTTGTCGATGTCGGCCGGCACCTGGTACCCGTCGATCTCGATCATCGCGGCCCCGCTGCCGAAGGCGATCGTCGACACCGGAACCTCCTCTTCGGCCGCCTCGGCCGACGCCTGGAGGATGTCCCGCCCACTCGTGTTCTCACCGTCCGAGAGCAGAACGATCGCGGCGGGCGGAGGGTCCTCCTCCGCGTCCTCGTCGAAGGTGCGGATCGCCTCCAGGGAGGCGAACACCCCCTCGCCGATCGCCGTCCCCGGACCCAGCCGCAGGGTCTCGATCGACCCCGTCACCGACTCATGGTCCTGCGTGGGCGCGGCCACCACCGTCGCCGTCGAGGAGAACGACACCAGGCCCACGTTGAACCGGTCCGGCAACGTCTCCACGAACCCACGGGCCGACTCCTTGGCCGCGTGCAACCGGTCCGGCTCGATGTCGTTGGCGGCCATCGACAGCGACACGTCCACCGCCACCATGATCGTCGCCCGCTCCCGGGGTGCCTCGACCGGCATCGCGGGCACCGCCATCGCGGCGATCAGCACCCCCAACGCCAGGGTGAACAGCGTGGCGGGCACGTGCCGACGCACGTCCGGCCGGTGCGGCACCACCTGGTTCAACAGCTCCAGGTTGGTGAAGCGCACCGTGTACTCACGACGCTGGCGCTGCGTGAACACGTACGCGCCCACGAGCAGCACCAGGATCAGCAGCCACCACAGCCGCTGCGGCTCCAGAAAGGTCATGACCGCCCCACGTCCCCCCTGCCCGTACCTGCGCGGGAACCTCCCGCGCCCACGTCCCGGCCCGGGATCCCGGCTCTGCCGGAGCCGCTCACCTGGGCACCCCCGGCGTGTGCCGGGCCATGTGGTGCGCGGTCCGGCGCTGGTTGATCACGAACCGGGCGGTGTCCAGGACCCAGTCCCGGTCCGTGCGCAACACCAGATGGTGTACCCCGCAACGGCGCAGGGCCCCGCGCACCGCCGCCCGCTGCGCCGCGGCGGCCCGCTGGTAGCGCTCACGGACCGCACGGGTCAGACGCACGTCACGTACCCGCCCGGTGGTCGGATCACGCAACGCCACGTCGCCCACCTCGGGCACGTCCAGCTCCCGGGGGTCCAGCACCTCCACCACCAGCACCTGGTGGCGTGAGCCCAGCTGCCGCAGCGGCCGCTCCCAGGGCACCTCGTCACCGAAGGCCGGGGTGTCGAGGAAGTCGGAGATCACCACGCGCAGCCCCCGCCTGCGCCGGGTCCGCACCAGGTCGGTGACGGCGTCGGCCAGGCTGGCCCGGTTCTCGTCCGGCGTGCGCACGTCCTCCTGTGGCGCGGCGGCCACCGTCGCCAACAACGACAGCAGTGCCTCCTTGCCCGACCTCGCGGGCCAGCGCCGCACCCGCCCCTGGTGCAGGAAGTGCGCTCCGAAACGGTCACCCACCCGCTGCGTGAGCAGGTTGGTCGCCACCAGGGCGCCCACCGCGATCTCCCGCTTGGACCTCAGCCCCGTGCCGAAGTCCATGCTCGGAGACAGGTCCAGCAGGGTCCAGCTCTCCAGCTCGCGGTCGGCGACCACGTCGCGCACGTGGGGGGTGTCCGTCCGCGCGGTCACCGCCCAGTCCATGTGCCGCACGTCGTCCTCACCCGGCTGGTACAGCCGGGCCTCGGCCGCCTCGGACCCCGGGCCCAACCGCAGCCCGAGGTGTTCCCCGTGCAGGAGGCCGTCCAGCCGCTGCACGATGCGCAGGTCCAAACGGCGCAGCGCGGCCCTGAGCCGCGGGTCGGAACCGATGAAGGGTCTGTTCACACGATCACCTCTGGTCCCTTCCTACCTCTGAGTGGCGAAGGAGGCGGTCTCACCCGAGGGCGGCTCGTCCCAGATGACCCGGGGCGCGGGAACGGTCGACAGGATGCGGTCGACCACCTGGTCGGGCGTGACGCCGTCGGCCAGGGCGTCGAAGGTCAGGACCAGACGGTGCGCGATGACGTCGTGGGCCAGGACCCGCACGTCGTCCGGCAGCACGTAGTCGCGCCCCCGTAGCAGGGCCAGCGCCCGCGCCGCCGCGACCAGGCCAAGGGTGGCGCGCGGACTGGCGCCCACCTCCAGTGCCTGGCGCAGGTCGGGCATCTGGTGGTTCTCCGGCTCGCGTGTGGCCATGACCAGGCGCACGACGTAGTCGGCGATCAGCTGGTGCACGTGGACGCGCTCGGCGTCGGCCTGGAGCTCGCCCAGGGTCACCGGGTCCAGCACCTGGTGGGCCGTGGGCGGCGTCGAACTCATCCGGCGCAGGATCTCCATCTCCTCGTGCGCCTTGGGGTGGTGGACGTTGACCTTCATGAGGAAGCGGTCGCGCTGCGCCTCGGGCAGCGGGTAGACCCCCTCGGACTCGACCGGGTTCTGCGTGGCGATGACGATGAAGGGTGAGGGCAGCGGGTGCGTGGTTCCGCCAATGGACACCTGCCGCTCGGCCATGACCTCCAACAGCGCCGACTGCACCTTGGCGGGCGCACGGTTGATCTCGTCGGCGAGCACGAAGTTGGCGAAGACCGGCCCCAGCTCGACGTCGAACCGCTCGGTGGAGGGGTGGTAGATGCGCGTGCCGACGATGTCCGAGGGCACGAGGTCCGGGGTGAACTGGATGCGGGAGAACGACCCGCCGGTGACCTTGGCCAGCGTGGAGACGGCCAACGTCTTGGCGATGCCGGGGACCCCCTCGATGAGGCAGTGCCCCTGGGCCACCAGCGCGATGAGGGAGCGCTCCACCATGCGCTCCTGGCCCACGATCACCGTGGACACCTCGTGCAGCGCCGCCCGCAGCAAGCGGGTCGGCTCGCCCGGAGTGCTCTCCGGCCCCGGCGCGGACGCGGGACCGTTCCCGGGTGGGGTTTCTGCCATGTCCCGTCCTTCCCGGACTCGGCGCCCCCGTGCGTGGGCGCCGGTAAGGAGTAGGTTGTGGATCACCTGTGGCGACACTACCTGTTTAGGTGCTCTCGGGCCGGTAGACAACGCGAGACTGGGACCGGGACGGACGGCGGGACGACGGGTGGCGGACCGCGACGTGTCGGAGAGGGGAAGTGACATGACGGCGCCCACGAGGGGCCTCAACGACGTCGACCCGCGCCAGCTCGGCGGGTACCGGCTGCTGGGACGGCTGCACGAGTCACGTCTGGGCGTGGTCTACCTGGGCCGCGACTCCGCCGGGGAGCGGATGAGCGTGGCGATGCTCAACGACGCGGCGGGCATCGACGAGCCCACTCGGGAGCGGTTCGCGCGCGCGGTACGTGACGGTGAGAACGTGGCGGCCGCCCGTACGAGCGGGAGGTCGGCCCTGTGGGTGGCGGTTCCCTACGAGGAGGACGGCGCGGGTGCGGGCCGGTTCCTGGAGGAGGCCGGGCGCGGTGGGCCGGTGGTCCTGCGCGGCCCGGTCGTGATGCCGTACTGGGCGGGGGAGCGGGGCGGCTCGGCGGTGCGTTGGGCGCCGTGGGCGGGGCGCAGGGACAGCCCGGTGGCCCGTGGGGAGGCCAACTGGTGGCTGATCGGTGGCCTGGGCGCCCTGTTGCTGTTGCTCCTGTTGTTGGTGTTCGCGTTGTACCTGTGGATGATGCAGTTCCCGCCTCCGGAGATGCCGGCCCCGAGCGAGCCCGGGGCGGAGCAGTCCGAGCCGGCCGAGGAGCCGGGGTCGGAGCCGAGCCCGGAGGAGGGGGAGGGGGACCCGGCCAGCCCGGCGCCCACGATCCCCGCGCCAGGGGACGAGGGCGAGGGGGAGTGGGGGCAGGACCCCGAGGACAACCTCTAGCTGTACCGGGGGAGCGCGGGCCCGAGGGCCGGGCCGCTGACACGGGGGAGCGGGTGGCGGGCCGGAGTGCCCCGCCACCCGCTTCGTGTCTGCGGACTCACCGGATGGGGACAGGGGAACTTCCGAGGATCTTCGGAATCTTCGAGCGGTTCGGGTGTCCACATTATAAATCTACGTCGTAAAGGTGGCGCGGCTGTTCTGTCGAACCGCCCTACCAAAAACCATATTCGCGCGGCTACGCCGCCCGCCTCCCAACTCCTCGTTCTCGAGGGGTTGGGAGGCGGGCGGCCCGGCGGGCCCGTATCTAGAACGTGTTCAGCCCTGTTTAGGAGAGCGCGGGAGAAAGGATGCGGGCCCCGTCCGGGTCCGGCCGGACCTCGCGCCTGTGTCCGGTTGAGCGCCGGACGGCACCGTTGCCGCGGGCGGGCACACGCGAACACGGACGTCGGGTTCGGTGCCTATGCTGGCCAGCGTGCTGAAAAAGGTGATCGCGACGCGGTACGTGCTGCCGCTGCGCGAAGGAGGTTCGCTCCCGGGGTTGGTCGAGGCCGACGACCTGGGAATGTACGTGGTCAAGTTCATCGGTGCCGGACAGGGGCGCAAGACGTTGGTGGCCGAGGTCATCACCGGTGAGCTGGGCCGGGCCCTGGGGCTACCGGTCCCGGAACTGGCCGAGGTGGAGTTCGACGCGGTCATCGCCCGCGGTGAACCCGACCCGGAGGTCCAGGAGCTGCTCAAGGCCAGCGGCGGGCTGAACCTGGGGATGGACTTCCTCCCCGGTTCCCTGGGCTTCGACCCGCTGACCTTCGAGGTGGACCGGGAGTTCGCTGGCCGGGTGCTGTGGTTCGACGCCCTGACCGGGAACGTGGACCGCTCCTGGCGCAACCCGAACATGCTGCTGTGGCACGGTCGGCCCTACCTGATCGACCACGGGGCGACGCTGATCTTCCACCACAGCTGGGCCAATGCCGACCGGTTCGTCAAGCGTGCCTACGACGCCTCCGACCACGTGCTGTCGGGGGCCGCTCCCGACCTCGCGGCAGCCGACGCCGCCCTGGCCCCGCTCGTGGACGAGGACCTGCTGCGCGGTGTGGTGCGTCTGGTGCCCGATGAATGGCTGGTGGACGAGCCGGGGTTCGACTCGGCGGAGGAAGTACGAGAGGCGTACGTGAAGCACCTGGTGGCCCGAGTGGCGGACCGTTCCTGGCTGCCGGAGGTGACCTCGTGAGCGAGCGCTACACCACGGTGACCACCGGGCAGGTGGGTGTGGAACGTGAACGAGCGGTGTTCGAGTACGCGCTGCTGCGGGTGATCCCGCGTCTGGACCGCGGTGAGTGCGTGAACGCCGGGGTGATCGTGTACTCGCAGGAGCGGGCGTTCCTGGCGTCGCGATCGGACCTGGACGAGGCCCGGTTGCTGGCCGTGGACGCGGCGGTGGACGTCGCCGGCGTGCGGCGGGCCCTGGAGGCGGTCGAGATGATGTGCCGGGGTGGTGCCGAGGCGGGGCTGGCCGGTCGTGAGCGGCCGGGGCAGCGGTTCCGTTGGCTGACCGCTCCCAGGAGCACCATCGTGCAGCCGGGGCCGATCCACGGCGGTCTGACGGAGGACCCGGAGGCCGAGGTGGAGAGGCTGCTGGACCGGCTGGTGCGGTGACGGGCGGTCGGTGGCGGGGGTGCAGATGACCGTAACGCCGACGTAAGGGACATCACAGGCCTTCGGATGGTTGGGTGGGGAGCGAAATCCTCCCCTTCGGTGTTGGTATGGAGTGGTCCATTCCTTTGGGCACGCTCCCCAACCATCCCTGATCCGTCGCGGCTCCGGTACGCCGCCGTGTGGATCGGCCTGTCTGCGAACTGGAGTGCCTGTGCAGTCCCCATCGTCCCCCTCCACCGCCCCCGAACAGGGGGTCGCCCCCCAACCGACGCGGTCGCGCAAGTCGATCGCCCTGCTGGTGCTGGTCCTCGGTGTGCTCACCGCCACCGGCCCGCTGGCGACCGACATGTACCTTCCGGCCTTTCCCCAGATCACCCGGGAACTGGGGGCGACGGAGGGGCAGATCGGCCTGACCCTGACGGCGATCATGATCGGCATGGCCGTGGGTCAGCTGGTCATCGGGCCGATGAGCGACGCCTGGGGCAGACGCGGTCCGCTGCTGGTGGGTGTCGCGCTGTTCACGGTGACGTCGGTGCTGTGTGTGTTCGTGCCGAACGTGACGGTGTTCATCGCGCTGCGCTTCCTCCAGGGCGTGGCGGGGGCGGCCGGTGCCGTGGTGGCCCGGGCCATCGTGCGCGACATGTTCCAGGGTGACGACGCGGTGCGGTTCTTCTCCCGGCTGGCGTTGGTGATGATGCTGGCCCCGTTGCTGGCTCCCCTGGTGGGTGCGCAGTTGTTGCTGGTGGGCCCGTGGCAGTTGAGTTTCTGGGTGTTGGCGGCGATGTCGGCGCTGAGCTTCGTGCTGGTGCTGTTGTGGCTGCCGGAGAGCCTGCCGCCGGAGGCCCGACGGTCCCAGGGGCCGCGTCAGCTGGCCTCGACGGTGTGGGGTCTGGTGCGCAACCCGCGGTTCGTGAGTCCCGTGCTGACTCTGGGGCTGAGCTTCGGGATGCTGTTCACCTACGTGTCGGCGTTCTCGTTCGTTTCGCAGAACGAGTTCGGGATCTCGCCGCAGACCTACGGGTGGTTGTTCGCGGTGAACGCGTTGGCGTCGATGGCGGGCACCCAGGGCAACGGTTTCCTGGTGGGTCGTGTGGACACGGCCCGGCGGTTGCTGATGGGTCTGTTGCTGGCCCTGGTGTCGGTGCTGTCGCTGTTGGTGTTGGCGCTGAGCGGGATGGCGGAGCTGTGGATGGTGTCGGGGCTGTTGGCTCTGATGATGTTCAGCGTCGGTTTCATCATGCCGAACGCGACGGTGACGGCTCTGGACGGTCAGCCCAAGGCCGTGGCCGGTACGGCCTCGGCACTCATGGGCTCGATGCAGTTCGCTCTTGGCGGTCTGATCGCGGCCACGGCGGGGTTGACGCCTTCGGGTCAGGCCTCGTTGGTGAGCATGGCGGTGGTGATGGCCTCCGTGGCGGTGCTGTCGTTGCTGGCGTTCGTCTGGGCCGCGCGGGTGAAGGTCCGATGAGCCCAGGTCTCGGGTGATTTCAGGCCGGAACGGCGAGGTTGCCGTTCGGTGGGGAAATGGGCACAGTAGGGCACAATTCCCCGACTGAGGCGGGTGGGGATCGTGTCGGGCCCGCCTACTGACGCGACAGAGGATGAGTGGGTATGGGCGAGACCCCCGGTTCGTTGGCTCGAGAACACTCCGGGTTGAGTGAACTGATCTACGAGGTGGCGACCACGGACGCCCACGCGCACGTGTTCTCCGTGTTGGAGGGTCAGGACTGGGAGCGTCGGACCGCCGGGGAGTTCGCCACCGAGGTGACGGCTCTGGCGAAGGGGCTGGTCGCGGCCGGTGTCGCTGAGGGTGACCGAGTGCTCCTGGTGGCCGACTCGCACCACGACTGGGTGCGGTTCGCGTTCGCCGTGTGGTCGGTGCGGGCCGTGTTGGTGCCGCTGCCGAGGACGGCGTCAGCGGAGCGGGTGAAGCACGTGGTGCGTGAGACGCGCCCGGCGGCCGCGGTGGTCGAGGGGGACCGCCAGTACCGGACGGCCGTGGGGTTGCAGCGGGAGCTGCCGGACCTGGGCCGGGTGTGGCGTTACGAGGAGGGCCTGCCGGTGGTGGCGGGTCTGGGGACGTACATGGACGCCTCCGCGGTGCGGTTCCGTCGTGACGAGGTGGTCGCCGACGACCCCGCGGTGGTGTTGTACCCGATGAGCACGGTCTCGCGGCGGACGCGGGGTGTGGTGCTGTCGCACGGGGCGCTGCTGACGGCGGCGGCTGACCTGGTTGACCGGATGTGGCCACGGTTGGCGGAGCTGTCTGCGGGCCGGGCGAGCGCGGTGTTGGACCTGCCGATGTCGGAGCTGCCGGGGTTGGCGTCGTTGGTGGCGTGTGTGGTGGGCCGGGTCCGGGTGGGACTGGTGGCCCCGGGGCGGTTGCGACGTGAGCTGCACCGGTTCCGGCCGACGGTGCTGGTGTGCCGGTCGGACCTGTTCGAGCGGGTGCACGGTTCGGAGCGGGCGTCGGCGCACTCCACGGACTGGGACTCGGTGGGGACGTTCAACGCGGCGATGGACGCGGCGGTGTCGTTCGACCAGTCGCCGAAGAAGGGTGCCTGGCGTCGGTTGTCGCGGTCGATGTACGACTGGTCGTTCTCGAAGATCCGGGATCTGTTGGGTGGCCGGGTGCATCTGGCGGTGTGCTGGGGCGGTGGGTTGACGGATCGGTTGGACAGTTACTTCAACGGTGTGGGTGTGCCGGTGATGCAGGTGTTCGGTGTGCCGGAGACGGCGGGTGTGTTCGTGGCGAACGCGCCTGGTGAGCGGGTCGCGGGTTCGGTGGGGCAGGCGATGCCGGGGCGTGAGGTGTGGGTTTCGCGCGGGGGTGAGCTGTTCGTGCGCGGCGGTGCGGTGTTCCTGGGGTACTGGGCGGACGGTGAGGGTTCGCGGTCGGCGTTCCGGGAGGGCTGGTTGGCCACGGGGGTGTTGGCCGAGGAGGACGCTGAGGGGTTCGTCCGGGTGCGGGGGCGGGTGCGTCCGCAGGCGTCGGTGGCGGAGGTTCCGGGGCGGTTCGTGCCGCGGGCGAACGTGCTCGACGTGGTGGCCGAGCCGGAGTTGGAGGTGGCTCCGGAGGTGGTGGCCACGGCGTCGCTGCCTGTGGTGGAGGCTCCCACGCGGGAGTTGGAGGTGGCTCCGGTGGTGGAGTCCGGGGGGTCTCGGGGGGAGTCGTCGGGGACGGGTGAGTTCGCGGCGGTGGGTGAGGGTTCGCGGGACTCGGACGTGGTGTCGGGTTTCGAGGCTCGGTTGCGGTCGCATCCGTTGATCAGTCAGGTGTTGGTGATCGTGGAGGGGCGGCCGTTCGCGAGTGCCCTGGTGACGCTGGTGCGTGATCAGTTGGAGTACTGGCGTCTGGTGAACGGTCGGCCGTTGTCGATGGCGCCGGAGGAGATCGCGGGGGACCGTGATCTGCTGCGGGAGGTGCAGGGTTTGGTGTATGAGGCCAACCGGAGTGTGCCGCGGCATCTGGCGGTGCGGTCGTTCCATGTGTTGGCTGAGGAGTTCACGGTGCAGTCGGGGTTGGTGCGTCCTTCGGGGGAGTTGCGGCGTGAGGCGGTGTTGCGCGCGTTCTCCGAGGAGATCGACGGGCTGTATCGGGTGCGTCGTGAGTAGTGGTTGAGGTGGGTGTGTGGCCGTGGTCCCGGTGGGGGCCGCGGCCTTTTTCATTGTCCGTTGAGGTAGGCGAGGACGGCGAGGACGCGGCGGCTGTCGTCGCTGGAGGGGGGCAGGTCGAGTTTGGTGAAGATGTTGTTGATGTGTTTGCTGATGGCCTTTTCGGTGATGTAGAGGCGTCCGGCGATGGCGGAGTTGGAGCGACCCTCGGCCATTTCGGCGAGGACCTCGCGTTCGCGGGGGGTGAGTTGGGCCAGGGGGCCGCTCTGGTCCTGGCGGGCGAGGAGTTGGGAGATGACGGCGGGGTCCATCGCGGTGCCTCCGTCGGCGACGCGGCGGATGGCCTCGATGAACTGGTTGATGTCGAAGACGCGGTCCTTGAGGAGGTAGCCGACGCCGCCCGCGTCGTCGGAGAGGAGTTCGCGGGCGTAGAGCTGTTCGACGTGTTGGGAGAGGACGAGGATCGGCAGGCCGGGGATCTGGGTGCGGGCGCCGATGGCGGCCTGGAGGCCTTCGTCGGTGAAGGTGGGGGGTAGGCGGACATCGACGACGGCGACGTCGGGTTTGTGGTCGATGAGGGCGGTGTGGAGGTCGGGGCCGTTGTCGACGGCGGCGACGACGGTGAAGGTGTGGGCTTCGAGGAGTCGGATCAGGCCGTCGCGGAGGAGGGCAAGGTCTTCGGCGATGACAACGCGCATGGGATCTCCAGGGTGACGATGGTGGGGCCGCCGTGGGGGCTGGTGATGTTCATCGTGCCATCGAAGGAGTCGAGGCGCCGCGCGATGCCGGCGAGGCCGCTTTCGGGGGTGGGTTGGGCGCCTCCTTGTCCGTTGTCGGTGACGGTGGTGACGAGTCGTTGGCGGCCGTGGTTGATGTGGACCCAGGCGTGGGTGGCGTGGGTGTGTTTGGCGGTGTTGGTGAGGAGTTCGGCGATGGCGAAGTAGGCGGCGGATTCGACGGGGTCGGCGGGTCTGCCGTTGAGGTTGGTGGTGACGGTGATGGGGAGGTGGTGGGTGAGGGCGAGGGCGTGGACTGCTCCGTCGAGTCCGCGTTCGACGAGGACGGGTGGGTGGATGCCGCGGACGAGGTCGCGGAGTTCGGTGAGGGCTTTGCGGGTGGTCTCGCGGGCTTCGGCGAGCATGTGTTTGGCGTTGTGGGGGTTGGTGTCGACGATCTGTTCGGCCAGGGCGAGGTTCATGCCGAGGGCTACGAGGCGGGCTTGGGCTCCGTCGTGGAGGTCGCGTTCGATGCGGCGGATTTCGGCGGCCTGGGTGTCGATGGTGTCGGCGCGGCTGGTGGCGAGGTGGGCGACGCGTGCGGTGAGTCGGGCTTTTTCTGAGGGGGCGAGGATGATGCGGGCGAGTTTGTGGTGGGCGCTGGTGGTGAGGGGGTGGAGGAAGTGGGCGAGGAGGAGGGTGAGTGCGGCGGGGATGAGGGCGAGGAGTGCCTCGGTGGGGGTGTGGGGGGTGATGAATCCGTAGAGGCTGGGGATGTGGCGCCAGAGGATGAGGGCGTAGAGGGTTTGGTAGAGGGCGTGGGCGTAGAGGGTGTAGCTGAGGAGGGCGAGGAAGGTGAGGAGGGGGGCTGAGGCGAGCCAGAGGATGTCGCGCCAGGTGGCGGTGTCGGTGAGGATGACGCGGACGCGGGCGTGGACTCCGGTGGGGGGCATGGGGCGGTAGGTGGCGGGGACGGGTTGGTGGGGGTTGAGGTGGGTGAGGGTGGTGCGTTGTGCGTTGGCGATGGTGCGCAGGGTGGTGGCGGTGAGGATGGTGAAGGGGAGGCCGATCCAGATGAGGGTGAGGAGGGAGGAGGCGAGGACGAGTGGGGTGAGGAGGAAGGCGGCGGTGTTGTGGGAGACGAGGAGGAGTGTGTGGGCCAGGTTGGTGAGGGGCCCGGTTCTGGGGCTGGTGGTGGCCATGGTGGTGTCTCCGGTGGTGGGTGGTGGGCGCCTTCCGTTTCTATTCTGGGGTGCGGGTGTGGGTGGTCGCGGGGGTGGTGGCTCCCCTGTTGGGGGTGGGTGAGGCCCGGGTTCGTGTGAACCCGGGCCTTGGTGGTGTGTGGGGTCTTGGTTGGCTTTGTGTGGTGCGGGTGTGTGGTGGCCCGGTTGGGTGCGGGGGGTTGGGTGTGGTCTAGGGCCAGCGCATGTCGGTGGCGGGGCCGAGGTGGGTGATGCGGGTGTTGGCGTGGGTGTCGAGGGCTTGTTTGAGTTGGGTCCAGGCCTGTTGGGGGGTGTTGTCGGTGTTGTTGCAGGTGCGCTGTTCGCAGGCGGTGTTCTGGGACATGGCGGCGGCGAAGCGGAGGGGGTCGCCGGTGTTGGTGTGGCCCCAGTTGCTGATGTTGGCCCATTGGCGGGCCTGGATGCCGTCGGTGCGGTAGATCTGGGGGATGGTGGCGACGGTGGGTTGGTTGCCGCCGGAGGCGAGGTGGACGTCCTTGAGGGTCCAGCCGTTGCTGCATGCGCCGTTGCCGGTGGAGGGGCATCCGTCGGCTGAGTTGGCTGCGTAGAGGGGGGTTTTGGTGGCGTCGGTGTAGGCCTTGATCCAGTCGCGGGCCCAGGCGGGGGTGGACCAGGAGGGTTCGGCGTCGATGGCGGCGGTGAGGGTGACCTGGGGTGTGGTGGCCTTGCGGGCGTTGTCGACGAGGGTGGCCCACTGGCGTCCGGCGGTGGTGCCGTTGATGCCGCCGTCGTCCTTGTTGTTGATGCCCAGGGCGAGGTGGGTGGGGGTGTTGGTGGTGTCGCACTCGGCGTAGCCGCGGGCCCAGTGGTGGGCGTATTCGATGGCTTTGTCGGTGTGGGTGCGGGGTGTGGTGGTGCCCGCGCTGGTGCCGGGTTCGCGGAGTTGGTTGTTCTTCTCCTGGGTGCCGAAGAAGAGGACGCGGACGCCGGGGGTCTTGGTTTTGGCCTGGGTGCAGCCGGACTGGTGGGCGTGGTGGGTGGTGGCGTTGGTGAGGGGGACGTACTGGCTGGTGGTGTGGCCGGGGTAGGTGGTGGCCTGGCCTGGGTGTTCGGCCGCGTGCGCGGGTGCGGAGACGTTGAGGGTGGCCGCAGTGAGGGCGAGGGCGGCGAGGAGTCGTGGTGTGGTGTGTTTCATGCCCTTCATTATGTGCTAATGGTGATGGTGTGTGCACGCAGAGTGACACCCATGGCGTTTATGGGCATTAGGGACATAAGGCGTGTGCGTGGATCTTCGGTGTGGTGGGTGTGAGGGGCTGACCCGCTGGTCCACGGGTGGGTGGCTATGGGGCATGGGTGGCGTTTTGTGGCGGATGCGGGTGGGGATTCGGTCGATTTTCGGCGCAACTCGCCGACCACGATTTCCCGTGTCTTGCCACGACCTGTGATGATCGTGGGTGTGTGGCGTGAACTGATCCTGGAGATGTATCCCGAGGCCGATCTGAGCGATCCGGCCGACGAGGTGACCCTGGCCGAGGTCGAGAAGCACCTGATGCTGCCCCTGCCGTTCGAGTTGGCCTCCCTGTTGAGGGAGACCGACGGGGTGACCAACGAGTACGGGGACGCGGTGGTGTGGAGTGCCCGCCGACTGGTGGAGGACAACCTGGCCATGCGCCAGGAACCGGACTACCTCGAGCTGTACGCCCCCTTCGATGAGATGATCTTCTTCGGCGACTCCGACATGGGCCCCCAGTTCGCCTACGTGCACACGGACTACGGTCCGGGCATCGTCGTGTGGGATCATGAGAGCGACCGCAGGCGGCTGGTGGTGGTGTCCTTGCGCGACTACCTGGCGCGGTGCTTCATCCAGGGCAACGCGTGGTTCCGTTAGGGCTGGCGCCCAGGGCATCACGCACCGGCGTGACCTGTCGGTTCGTGCTATTTTTCGTGGTTGGCGGTGTTGTGGCCGCCCTATCCACTTGCGCCCGCCTTGAGAGAAGGACCATGTCGGAGCAGTCCATGCCCGTGCCCGTAACCGTTGTCCAGGGCCGGGAGGTGTCGGACTATCCCGAGCTGGCCCCCGAGGCCGCCCGGGGCCGTGTCCTGAGGATCACGGTCACCGGTGAGGAGGTCCTGCACCGACCCAACGCCGACGTCCCCGCCTCCATGTTGGGCGGAGCCGAGCTGGCTCGGCTGATCGACGACATGTTCGTCACGATGTACGCCGCCGAGGGAGTGGGACTGGCCGGCAACCAGGTCGGAGTGGACCTGCGCCTGTTCGTCTACGACTGCCACGACGACGACGGGGTGCGGCACGTGGGACACGTGGTCAACCCGGTCCTGGACGAGCGCGACCTCGACGACGCGGTGGTGGTGGAGAGCGAGGGCTGCCTGTCGGTGCCCGGACCGCACGCGGACCTGGGTCGGGCCGAGCACGCCACGGTGCGCGGTCTGGACAGGGACGGCGCCGAGGTGGTGCTCAGCGGCAGCGGCTACTTCGCGCGGTGCCTCCAGCACGAGACCGACCACACCCACGGCAAGCTCTACGTCGACCGGCTCGCGACGCGTGAGCGCAAGCGGGTGCTGAAGAAGATGAACGAGATGGCCGACAACGTGTTCGCCCGCCGGGAGGAGCGCGCCCAGGAGCTGGAGCGCGAACTGGCGGAGTAGTGCCTTCCTGAGCCTCGTGTGGGGGCGTGCCGGGTGTGTCCGGTGCGCCCCCACTGGCGTGTTCGGGGGCGGTCGGGTCGGGTAGGGGTGCTCGGAGAGGGTGCACGGGTGGCCGGTCCCATGCCGGGGCGGGGGCGCCTTTGGTCAGGCTGGGCGTCCGCAATGGTTGGTTTGTGGGCTCCATTGGTACTGATTGGCCCTGTAAGTGGCTCTTGTCATGGGGGTTGTGGCCTTTTCGTGACCGGCGAGGGCGGTAGATTGCCCCGCATGCACAACGGGGACGAGGTCGACCAGGGGTCGACGGAACGCGTGGTCATCTACACCGACGGGGCGTGCAGCGGCAACCCCGGCCCGGGGGGCTGGGGTGTGTGGCTGCGCTACGGAGAACATGAGCGCGAGCTCTTCGGCAGCGAGGCGCAGACCACCAACAACCGCATGGAGCTCATGGCGGCCATCCAGGCACTGGAGAGCCTCAAGCGCGACGTGCCGGTGCTGCTGCACACCGACTCCTCCTACGTCAGCAACGGGATCACCTCGTGGGTGCACGGGTGGAAGAAGCGCGGTTGGAAGACGGCCGACAAGAAGCCGGTGAAGAACGTGGACCTGTGGCAGCGCCTGGACGAGGTGGCCTCGCGCTACGAGGTGGAGTGGAAGTGGGTGCGCGGGCACAACGGCGACGAGGGCAACGAACGCGCTGACGAGTTGGCCCGGCGCGGGCGTGACGAGGCCGCTGGTCTGTAGCGGGTGTGTGTGGCGGCGGTGCCCCCTGGGGGGGTGCCGCCGCTTCGTCGTGTGTGGGGGCGGGGGCGCTGCGCCTGCGCCGATCAGGGGTTGAGCCCCGTGGGTGGCGTTGGTCGAGCCCGTGGGTGGGTGTCGCGGGGGCCGCCGCCGCATCCCGGTCGGTGCTAGGGCGGCTCTGGGGCGTGCTTTGTGGATGCTTTCGCCGGTGGCGGCAGGCGCGATCGATGCGGGCGGCCATCTCCCCTGCTGTGCACCGCTACGCGGGTTCTGAGGAGTCCCGCAGTGGGGCCCGGCCGTCTCCCGCCAGCTGTGGAGCGAAACTGCCTCTACTGTGCGCTGCTACGCCAGCTCCGGAGAGTCGCACAGCGGGGCCCGCCCGGGGCTGGCTGTGCGGGCTTCATCGGTGTGGCGAGAGGCAGCCTGGTGGGTGACGCGAGGTGACCGCGCAGCCGTAGGCGTCCGTTGAGGGTGGTGGAGGGCGACGAAGAGGGCAAGCACCGCGCCGCAGGCGTCCCTTGAGGGTGGTGGAGGGCGACGAAGAGGGCAAGCACCGCGCCGCAGGCGTCCCTTGAGGGTGGTGGAGGGCGACGGGTGGGCGGAAGGAGCCAGAACACGACCTACTCCTCGTCCTTGAAGGAGTCGACCATGAGGCGGCGGGGGCCGGGGCCGGTGGAGGCGAGTTCGTCGTCGGGGTTGGAGAGCACGCAGGTGTTCAGGGACAGGCAGCCGCAGCCGATGCATCCGGTGAGGTCGTCGCGCAGGCGGACGAGCTGGGTGATGCGGGCGTCGAGTTCGTCGCGCCACTGTGCGGAGACAGCGGCCCAGTCGGAGCGGGTGGGGGTGCGGTTCTCGGGGAGTTGGTCCAGGGCGTCGCGGATGCGTGCCAGGGGGATGCCCACGCGTTGGGAGATGCGGATGAAGGAGACGCGGCGGAGGGTGTCGCGGCGGTAGCGGCGTTGGTTGCCGGTGGTGCGGCGGCTGTGGATGAGGCCCTGGCGTTCGTAGAAGTGCAGGGCGGAGACGGCGACTCCGGCGCGTTCGGCTACCTGGCCGACGGTGAGTTCCTTGGTGATGGGTGGCACGGGGTCAGTTTAGGTGGGGGTGCTCTGGAGGGCGTACAGGCGTGCGTAGGCGCCGCCGCGGAGGAGGAGTTGGTGGTGGGTGCCGGTTTCTGTGGTGTGTCCGTGGTGGAGGAGGTGGATGCGGTCGGCGGTGCGGGCGAGTGAGGGGTGGTTGGTGAGGGTGAGGTGGGCGGTAGTGGGTGTGGGTCGGGGTGTGGGGGTGGTGGGTTGGTTGATGAGGAGGAGGCGGGCGCCGGTGTGGTGGGCGTAGAGGGTGCGGGCGTGGTGGATGTGGGTGGTGAGGGCTGGGTCGAGGTCGGCGGTGGGGGTGTTGAGGTGGCGGGGGTCGAGGTGGGTGGTGGTGAGGGCGTGGGTGAGGTGGGGGTCGTGGGGGTTGGGGTGGGTGTGGCCGGTGATGGTTTGGGCGAGGGTGGCGTTGGGGTGGGTGGTGTGGATGGGTGTGTGGGGGCTGATGTGGCCGGTGGTGGGGTTGGTGTGGTGATGGAGGAGGTGGGTGAGGGCGCGGGTGGCGGTGGGGGTGAGTCCGATGAGGGCGATGTGTTGGCCGGGGTTGATGGTGAGGTCGAGGTGGTGGAGGAGGGGGTTGGGTTCGGTGGGGTGGGTGAGGGACACGTCGTGGAAGGTGAGCAGGGGTGTTGCGGTGGGGGTGTGGTGGGTGGTGTGCCGTAGGTGGTGACGGGTGGAGAGCCTCACGGGGGTCCGTTCGTGTGGGTGGTTGTCTCCTGCCTGGGATCGTCCCGGGCGTGTGAGAGTTCCCGTTATGTGTTCGTGTCCTTGGTCTCGTTGTTCAGCGTAGGGGTGGGTGGGTGAGGGGGACATCAGCTTGGTGGGGTTTTTGTGGGGCTTGGGGCGCCCTTCAGGTGGTGTGGTGGGTTGTGTGGTCGTGTGACGGGTGTCTGCGGGAAGGCGCGTGATCGTGGGGTGGGGTCGGTTCCCGGGGGGCTGACCCGGGGGCGGTAGGTTGCCGCGCACCTGGTGTCTTCGTGAAGGAGTGCGACGGTGAGTGCTGACACGGCGGGCGAGCGCGCACGGGTCGCCGACCGGTACCGGTGGTTGGCGAGCAGCTACGCGCGTGGGGGTTCGCCCGACTACGAGCGCATCGCCCTGGGGGTGGCCCGGGACGCGCGGATACAGGACCTGGTGCTGAGCCTGCCGGAGGGGAACAAGCGCCAACCCAACCTGCTGCTGGGGGCGGTGCGCTACCTGGGTGGGCCGACCGGGACCTGGGAGGGGTTCCGGGTGTGGGTGGAGGAGCACTGGGAACGGGTGCGCGGGGTGGTGATGGCGCGCATGACCCAGACCAACGAGGTGCGCCGGTGCGCGACGCTGTTGCCGGTCCTGGCGCGGCTGGAGGGTCCGTTGGCACTGGTCGAGGTGGGGGCCTCGGCGGGGTTGTGCCTGTACCCGGACCGGTACCGCTACTCCTACGACGGGGGTGCTCCCCTGGGGCCGGGGGAGAGCCCGGTGCTGTTGGAGTGCCGCACCAGCGGTGGGGTGCCTCTGCCCGGGCGGGTGCCGCACGTGGTGTGGCGGGCGGGGTTGGACCTGAACCCGCTGGACGCCGCGGACGAGGGCGACGTGCGCTGGTTGGAGTCGCTGGTCTGGCCAGGGGAGCACCGGCGCGAGCGGGTGGAGCGGTTGCGGGCGGCGGCGTCGGTGGTGGCGGCCGATCCGCCGGTGATGGTGGCGGGGAACCTGGTGGAGGCTCTGCCGGAGCTGGCGCCTGAGGGGGCGACGTTGGTGGTGTTCCACAGTGCGGTGGCGGCCTACCTGTCCGAGGGTGGGCGCGCGGATCTGGAGCGGCTGATGGGCGGGTTGCCGGGGCACTGGGTGTCCAACGAGGGGTGGCGGGTCTTCCCGGAGTGGGAGGGTGCGCGGCCGCCGGTGGAGAACGACTTCACGTTGGCGGTGGATGGTCGGGTGGTGGCCTATACGGGGGAGCACGGTCAGTCGTTGAACTGGCGGTGATCGGTCGAACGTCGAAGGGGCCTCGCGTGTGCGCGAGGCCCCTTCGACGTTGTGTGGGGTCAGAAGGTGTAGGCGTCGACTTCGGCGAGCAGGGCCTGGCGGCGTTCCTCGGGCAGGAAGGAGGCGGTGAAGGAGTTGCGGGCCAGGGTGCGCAGGTGGTCGTGGTCCAGGCCCAGGTGTTCCTGGAGGCCGAGGTAGTTGTCGTGGACGTAGCCGCCGAAGTAGGAGGGGTCGTCGGAGTTGACGGTGACGAGCAGGCCGGCGTCCATGAGGGTGGGCAGGGGGTGGTCGGCGAGGGTGTCGACGGCGCGCAGGCGCACGTTGGAGAAGGGGCAGACGGTGAGGGGGGTCTGGGTGGTGGCCAGGTGGGTGACCAGGGTGGGGTCGTCCAGGCAGCGGATGCCGTGGTCGATGCGTTCGGCGCCCAGGAGGTTGAGGGCCTGCCAGATGTAGTCGGCGGGGCCTTCCTCTCCGGCGTGGGCGACGCGGCGCAGTCCGAGTTCGGCGGCGGCTTGGAAGACCTCGGTGAACTTCTCGGGTGGGTTGCCGACCTCGGCGGAGTCCAGGCCGACGGCGCTGATGTGGTGCAGGTGGGGGCGGGCGGCGTTGAGGGTGTCCATGGCTTCGTTGGCGGGGCGGTCGCGCAGGAAGCACAGGATGAGGCTGGTGGAGATGTTGTGGCGTTCGAGGCTGGTGTCCAGGGCGGCGGCCAGGCCGTTGATGACGGTGTCCAGGGGGATGCCGCGGTTGGTGTGGGCCTGGGGGTCGAAGAAGATCTCGGCGTGGCGGACGCCCTGGGTGGCGGCGCGGGTGAGGTAGGCCTCGGCGAGGTCGTGGAAGTCGGCTTCGGTGCGCAGGACGTCCATGAGTTCGTAGTAGAGGTTCAGGAAGGACTGGAGGTCGGTGAAGGAGTAGGCGTCGCGCAGGGCCTGGATGTCGGTGTGGGGCAGGGTGATGCCGTTGCGGTCGGCGAGGTGGAAGGCGAGTTCGGGCTCCAGGGTGCCTTCGATGTGGAGGTGGAGTTCGGCTTTGGGGATGGCCATGGCAGCCGGGTGCCCTTTCTTCGGGTGGTGTGGGTTGTTGGCCATTGTGGCTGATGGCGGTGGGTGGGTTGGTCTGTGGTGGGTGGGTGGTGGGGGCGGTGTGGGCCACATCTGGTCAGGTGCTGGGGTGGTGGGGGCGGTACGGGTGGGGCAGGGTTCGGGGGTGGGTGTTGGCCGACGTGAGGAGTGGGTGCGTGGTGGACGTCGCGGAGTTGCGGGCGCAGACGCCGGGGTGTGCGGGTTTGGTGTTCCTGGACAACGCGGGGTCGGCGTTGGTGCCGTCCCCGGTGCACGAGGCGGTGGTGGCTCATCTGGAGTTGGAGGCTCGGGTGGGCGGGTACGAGGCGCGGGACGTGGCCGCTGAGTCGGTGGAGGGTTCCACGAGGGAGGTGGCGGCGTTGATCGGGGCGTCGCCGGAAGAGGTGGTGTTCTTCGAGGGGGCGTCGCAGGCGTGGTCGATGGCGGTGGGGGCGGTGGTGTTGGAGCCGGGGCAGCGGGTGCTGACCACGACCAGTGAGTACTCCGGTAACGGGGTGGGGTTGTTGCGGTTGGCGGCGTTGCGTGGGGTGCGGGTGGAGGTGGTGCCCGATGACGCCGACGGGGTGGTGGATGTGGCGGTGTTGGAGGAGGAGTTGGGGCGTGGGGATGTGGGGTTGGTGGCGATCAACCACATGCCCACGCACAGCGGGTTGGTGAACCCGGCCGAGGTGGTGGGGGCGTTGTGTGGGCGGTTCGGGGTGACCTATCTGTTGGACGCCTGCCAGTCGGTGGGGCAGTGGGAGGTGGATGTGGAGCGGATTGGGTGTGACCTGCTTTCGGGGACTGGCCGCAAGTTCCTGCGGGCGCCTCGGGGGACGGGGTTCTTGTATGTGCGTGCGGGGACGCGGTTGGGGGAGCCTTTGGCGGTCAACCACGTCGGTGGGCGGTGGAGTGGTCCGGAGGAGTACCGGGTGTTGCCCGGCGCGGCGGGGTTCGAGGTGTTCGAACACGCGGTGGCGGCGCAGGTCGGGTTGGGGGTGGCGGCCTCCTACGCGCGGCGGGTGGGGATGGGGTGGGCGCGGGAGCGCATCGGAGGGTTGGCGGGGTGGTTGCGGTCGGCGTTGGAAGGGGTGCCGGGGGTGGAGGTGCATGACCGGGGGCGGGAGTTGTCGGGGATCGTGACGTTCTCGGTGGCTGGGCGTGAGGCCGAGTGGGTGGTGGGGGCGTTGCGGGAGCGGGGGGTGCGCGCGAATGTGGCGCGGCCCTTTGATCAGCGGTGGTCGCCTGGTCCCGGGCACGCGGTGGTGCGGGCGTCGGTGCACTACTACAACTCGGAGGAAGAGTTGGAGCGCACGGTGGGGTTGGTGCGGGAGCTGGCCTAGGGCCTGAGGGGGACCGGCGGCGTTGGGCGCGCCGGTCCCCCTCTTGTTGGTGTGGCCCGGGGGTCAGGCCAGGTGGGCGTAGCGGTCGGTGGCGGCGACCACGGCCGCGCCGATGCCGAGGGTTCCTGTGGTGTGGGCGGCGTCGTCGACGATGACGAGTTCGGCGGTGGGCCAGCGTCGGGCGAGGTCGTGGGCGGTGTCGGCGGGGCCGCTGATGTCGAGGCGGCCGTTGATGAGGGTGGCGGGGATGTGGTTGACGCGGTCGAGGTCGTCGATGAGTTGGTTGGGGGCGAGGAAGCAGTCGTTGGCCCAGTAGTGGGTGACGGCGCGGGCGAAGGTGAGCCGGAAGGCGGGGTCGGCGTAGCGGGGGTTGGGGGTGAATCCGGGGACGGTGGCCACGTGGGTGTCCTCCCATTGGCACCAGGCCTGGGCGGCGTCGTGGCGGATGGTGGGGTCGGGGTCGGCGAGCAGACGGGCGTAGGCGGCGGGCAGGGCGCGGGGGTCGGCGTCGGGTCCGGCGGCGGCGCGGAAGCGTTCCCATTGTTCGGGGAAGACGCGGCGCATGTCGTGGGTGATCCAGGTGATCTCTGCGCGGGTGCCGGTGGTGACGGCGAACAGGACCAGGGAGATGACGTGGTCGGGGTGGGTCTGGGCGTAGGCCAGGCCCAGGCAGGATCCCCAGGAGGCGCCCAGGACGTGCCATCGGTCGATGCGCAGGTGGGTGCGTAGGGCTTCGAAGTCGTCGATGAGGTGGGGGGTGGTGTTGGTGGTGAGGTCCGCGGTGGGGTCGGCGATGTCGGGTGTGCTGTGGCCGGTGCCGCGTTGGTCGAGCAGGATCATGCGGTAGTGGTCGGGGTCGGTGAGGCCGGACCAGCGGGTGTGGGATCCGGAGCCGGGGCCTCCGTGGACGGCCAGGACGGGTGTGCCGTGGGGGTTGCCGCATTCCTGCCAGAAGAGGCGGTGGCCGTCGGGGCGGGTGAGGTGGCCGCTGGTGTGGGGGGTGGTGGCGGTGTACACGGGGGGTGGAACGGGGTGACCACGGGGGTGGGGCGTTGGTTCGTCGCACTGGGGCGCGGCGCGGCGTGTGGAAGGGGTCTGCCCGGCCAATGGTTCGTGGTCAGGTGTCTGGCTTCTGTTCCAGGGTCCAGGGGCCGCACTCCGCTACGGCTGTTGCCCCCTACCGGTGTACTTGGCCCGGCGCGGGGCGGGTGGCGGTGCGCTGGGGGGCCTTGCGTTCCTGGTCGGGGGGTGGGGGCGGTCCTGTCGCGGGGGGTGGAAGGGTGGGGGTGCGTGTTGTCTGACCTTGGAGAAGGGGGTCCCTGTGGTGGAGCGGCCGGACGTGAGCGGGGTGGAGGGGTCGGCGGAGGCGGACCCGTTCCTGGTGTTCTGGGGGGAGCGGCGTCTGTGCACGTTGGCGTCGCCGCGCCCGGACGGGAGTCTGCACCAGGTGCCGGTGGGGGTGACCTATGACCCGGAGCGACACCTGGCGCGCGTGATCTCCGCGGCGTCCAGTTTCAAGGTGCGCAACCTCGAGGCGCGGCCGGGGGTGCGGGTGTCGGTGTGTCAGGTGGAGGGGCGGCTGTGGTCGACGTTGGAGGGTGAGGCGTGGGTGAGCCGTGATCCGGAGGCGGTGGCCGAGGCGGTGCGCCGTTACGCGCTGCGGTATCGGGAGCCGCGTGTGAACCCGGATCGGGTCGTGATCGAGATCGTGGTGAAGCGGGTGATGGGGAACGTGCGGCCCGAGCGTTCGGGGATCGTTCCCTGAGGGTGAGGGAGCGGGGGCTGGTGTGCCGGGTGGGCGCGCCGGCCCCTTCTTCGTGTGTGGGGTCAGGTGGTGAGTGCCTTGGCTGCGAGGTCGGCGTCGGCTTCGGTGTTGTACAGGTGGAAGGCCAGGCGGGTGTGGCCGTCGCGTTCGGTGGCCACGATGCCGGCTTCGCGCAGGGTGGTCAGGGCGTCGGGGTGGTCCACGGTGGTGATGGCGGAGTGGGCGGGGGGTTGGTCGAGGTGGGCGCGGAAGCGGTCGGCGAGGCGGGTGTTGTGGGTGTGGATGTGGTCGATGCCGTGGTGGAGGAGGGTGTCCAGGGCAGGTGCGGCGGCGACGGCGGCGAGCCAGTTGGGGGAGAGGTCGAAGGCGCGGGCGGTGGGGGCGGGGGTGAAGTGGTCGCGGTAGAAGGCGGTGGTGGGGTCGGCGTCGGCGACGGGTCCGGCGTTGGTGGGGCGTAGTCGGGCGCGCAGGTGGGGGGAGAGGTAGGCCATGGCCAGGCCTCGGGGTGCCATGAGCCATTTGTAGGCGGAGCAGACGAGGGCGTCGAAGCGGGTGGCGTCGAGGGGGAGCCAGCCTGCTGCTTGGGTGGCGTCGGCCAGGACGAGGGTGTGGTGGGTGCGGGCGGCGGTGAGGATGTCGTCGGTGGGGGCGAGGGCGCCGTTGGAGGATTGGACGGGGCTGTAGGCGAGGAGGTGTGTGGTGGGGGTGATGTGGTCGGCCAGGGCGTGCAGGGGTGCGGTGTGCACGGTGATGCCTCGGTCGGCCTGGGCGTGGAAGGGGAAGGTGGTGGAGGTGAATTCGCCTTCGGGGAGGAGGATGTGGGCGCCGTCGGGGAGGGAGGCGGCGATGGTGCCGACGAGTTGGGCGGTGCTGGCGCCCAGGGTGATGTCGTCGGTGGGGGCGTTGAGGAGTTGGGCGAAGCGGGTGCGGGTGGTTTCGGTGGCCTGGTTCCAGTGGTGGGGGTTGGCGGTGGCGGTGTGCCAGGCGTGGGTGGCGTGGGTGAGGGCTTGGTGCGCGGTGGTGGGTGGGATGCCGTATTGGGCGGTGTTGAGCCAGACGGTGTCGGTGTTCCACAGGCTGTCCATGGGTGGGGAGCCTAGGGCATGGTGGGCGGGGTTGCGTGGTGGGGGTGGTTTCCACCTGGTGTTTTGCTGTTCTGGCAAGGATTGTTGTCAGGTGGTGGGGTGGGGGTGAGTATGGGGGCACGAACTCAGGGAGGTCTGTGATGAACGCACCCGTGCGCGATGTGGATGTTGTGGTGGTCGGTGGTGGTGTGGCTGGTCTGGCGGGCGCTTTGGTGCTGGCTCGGGCGCGCCGGTCGGTGTTGGTGGTGGACGAGGGGCGTCCGCGTAACGCCCCTGCTGAGGGGGTGCACGGGCTGCTGGGGTCGGAGGGGATCGCCCCGGGTGAGTTGTTGGAGCGCGGCCGTGCGGAGGTCGCCTCCTACGGGGGTGTGGTCACCTCGGGTCGAGTGGTGTCGGTGGAGCGGGCCGGGTCGGGGTTTCGGGTCGGGTGTGAGGACGGTTCGGTGGTGGCGGCCCGGCGGTTGCTGGTGACCACGGGTCTGGTGGACGAGTTGCCCGACATCGCGGGGTTGGCCGATCACTGGGGTTCGGGGGTGCTGCACTGCCCGTACTGCCACGGGTGGGAGGTGCGTGATGAGCCGGTGGCGGTGGTGGCCGACGGCCCGGTGGCGGTGCACGCCGGACTGCTGTGGCGGCAGTGGACCGATCGGGTGACGGTGTTCGCCGACCCCGACCGGGACATGGGTCCGCAGGGGCGGGAGAAGCTGCTGGCACGCGGGGTCACCGTGGTCGACACCCCGGTCCGGGCGGTGGAGTCCGACGAGCGGGGGGTGAGCGGGGTGCGCACGCGCGACGGCGCGGTGGTTTCGGTGCGTGCGGTGGTCGTGCCCACGTTCATGCGTGCGCGTTCGGGGCTGCTGAGCGATCTGGGGGTGGCGGTGAGCGAGCAGCGGATGGGTGAGCACGTCATGGGCACCCACGTGGAGGTGGACGCGATGGGTGCGACCTCGGTGCCCGGGGTGTGGGCGGCGGGCAACGTCACCTCGCTGAGTGAGCAGGTGATCGGGTCGGCCGCGGCGGGTAACCGGGCGGGGGCGGCGATCAACGCCGACCTGGTCATGGCCGAGGCCCAGTCGGCTCTGGAGCGGGTCCACTAGGCCCCCGGGGACGGGGCGGGGGCGCCCGAGCCGCCCGCACGCGGCTTCGGGCGCCCCCCAGGGGCAGGGTCCGGTCAGGACGTGGTGGTCACGCGTTTGCCCTGGTCGTCCTTGGCGATGGTGAAGGAGTCCACGACTCGGCCGTCGGCGGTGCGCGCGACGTACTCCAGGGTGGGGCCGTCCACTTCCACGGTCTGGAAGGTCTGGGTGTCGGTGAGCTGGACGCGGGCCTCGGCGCCGTTCGCGGTCCAGTTGTCGTCCCGGGCGTCGTACATCTTGGGTCCGGTGACCGTGACCGCGTACACCGGGCCGGTGTGGGTGTGGGGGTCCTCGGTGCGGTTCGCGGTCAGGTTGCCGCGGCTGTAGGAGTGGTCGTGGCCCTGGAGGACCAGGTCCACGTCGTGCTTCTCCAGGGTCGGGAGCCAGGACTCGCGCAGGGGCGCGTTGTCGCGGCCGGGGCTGTTGGAGAAGACCGGGTGGTGGAAGGTGACCACGGTCCACGGGTGGGGGTTGTCGTCCAGGACCTGGTCGAGCCATTCCTGCTGGCTGTCCAGCCACGCGCCGGGACGCAGCGGGGTGGTGTTGCGGTAGTTGGAGTTCAGGACCACGAACCGGACGCCCTGGTAGTCGGTGTGGTAGACGGTCTCGTTCAGGTCGGCGCCCTGGGTGGGGCCGTTGCCCGCGCCGGGGAACTGCGGGGTCCAGTGGTCGCTGAGGTTGGTGCCGGAGTACTCGTGGTTGCCGGGGGCGGTCACGTGGTTGATGCCGCCGGTGGTCGGGGTGCCGAAGGCGTCGTACCACTCTCCCCACTGGGAGTCGCTGTTGGCGTGGTCGATCAGGTCTCCGGCGTGCACGGCGAGTTCGGCGTCGGGTGCGGCGGCCAGGGCGGCGCGTACCACCGGGGCGGCGCCCGAGGTGATGTCGTTCTGGATGTCGCCGAAGTACAGGAAGCTGAAGGGGTCGGCGTCCTGGGAAGCGGTGGTGAAGGTGTGCCAGTCGCCGACGGTGCGGTCGCCGTCGCCCACCCGGTAGCGGTAGGTGGTGTCGGGGGTCAGGCCGGTGGCGGTGGCGGCGTAGTGGGTGCCGCCCGCGTGGCCGCTGACGTGCCCTGGGACGGGGGTGACCTGGTCGGGGTCACTGGTGGGGTGGATCTCCAGGACGGCGTCGGGGCCGTGGTCGGCGCGCCAGGTCACGGTCTGGGAGGTGGCGGGGTCGGCGGTGGGGGACAGGGTGAGCCGTTCGGGGGCCTGCTGGGCGGCGGCGGTGGCGGGCAGGGCCACGACGGGGGTCAGGGTCAGGGCGCTGGCGCCGAGCAGGGCCAGGGCGTGGCGGATGCGCAGCGGGCGGCGTGGAGCGGAGCGGGGGGAGGCGGTCATCAGGGGGTCGCCTTCGTGTGGGGGCGGGACGCTGGTGACGCTAGCCAAGGGTGTGTAACGGAGTGTGAACGCGGGGGGACGGTGAGCCTGCCTGGGATCGACGAAGGGGCGGGCGTCTAGGGTTGTGTGGTTTCGCCCCCACCCCCTTGGAGTGTTCGATGCGTGCCTTCTCTCCCACCGCCCCCTTGAGGGAACTGGCCCGTCGCGCCCTGGGAGGTCGGGGCCGTGTCGTGGGGGTGGAGCGGTTGCGCGGCGGCACGAAGAAGGGTGTGTACCGGTTGCTGCTGGCCGATGACTCCAGTGTCGTCGCCTACGTGTGGAGTGGCGCGGAGAACTACTGGCCGGATCCGCACACCGGGGAGGGGCCCTTCGCACACGCCGACGGTGTTGACCTGTTCGTGGGTGCCACCGAGGTGTTGGCGTCGGTGGGGGTGCGTACCCCGCGTGTGTTGTGGGTGGAGCGCGACCACCAGGAGATGGGCGCGGACGTGGCTTTGGTGGAGGATGTGCGTGGCCCCACGCTGGAGGAGCACATGGTCCACGGTGATCCCGCCTTCGTGCGGGGGGTGCTGGGCCGGTTGGGTGAGGCTCTGGCGGCGATGGGCACCCGATCGGAGGCGGGGGTGGGGAAGGTGTCGCGGCCGCTGGTGCGGGATCGTTCGTGTGCGGAGCTGGTGGTGGAGCGCGCGTTGGTGGACCTGGACGAGGGGGCGCGGCGCAGGCCGGAGTTGGCGGAGGTCGCCTCCCGGGTGCGGGTGCGGTTGGACGAGTTGTTCGAACGGGTGGGGCCCAGGTTCGAACACGGTTTGGTGCACAGCGAGTTGGGGCCCGACCACGTGTTGGTGGACCCTGCGGGGGAGCCGGTGCTGATCGACGTCGAGGGGTTGATGTTCTTCGACGTCGAGTGGGAGCACGTGTTCCTGCGGTTCCGGTTCGGTGACCTGTACCGGCACCTGGAGAGGCCGGGGTTGGACCCGGCGCGCACGGAGTTGTACACGTGGGCCGAGCACCTGTCGTTGGTGGCCGGGCCGTTGCGGTTGTTGGACGGGGACTATCCTGACCGGGCTGAGATGTTGGGCATCGTGGAGTACCACCTGGGGCGGGTGGTGGCGCTGGCTCGGGAGTGAGGGCGAGCGTCACTGCCGGGTGGTGATCCCGCTCTGGTCCAGGTCGCCCGTGCGCGTCGATTCTCCTTCTTTCGTGTTCCCGTGTTGGCCCCGTGGCCCTCCTCGTCCGGTGTGTTCTTGTGTCTGTTCGAGCCAACACCCATGGAGGGGAACTGATGATCGACACCGGCCTCGCGGGACGCACCGTCCTGGTCACGGGCGGTTCCGGCAACATCGGCGCGGCGATCAGCCGCGCCTTCGCCGCGCAGGGGGCGCGCGTGGCCGTCCACTGTCTGGCACAGGAGCGGCCCGCGCCGAAGGGCACCGTGTGGGCGCACGTGACCCCCGACGAGGAGGAGGCCCACCGGTTGGCGCGCGAGCTGGGCCACGGTTCCTTCGCTGTGAGCGCCGACCTGTCCGACCCCGAGGGGCCGTCCCTTCTTGCGGGTGAGGTGGCCGAGCGGGCCGGGGCGGTCCACGTGCTGGTCAACAACGCCGCGCACTGTGAGAGCCCCGACCGTGTCGGGTCGTTCACGCACGCCTCGTTGGAGCGCCACTACCGGGTCAACGCCGTCGCTCCGGCCGTGCTGACCTCCGAGGTCGTGGGGCGGCGCCGGGAGGGGGAGCCCCTGTGCGTCGTGAACATCTCCACCGACGCGGCGCGGGCCTTTGCCGGCCAGACCGGTTACGGGACGTCGAAGGCGGCGTTGGAGGCGTTGACCCGGTCGATGGCGTTGGACCTGGCCGGGAGCGGTGTGCGTGTGAACGCGGTCGCTCCGGGACCGGTCCAGACGGGGTGGATGGACGCGGAGCTGCTGGAGCGGGCCCGGGAGGTGATTCCGATGGGTCGGGTGGGTGAGCCGGGCGACATCGCTGACGCGGTGGTGTTCCTGGCCTCCCACCAGGCCCGTTGGGTGACGGGGCAGGTGGTGCAGGTCGCGGGCGGCCACGCCCTGTGACCCTCGGCGGCGGGGGCGGGGCCGCTCGGTTTCGGGTCGGGCGGTCCCGCGCCGCGACGGCGGCTCGCCGACGCGGGCGGGGCCGCGTGTTCGCCTGTTTTCCTCGTCCCGTGGCTGGAGGAGGCAGAACTCGTTGCCCTCGGGATCGCGTAGCACCACCCAGGGGGGCGCGCCACGCGGGCTGGCCCACGGCGGCGCGCGTGGCGCCCCTGGCCACGAGGGCGTCGGCGACCGCCGCCTGATCCTCCGCACGCGGATCGAGGCGCGGGCGGTGGGTGCCCGGTCTCGTCTCGTCCACCTGGGTGAAGAAGAGCGAGGGTCGGTGTCCGTCGCGGGGTCGGACCTCGACGCCGCTGGGTCGCGCGGTTCCCGGGGTTGACAGCACCCCTCCATGGAATCTACTTTCTTTTTAGAAAGTAATTGATGAACGGACAGGAGATCGTCATGGACGCCGACCCCACGCCCCCGCTCGACCAGGCCGCCGAGGCCCGCCGCAGGCTCGCCGCCCACACCGCACCACCCGCCTCCTTCTGGGTCGTCCAGGCTGTCGGCTGCACGTTGGTCGCCGGGCTGCCGATCTGGATGTCCCTGCTGTCCATCGAGGGCCGCTACCTCCAGTGGATCCTGCTCGTGGTGGCCGTGGCGGCGGCTGGCCTGAGCTGGGTTCGTCGACGCCGCACCGGCGTCACCCTGCCGCGCTGGGCCAGCTCCTACCCCAGCGCCCGACGCCCCCGCGTGGTCGTCATGATCGTCACGGTCCTCGGCCTGATCGCCATCCACACCCTGGTCGGACGGGGACAGGAGGGCCTGGCCCTGGCCGCGCTGGGACCCGTGGCGCTGGCCTCGCTGGGCGGCTACCTGTGGGTGCACGCCTCCATGCGCCGCGACATCGAGGACGGCCGGGTACGGGCGTGAACGCCCAGCGCCACCCGGAACTGGAGACCGGCCCTCGCCTGGCGATGTGCGCGCTCCTCCAGGGCGCCAAGTGGATCGACTTCGCCACCGTGCGCGACCTGATCGGCATCAGCGACCCGATGGTCTCCAAGCACAGCCGCACCCTTGAGGACGCCGGCTACCTGGAGGTCCGCAAGGGAGCGGTCGGTCGCCGCCCCAAGACCTGGTTCCGTCTGACCCCCCAGGGGCGCACGGCCCTGGCGAGCCACCTGGCCTGGCTGAACGAGCTGGGGTCGACCACCACCGACGAGGCCCCCTGAAGTCGAGCCCCCGCCCCCGCCGCCCGGATCACGCCCGGGAGGCGGGGGCCGCTCGCTGCTCCCGAACGGTGCGGGACGGGGCGACCACATCTCGACGCCGCTCCTCACTCCTGCACAGAGGTCCCCGGTGCGATCTCGTACGCCCTCCGAATCAGCGCGGGGCGGCGGCCGCCGTTGACGCGTCGGGCCCGAATCCCCAGGTGATCACGGCGGCTTGGACGACGCTTGACCACGACGGACGAGCGCCCTGTGCGCGGAGGCGGCGTGGAACCGCTTTCGGTGACTCGGCACGCTGTGCACGGACACGATCCGCGGGGCTCCGCACCTTGAGCGCGGAGGCCCTTGAGGTCGGCCGACCCCTGTGTTCCTCGCGGATCCAGCTCGCGGTGGCAAGAACCTCCGAGAGGCGCTGAGGGGATCCAGCGCTGTTCGTGGCCGCCCCGGATCGCGATGACGTCAGCCTTGTACACCTGCCTGAGGTCCTCGCGGCGTCCTGCGGAGTACTCCAGGAGCCCTTGGTTGATGCCGAAGCAGAACCGATTGTCCACCTCCACAGCGTTGTGACCGATCCGGGTGAAGAACTCGCGCAGGTCCGAGGGCATGGGCAGGGCGGGTGGCGGACCAGCCGACTCGAGCCAGGGTGACACGGGCCGGGGCTCTGGGAAACCATCCGTTTCTCCACACTCAGCGCAGGGTGCCAGCATGGTCAGATGGCCGATCTGCTCTGGGATGACGTCAAGGACCTGTTCGACCCCCACACCATGGGCTCATTGCCAGACCTGCGGGTCCCCAACACCGCGGTGAACGACTGGCAGACTCTCCTCGACCTGGTCGTCGAGCGCGGGTGGGAGTACCAGTACTCCGAAGGCGGCGCCGCGGCCCCCCTGCCCCGGGCACGGACCGTGCTGTCCCGCCCCGCCGACGCCGAGTGCCCCGAGCTGCGGGTGCGGCCCAGTGGCGGGGCGCTCGCGATCTTCCGCTTCTACGCTACGGACGAGATCGACTTCGACGTGGACCTGCGCGAACTCCAGGGGCAGGAACGACTGGACACCCTGTGCGGCTTTCTCGCAGCGATCGGCCAACGCCTGGGCAAACCCGTCCTGATGGATCCCGAAGGCGACTGCGGTCATCCGGTCCTGGGGTTCGACGTCCACACCGACCGTGTCACCCGCCTGGCCGAACCACAGTGAGCAGGCCCCTGTTTTCCGGTCAACACGTTCAGTCCGGCCCCGGATAATCCGGCCTTCAGTGTCCAACAAACGTTCATTTCTGCGACAGGCCCCCCGAGCGGCTCCGGAGGGCACTGAACCGCACCCGAGAGTGTCGGAAAAACGCGTTGGAAACTTCTGGTGTTCATCTACTCCGAGAGCATCGTTTTTCGTGCACTCGGGGGATGGACACCACCCTCGCACTCCCCGCCCCCTCGCCCCCGCGCCGGCGTCCGGCGGCGGGGGCCCGCGTCTCCACCCGAGAGCAGAAGCTCGACCGCCAGCTCCGCGCCCTCGAAGCCGCGGGGTGCGCCAAGGTCTTCGCCGACAAGAATTCCGGCAAGAACGCCCAGCGCCCGGAGCTCAAGGCCTGCTTGGCCCCGCTGAAGGTCCCAAGCGAGGTGATCGGGTTCGCAGCCGAACAGCTCAACGTCGATCCCGCCTGCGCACCCGAGTACCTGACCCGCCCCAGGACCGCTTATGAGCACTCCTGGCCTGGACTTCCCCGAACTGCTCTTGGAGGTCTTCGAGCGCCCCGGGTTGCCCGCGGACTTCACCCACATCTCCGGAGCCGACTCGGGCATGGAGGACCAGCTCGGCATGCTCGGCTTGGCCCTCAACGCCGTCATCTGGTGGAACAGCCTCTGTATGGCTCCGGCACCTACCAAAGGGGCTCTCCCGCAGGGCAGAGTGTTGCCATGACCGCGAACGCCGCCCCCCAGCGGGATGCCTCAGGCAGTTCTCGCCCCACTCGCGATGAAGCCATCAACGATGCTCTGAAGGATTGGGAGCTACGGGAGAAGGAGCTGAGCAGGGAACACCTCAGGGCGATGAGGCTCTGGGACGGAAGGCCCCGGACACAGGACAGGATCCTGCTCGGCCTCATGATCGGCCTGCCTCTGCTGCTGACTCTGACCATCCCGCTGCGACCTCTGCTGATCGCGGACCATCCCGTGCTCCTGGCCGCCATCACCGGCAGCTACGCCGCGATCGGCGCGGGCGGGGCCTTCGCCGGTGTCGGTCAGGGGACCCTGTGGGTGATCGTGCTGGCCGGCGTTGTCGGCAAGGTCAAGCTGAACTGGTTCTTCTGGTGGCTGGGGCGCCACTGGGGGGTGCGGATCCTCCGCTTCTTGGCACCAACCGACCGGGCACAGCGCTTCGCCGAACGCCTCAGGGCGATGAACCCCTGGGTCCTGCGTGTCCTGGTCGTCTTCGCCTACCTGCCCGGGGTGCCGAGCCAGATCGTCTGTGTCCTGGCCGGTACCAGCGGGATGCGCCTGCGCACCTACGTGCTCATGGACGTCCTGGGGGCCCTGATGGTCACCTCGACGGTGGCCTACATCGGCTTCTCCTCGGGACAGGCGGGAGTGGACATCGTCCTGTTGATCGACAGGTACGCCCTGTGGATCATGGTCGCGCTGATTCTGGTCATGGCGATGTACCCCGTGTTCCTCACCGCCGGTGACCAGCGGGCGCGCAGGGCGGCCGCCGTGACGGAGGCGGGCCGGGCCCACGACGCCGAGACCGAGCGCCTGGCCACCGAATCCGCCTCCGGAACCAGTGCCGAAGCCACGGGGAACGTTCCCGACTCCCCCGAAGCCCCGGCATCCAGCAGGGACACCTGAAAGCAAGGCCGTGACACGAGGGGGGAGCCCTGCCCCGCACCCCACCGAGGGCCCCGACGTGCGCCAGACCAGGTCAGTCGGTGGTGCGGAAGGACCGCACGAAGTGCGTCACCACCCGCTGGGCCGCCCAGTTGGCGCGCTGTGTGTCCGGTTCGGCGGTCACGGCCGCGGTGACGGCGCCGGTGACCAGCCTCAGGTCCTGGGCGGTGACCGTCACCGCGATCCGACCGCCTTCCCGTGCACGCACCAGGAGCCGGTGCAGTTCCTGGTGGAGGCGCTCGTCGAGGGCGTGGGCGCGGTCGGCGAAGCGTTCCCGGTGGTCCGGAGTGCACGCGCGCGTGGCGACAGTCTCGGCTGCGACGATCCGTAGGGCGCGCTCCAACGCCAGGTCGGCAGGGACGGTTCGGGTCAGCTCCCTGAAGCGCTCCACCAGTTCCTGTTCGGCCTGTGCGGCCAGGTCCTCAACGAGGGCGTCGCGGCCGGGGAAGCGCCGGTGGACGGTGGCGGCCGAGACTCCGGCGTGGTGGGCCACGGTCTGGAGGGTGGCCTCCAGGCCGCGGTCGCGGAAGACCGTCCGGGCGGCCCTGAGCACGCGGAGTCGGTTGCGTTGGGCGTCCTGTCGCAGCTCCCGGGGTTCGGCTTCGGGGTGGATCTGCGTGTCCTGGGCCATGGGTCGTCTCACTTCGCCGTCGTCGGGATGGGTGGTCGGCGAGGGCTGGTTGCCCACTTCTGTCACCGGTCGCCACCGGTGGCAACCCAAGGGCACGGCGGGGACTTCCCCGCACGAGGAGGAATCATGCGCGCAGTCCGCTACGACCGCTACGGGGGGCCGGAGGTCTTGGCCGTCGTCGACGGTCTCACCACGCCCCCGGTGGGCGCCACCGATGTGCGGGTGGAGGTGTCCGCCGCCGCTGTCGGCGGTGGTGAGGTTCCCATTCGCGCGGGGCGGCTGCGCCGTGTGTTGCGCCAGCGTCTTCCCGCTGGGACGGGTGTCGACTTCGTGGGGACGGTCGGCGAGGTGGGCCCGTCTGTCACCCGGGCGGTGGTCGGCGATGTGGTGTGGGGGGTGATGCCGCACGGCACCTTCGGGGCCATCGCCGAGTCGGTTGTCGTGCCACAGGAGCGCGTCGCCGCGGCACCGCGTTCGGTCTCGTCGCAGGACGCCGCCGCGTTGCCTGCTTCGGGCACGACGGCGCTGCACGCCCTGACTCGTCGGGTGCGTCTGGGTGCGGGGCAGCGGCTGTTGGTGCGTGGAGCGGCCGGGGGTGTGGGGGTGGTCGCCGTGCAACTCGGGGCCTCCCTCGGTGCGCGTGTCACCGCGCTTGCGGGGGCCGCCCACCTTCCCTGGTTGCGTGAACTGGGTGCTTCGCAGACCTTCGACCACCGTGAGACCCGGGTGGAGGACCTGGGGCGTTTCGATGTGATCGTCGATCTGGTCGGCACGCACATGGGTCAGGTGCGTGGTCGGCTGGATCGCGGAGGCACACTGTTCCCGCTCGCGCTGGATCCGAGTCGACCGATCCGGGCGGCTGTGTGGGTGGCCGTGGGGAGCCTGGACCGGCGCACACGACTGAGCGCGTTCAGCAACGACCCGTCGGCGGGGGAGTTGGAGGAGCTCGCCGCTCTGGTGGACGGGGGCACGATCACGCCGGTGGTCAGTGCCGTGCTGGGTATGGACGAGATCGCCCGGGCCCACCACAGGCTCGAACGCGGCGGGGTGCGGGGCAAGATCGTCGTGACGCCCTGACCGGCCACTGGGGCCCGTGCGCGGCCGCCTCAGGGGCCCGGCAGCAGCCGGTAGCCACCCGATGACTTGGCCTGGTTCTCCCGAAGGCCCGGCAACAGGACAAGTAACCGGCGAGTAACTTCGAGGGCAGTCAGGAACCCTCTCCCAGGCCCAGGGCGCGCGGGCGGGCAGGGGTAGGTGACCTCGCAGGTCAGGCGCCGCTGCAGTCGGGTTTGCGGGGGGGGGGGGGGGGCAGGACAGATCCTCTCGGGGGTGGGCTCGGGCCTGTGCGGTTCGGCCGCACGCTCAGAGGAGACGCCTCACGTCTTCCTTGCCCAAAGGGCGGCCGGGATCGATGGTCATCCGCTTCCCCCACTCTTCGTCGCTCCCGCTGGGGTCGTCCATGTAGGCATTGACGAACACCGGCGTGCCCACGTCGAACAACACCGAGCGAGAGAGCGGGCCGGCGTCCACCGCGTCCCATCCGATCCGGTCGAGGAACTCCGCCGCCCGCGTCTTCGCCGCGGGATCGTCCCCAGCGACGGGCAGCGCGCTGCGGTCGGGGGCTCCCGTGAGGCGGGCCAGTGCTCGCAGGTGCCCGGAGTAGATGTTGCTGAACGCCTTGACGACCTTGGCGTCCGCGAGGTGCTGCTGGAGCACTTCGCTGGGGGTTGCGGTCAGCTCATCGGTCGTGGCGGCGTCCCGGAACGGAATGTAGTTCGTGGCGTCGATGACGAGCTTGCCCTGGTAGAGGCCGCAGGGCAGAACCGGATACCGGGAGAAGGGAATGGAGATGACGATGATCTCCCCGGCCTCGATGGCCTCCTGGGTGGAGGCGGGGTGGACGCGGGGGCCGAGCGTGCAGGCGAGGTCTTTGAGGCTGTCGGGGCCGCGCGAGTTGCTCAGGAAGACCTCCATCCCCGCTGAGGCCGCAAGGTGGGCCACAGCCGACCCCATGTCGCCGCTGCCGATGATGCTGACGCGTGTGCTTGCCGGTGCCATCTGGGTTCCTTCGTGTTCTGTCCGGTGGCCGCCTGGGGCCCCGGAGCGGAGCGGGTACCGATACGCGGATCGGCAGGGGGGGCGGTTCGGACTGTTCGATGCGGTGGCTCAGTCCCGCAGTCGCGGCCGGTCCGTCAGGCCCTGCGGCGTGAGATAGGCCATCACGTGGTCGAGCTCTGCGGCGAAGTCCTCTGACTCGTCGGGCTGCAGGCAGCGTTCGGTGGCTGCGCCCAGGGCGGCGAAGGCCGCCCCGACCAGGCCGCGCGCCACCGGGGTTCGGGTGCCCTCAGCGGACCTGGCCCGCAGGACGTCCGCCATGCGGCGCTGCACGACCTCCATCCTCTCCAGGTAGGCGGCCCGCAGCGTGGGGCTGGACTCGATGATGGATCCGGTGAGCTGGGCGCGCTCGCGGGCCGCGGGGTCGCGGTGCTGTGCGACGAAGACCTCCAGGCAGTGGCGCAGGGACACCCAGGGGTCCTCGTCCCCGGGGCGGTCTTTGAGGATCTGGACCATCTCCTCCCCGAGTTGCACGCGGCTGGCGAGCACGAGTTCGTCCTTGCTGCCGGCGTGGCGGAAGAAGGTCCGCTGGGACATGCCGACGCGAGCGGCGATGTCGTCCACCGTCGTCTGGTCGTATCCCTGCTCCCTGAAGAGGTCCTCGGCGGCCGCGAGGATCTGGTCGCGCACGGCGCGGCGGGTGAGGTCGCGAAGTCCGGGTGACGTTGACATGCACCTATGCTAGCAACACGCATATTTGACAGCAACTGCCAAATTGGGCGTAGGCTGCCGACTGTTGGATGTCAGACACCAAGTAAGGAATCACCCATGCTGGGACAAAAGCGCCCTGCGGGGGAGTCCGTTGAGGACACCCCCGCAGCATCACAGGGCCTACCGCGCGAGCTCGTACTCGTACTGGGCCTCCTGCTGGCAGGGGCCTTCGTGATGATCCTGAACGAGACGATCATGAGTGTGGCGCTGCCGACGCTGATGGCCGAGTTCTCGATCGAGGCGGCCACGGCGCAGTGGCTCACCACCGGCTTCCTGCTCACCATGGCGGTCGTGATCCCCACCACGGGCCTGATACTCCAGCGCTTTGCCACGCGGACCGTCTTCGTGGCCGCCCTCGCGCTGTTCACCCTGGGGACCGCGCTCTGCGCGATCGCGCCCACCTTCCCCCTCCTCGTCGCCGGACGGATCGTCCAGGCGGCGGGGACCGCGATCGTCCTGCCACTGCTGATGACGACGGTCATGACGCTGGTCCCCGTCTCGCGCCGCGGCCGGACCATGGGGCTGATCTCCATCGTCATCGCCGTGGCGCCCGCGGTCGGGCCGACCTACTCGGGGTTCGTCCTGGACTCGCTGGGGTGGCGATGGATGTTCATCACGGTCTTCCCAGTCGCAATCATCGTCCTCGTCGTCGGCGCCGTCATGGTCAAGGACTTCTCCACACGCACACCCACCCGGTTGGACGTGCTGTCGCTGATCCTCTCGGCGCTCGGGTTCGGCGGCCTGGTCTACGGGCTGAGCAGCTTGGGCAAGAGCGCCGGGTCCGCAAGCTCGGCGGTGGCGACGGGCGTGCTGGTGGTCGGCGTGCTCACCCTGGGGCTCTTCGTGTGGCGCCAGCTCGTCCTGCAGCGCGGAGGCCGTGCGCTGTTGGACCTGCGCCCGTTCAGGGTCCGCACCTTCACCGTGGGCCTGACGATGATGATGGTGTCGATGTCCGCGCTGTTCGGAACACTCATCCTGCTGCCCCTGTACCTGCAGGACGTGCGTGCCTTGGACACGCTCCAGACCGGCCTGATCCTGCTGCCAGGCGGCGTGGCGATGGGCCTGGTCGCCCCGTTCGTCGGACGTGCTTTTGACCGGGTCGGTCCTCGCCCGCTCGTCATCCCCGGGGCCTTCGGGATCGCGCTCGCCCTCGGCGGCATGGTCGTGCTGGACGGCTCCAGCTCGCTGACACAGGTCATCGCCACCCACATCGTGCTCCACATCAGCCTCGGCCTGGTGATGACCCCGCTGATGACCGCCTCCCTGGGCTCGCTTCCCCCGGAGCTGTACTCCCACGGCAGCGCCATCATGAACACCCTCCAGCAGCTCGCCGGCGCGGCCGGAACCGCGTTGTTCATCACCGTGATGACCGCTGCGGCCTCCAAGTCCGCGCAAGCGGGCGCAGCCACCGCCGCCATGGAGGGGATCAACGCCGCCTTCCTGGTGGGAGCGGTCCTGGCGGGCGCCGCCGCGCTCCTGTCGTTCACCGTCAGGTCCTCCGCCACCACCGGCTCCGCGCCCGCGGCGGGCCTGCACTGACCGGCCCACCCGCACATCTCAATGAAAGGACGCCCATGTCCCGTCCGCTCTCAGTCCTGGACCTGGCACCGATCCAGCCCGGCCAGAACGTCGCCGACAGCTTCGCCGCCAGCGTCGCCCTGGCCCGCCAGGCGGAGAACTCGGGCTACACCCGCCTCTGGTACGCCGAACACCACAGCATTGCGGCCATCGCCTCCTCGGCCACGGCGGTCCTTATCGCCCACATGGCCACACAGACCACCCACATCAGACTGGGAGCGGGCGGGATCATGCTCCCCAACCACTCCCCCCTGGTCATCGCCGAGCAGTTCGCGACCCTGCAAGCCCTGCACCCCGGCCGGATCGACCTGGGACTGGGGCGCGCCGCCGGCGCCAGCCCCCGGGTGCTGAAGGCCCTGCGCCGCTCCCGCGCCAGCGCGGACCGCTTCCCGCAGGACGTCCAGGAACTCCAACGCCTGCTCGGTGACGCACCTTTGCCCGACGATGCCCACGCCATCCCCGGAGCCGGGTCCCACGTCCCCCTCTTCATCCTTGGATCCTCGCTGTTCGGAGCGCAGCTCGCCGCGAAACTGGGCCTGCCCTACGCGTTCGCCAGCCACTTCGCTCCGGACATGCTCGAACAGGCGGCCCACACCTACCGGCAGGGCTTTCGTCCCAGCGCTGACCTGGCGGAGCCCTACCTGATCGTGGGGGCCAACGTCGTGGCCTCAGACACCGCAGACGCCGCCCACCAGGCCTTCCTCTCCATCCGCCGTACCGCGGCCGCGGGCATGGTGCGCCCCGGGGCCAGCCTGGACGACAAGAGCGCGGACGAGCTCCTCAGCGGGCCCGTGGGGGCCCAGATCGACAGGCTCATGCACTACACCGCCGTGGGCGACGCCGTCGAGGTCGCCCGCTACCTCGACGATCTGGCGCACGCCGTCGGCGCGGACGAAGTCATCACCGCGCACCAGATGCCCGACCTCGGTGACCGGCTCCGCTCCGTGGCGCTGACCGCCACAGCATCAGGGATCACCCCCAAGGACAGACAGGAGCACAACGCCCGACAAAAGCGCGTGTAGAGACGGTCAGCGCCCTGCTCGGGCCGAACACAGTGCACAAGTTTGGGAACAAGACACTGCGATCCCGGGATCGGCAACTCCACATACTCATTGACAACAGGTCAACACCACGAAGGAAACATGAAGATGCCGACTGAAGAAACACGCCGGATCGCAAGAGACTTTATTGAGAATCTCACGACCGGCCGCCACCGCGAGGCGCTGGGCAACTTCTCCGCAGGCGCCTACTGGCACCTCCTCGGGCGTACCGACGAGTTCTCCCTGGCGCGACGGTACCGGGTGGAGGAGCTGGACCAGCTGATGTCGGTGCTGGCTGCCTCGGTCACCCGCGATCACTACGTCCACATCGACAGCATCCTCGCCGAAGGCGCCCACGCCGCGGTCGAGATCCGCACCGGAGGAAGGACCCCTGACGGCCGCGCATACGACAATCGCGTAGCCTTCATGCTGGACATCCGCGACGGAAAAATCGAATACCTGAGAGAGTATCTCGACACCAACCACCTCAAGGCGATCACCCAGGGCGCAGATCCTGGCCCTCTTCAATCATTTCGCTGATTTCCTCTTATTTGCTGGAGTTTCGTCGCACTTACCGACCTGCACCGACCTGTTTCGCGGCCCGACCACCGGACAGCTCCGGCACGTGCTTGTACAAGGTCGAGCGGGACACTCCGAGCAGTCGGGCGATGGAGGCCACCGAGTTGTCGGGGCGGGTGAGTAGGTCACGGGCGTGGCGGATCTGCTCCGAGGTCATCGCTGGCGGGCGGCCCAGGCGTTTTCCGGCGGCGCGGGCAGCGTCCAGGCCTTCCTTGGTGCCCTGGACGATGAGTTCGCGGATGAACTCGGCCAGGGCGGCAAAGACGTGGAAGACCAAGCGCCCACCCGGCGTGGTGGTGTCCAGCGCTTCGTGCAGGGAGCGGAAGCCGATCCCGGCGCGGCGCAGGTCGCCGACCAGGGTGATCAGGTCTGCCAGGGAGCGGGCGAGCCGGTCCAGGGCGGGGACGACCAGGGTGTCGCCTGGGCGCAGATAAGCCAGGCACGCCTTGAGGTCGGGGCGCTCGGCGTCACGGCCGGACTTCTTGTCAGCGAAGACCTTGGCGCACCCGGCGGCTTCGAGGGCGGCGAGCTGGCGGTCGAGTTTTTGGCCCTGGGTCGAGACCCGGGCGTAGCCGACCAGCGCCCCGCCGCCGCGGGCGGGTTCGGGGGCCAGCGGATCATCCGGGAGCGAGAGGGCGGAGTCCATCCCCCAAGTGTACGAAAAATGGTGCCCTTGGAATAGATGAACAGTCCGACTTCTCAACACGTTTTTCTGACACCCTCAGGCCCGGTTCGGCGCCCTCCGGCGGCGTTCGGGGCACCTGTCTGAGAAATGATCGTTAGTTGGACACCCGCAGGGTTGCACGCTCAGTCACGAGAGTTACGGAGGTGCTACCGCCAAAATCCGGACCGATCCTCCCCGGAGGCCGATCCGCAACCGCGACGGCGGGGCGCTGTCGACCCGGGCCGCGAACACCGTCGTGTGCGCACTGGGGCCGCGGCGAACTCGCCACCGCACCGGTCGACGTGGTCCTGGTGGCCGAGCTGATGGGACACGCCGATCTGAACACCACCCGCCGCTACACCCTGCCCACCGACGCGGACAAGACCCGGGCGTTGGAGGCGCTCACCACCGACCGGTGAAACAGGCCGGGGCCGCCTCAACCGGCGGCCCCGGACCCGTGCGGATGGCCAGAGCATTCAGCGTTCGATGCGGGCCATGTTCTCCTCGTTGTGGCGCTCACCCGAGGCCGGGGTGAGGTTGTCCAGGCGCTCCAGCTGGTCCGCGCTGAGTTCGATGCCGTCGGCGGCCGTGTTCTCCTCCACCCGGGAGACCCGCCGGGTCCCGGGGATGGGGGCGATGTCGCTGCCGCGGGTCAGCAGCCACGCCAGCGCGGTCTGGGCGGGGGTCGCTCCGATCTCGGCGCCGATGGCCTGCACCTCGTCGACGATGCGCAGGTTGCGGTCGAAGTTCTCGCCGATGAACCGCGGGTTGGTCTTGCGCCAGTCGTCGTCGGCGAAGTCCTCGACCGTGCGGATCCGCCCGGTCAGAAGGCCGTGCCCGAGCGGCGAGTAGGGCACGAATCCGATACCGAGCTCGCGCAGCAGCGGAAGGATCTCCTCTTCGACGTCGCGGGTCCACAGGGAGTACTCCGTCTGCAGCGCGGACACCGGGTGCACGGCGTGCGCGCGGCGGATCGTCCGGGCACCGGCCTCGGAGAGCCCGATGTGGCGCACCTTGCCCTGCTCGACCAGCTCGGCCAGGGCGCCCACGGTCTCCTCGACGGGCGTGTCGGGGTCGACGCGGTGCTGGTAGTAGAGGTCGATGTGGTCGGTGCCCAGGCGCCGCAGGGAGCCTTCGACCGCGGCCCTGACGTTGTCGGCGCTGCCGTCGACCACGCCGGGGCCACCACCGGAGTGGGAGACCAGTCCGAACTTCGTGGCCACCACGACCTCGTCGCGGCGTCCCCTGATGGCCTTACCGACGACCTCCTCGCTGTGGAAAGGACCGTAGATCTCGGCGGTGTCGATGTGGGTGACCCCGAGGTCCAGGGCCCTGTGGATGGTGCGGACGGACTCGGCGTCGTCGAGCGCCGCGCCCGTGGTGTAGGTGCCGGCCATGGTCATGGCGCCCAGGCCGATGCGGGAGACGTCGAGGCCGCCCAGCGATACGTGCTTCATCGTGTTCTCCTTGTGGTGGTGGCGATCAGGGGGCGCTCAGGCGGTGGCCTCGTCCAGGTTCAGGTTCCCGCCCAGTTCGCGGGAGGCCTGGGCCTGCTCTGCCAGTTCCTGGGCCTTGGCCTGGACACCCGCGATGGCGTCTGCGCCGGCGACGAAGCGCAGCGGCGGCTGCTCCTGGTCGGCGAGGGTCACCAGCGCCCGGGCGAGCTTGGCGGGGTCCCCGCTCTGCTGGCCGTTCATGGACTGCCACTGGGCCTTGGTCGCGGCGGTGCGCTCGGCGTAGTCGTCGATGGACAGCTCGGCCCAGCTGGTGGAGGCCTCCACCAGCAGCTCGGTGCGGAAGAAGCCGGGCTCCACCAGGGTGGTGCGGATACCGAAGGGCTCCACGTCATAGCGCAGCGACTCCATCCACCCCTCCACGGCGAACTTGGAGGCGGCGTAGGCCACGCAGAACTCCTGGCCGATCAGCCCGGCCGAGGAGGAGATCGTGATGACGTGGCCCGCCCGCTGGGCGCGCATCACCGGAAGGACGGCGCGGGTGACGTTCATCGGGCCGAAGAGGTTGGTCTCGATCTGGACGCGCATCTGCTCGGGCGAGATCTCCTCGAAGTACCCGGCGATGAAGTTGCCCGCGTTGTTGATCAGGACGTCGATGCGGCCGAACCGGTCAAGGGCGGCCTGCACGGCGGCGCGCGCGTCCTCCTGGTCGGTGATGTCCACCTTGGTGACCAGCAGGTTGTCCTGGGGTCCGCCCAGTGTCTGCTGGACCTTCTCGGGGCGGCGGCCGGTGGCGATGACCCGGTGGCCCTGGGCGAGGGCCTGGCGGACGATGTCGGTGCCCAGGCCGCGGCCGGCGCCGGTGACGAAGATGACCTTGCTCATGAGGTGCTTCCTTCCAGGCCCCCCGGGGCCCTGTGTGGTGTGCGGGTGAAGGTCAGGCCTGTTCGGTGGGCATGATCCACAGCTCGCCCACCGCGGTGTGGCGGGGACGGGTGACCATGTAGGCCACCCCGTCGGCGATGTCGTGGGCGGTGAGGATCTCGGTCCGCTCCAGGAAGGGCTCGATGGTCGAGCGGACCTCGGCGTTGTTGTGCGAGACCAGCTCGGACTCCACCGCCCCCGGTTCCAGGACGCCCACGCGCACGTGGCTCTGGGTGAGTTCCTGGCGCAGGGACTCGGTGAAGCCGTTCACACCGAACTTGGTGAGGTTGTACACGCCGTAACCGCTGCTGGCCTGACGGCCGGCGATGGAGCTGATGTTGACGATGTCGGCGACCCGGCGCGGCCCCTCCTGCGCGGCCTGGAGCAGGTGCGGCAGGGCGGCGTGCGTGGTGTGGAGCAGCCCCTGGACGTTGATGGCGATCATGCGCTCCCACTCCCCAAGGTCAGCGCCCACGACCGGGCCCAGGAGCATCAGCCCGGCGTTGTTGACCAGGGTGTCCAACCGGCCGAACCGGTCGACGCTCTGCTGCACCGCGGCTCGGGCCTGGCCCGGGTCGGTGATGTCGGCCTCGACGGCCAGTGCGGTGCCGCCGTCCTGCTCGATCTCGGCGACCAGACCGTCCAGGCGGTCCTTGCGGCGGGCCACGAGCGCGACCTGGGCGCCGTGCTGGGCGAGCAGGCGGGCGGTGGCTGCGCCGATACCGCTGCTGGCGCCCGTGACGAGGGCGACGGTTCCGGTCAACTTCGATGCCATGAGAGCTGATCCTTGTTCTGCGGGTGCGAGGGGGCGGGTTCCTGACCAGGGCGTTGAGCCCTGTATCCAGGCAACCACCCGACTCCGCCGCACGGGGGCCCGTAGGGGGCACCGTTGTTCCAAGGGTCTGCCAGTACCCCTTTACGGTCCCCGCGAGAAGGGGGCCCCGACGTACGGTGGACCCATGGACCGCAGCACCGAGATCCGCGAGTTCCTGCGCACCCGCCGGGCCCGGATCACACCCGAACAGGCCGGCCTCGAACCGCAGCCCGGCACCCGCCGCGTGCCGGGACTGCGCCGCGAGGAGGTCGCCTCCCTGGCCGGGGTCAGCGTCGACTACTACATCCGCCTGGAGCGGGGCCAGGCCAAGGGCGTCTCCGAAACCGTGCTCTCAGCGCTGGCCGGGGTCCTGCACCTAGACGAGGCCGAACGCACCCACCTGTTCGACCTGGCCCAACCCACACCGGCACGCACCCGCCGCACACGAAACCTCAGCCCCCAGAGGGTCCGCCCCACCCTGTACCGGGTCCTGGACCTCCTCGGCGCCCCCGCCATCGTCCAGGGGCGGCGCCTGGACGTGCTGGCCGCCAACCGGCTGGGGTATGCGCTCTTCGCCGACTTCGAGGCCCGGCCCCACCGCGAGCGCAACTTCGCACGGTTCGTCTTCCTCGACGAGGCTGCCCCGGCGCTCTACACCGATTGGGAGCGCGTCGCGGCCGACAGTGTGGCCATGCTGCGCCTGTACGCCGGACGCCACCCCCAGGACCCGCAGCTCACCGAGCTGGTCGGGGAGCTGTCCCTGCGCAGCGACGCCTTTCGCCGACTGTGGGCCGACCACGACGTCGTGGCCCACTCCACCGGTACCAAGCGCCTGCACCACCCGCTCGTGGGCGACCTCACGCTGGGCTATGAGTCCCTGGACGTCGAAGGCGACCCCGAGCAGGTACTGGTCATCTACACCCCCGAGCCCGACTCTGCCTCCGCCGAGGCCCTGGCCATCCTCGCCAGCTGGACCGGCACCGCCGTGCCCGAACCGCGCACCCGCCCACAGAGCACCTAGGCACCTAGCCCGCGCGCCCCTGAGGCGAGCCCCAGGACTACCGGCCCCTTTCACAAGCCTCACACGGCCAGGTCCAGGCGCCTGTCCATGTCGAGCACGAACCGGCCATACGGGTTGACGTGGGTCCAAAACAGCGGGTTCAACCCGCGCCGGTCCTCAGGGGTGAGCCGCCCCGCCCAGACGGGGTCTTCCAGCACCCGTTGCAGGAGCAGGGTGTTGACGTGGACCAGGCAGGACTGGAGCAGGTGCAGGGCAAGCATGGAGATCTCGGCGTGCTCGCGGTCGGCGCCGGTGAGCACGCCCTCCTTGCCGTAGAAGAAGGTGTCGTTGGCGCCGTTCCAGTTCTCCACCACCTCCAGGCCGCCGTGGATCTCCCGGCGCAGGGCCTCGTCGGCCAGGTAGTCGCAGGCGAAGATGGTGCGCACCGCCCGGCCGAGTTCCTCCAGGGCCTGGTAAACCGGGTTCTTGGGGCCGCCGCCCTTGGTGAAGCGGCGCAGCACCTGCTCGGTGTCGGCCGTGCCCAGGCGCAGGGCGGTGGCGTAGGCGACCATCTGGTCGTAGTTGCGCTCGATCAGCGCCCAGTCGATGGGCCGGTTCTTGAGGACCCGCTCCAACCTCGGCCACGTCGCGGGGCCGGCGTCGGGGCTGTACAGGCGCACCGCGCCGATGTTCTTCAACCTCGGCAGCAGCTTGAACCCGAGCAGTTCGGTGAACGCGAACCCCACGATGGACGCCCCGTGGGTGTCGGTGTAGTTCGCCTCGACCTCGGCGTCGGTGCAGTGCCGCAGCACCCCCTCGATCATCGCCGCGACCTCCGAGGACGAACACGACTTGAGCTGGGAGTAGATGCACGCCCGGCCCTTGTCGACGTGCCAGTAGATCATCACCCCGTGCCCGCCGTAGCGGGCGTGGAACTCCGTCATCAGGTTCGACTCCCAGGACCCGAACCGCTTGGAGTCCGACGCGGTCGTGGTCGCGGTGCCCCACCACTGGGCGTCCCGGGCGGCGAAGGTCTCGTTCACCACCCGGGCGATGGCCCGGCGCAGGTTGTCGCGGGTGATGTGCGAGGCGCGGGTTCGGCGCAGCGCCCCCTCGTCCTCGCCGTGCTCGCCGGTGGCGATCATCTGCTTGATGCCCATGTTGGTGCCGAGCGCGAACAGGCACAGCAGCAGGCGCCGGTGCAGCGCCGCCTTGGGGATCGCCTCGCGGGTGGCCACCGAAGCGAACTCCTCGCAGAACCCGGTCAGCAGTGCGGAGTCCTTGAGGATGTCGAGCAGGTCCAGGGTGCCCCACCGCTTGAGCACCTCGCCCTTGAGCGCACGCAGATTCTGGGGCTCGGGCAGCGCCTCCAGCTTCGGGACGCTGATCCAGGGCTGGCCCTTGCGGGTCACCACCCGCACCCCGCCGGTGGTGTCCTTGGCCATCGCCCCGTCGAGCCGGTCCAACGCCTGGCGCATCCGGGTGCGCACCCCGTCCACGAACGCGTTCGGCTCCACCGGCTTGTTCAGGGCGGCGTAGTGCACGTCGCGGTTCTCGGCGAAGTCGCCGGGCAGGTCGGTGTCGGGGTCGCGCCAGCGGCTGGCGCCCTGGACGTAGATCTCGCGCCGACGCAACGCCTCGCGCAGCGCGATGAGCACGCACAACTCATACGGGATGCGCTCCACCCGACCGGAGGCGGCGTCGGTGACCGCCTCGGCCCAGGCCTTGGGCACCACCCCCTCGATCGGCACGTGCTCGGCAGCGCCGTAGAACTTCTCGCTCCGGTCGACCTCGGTGTAGCGGCCCAACAGCTCAATGGCCTCCATCACCGGCCGGTAGGCGGTGTTGTTGCAGGCAAAAGACAGAGCGGCCAGCAGCGGGGAGAGCATCCGCCGGTAGTGGTGGGTGTAGGAACCGCGCAGCTGGTAGCGCACCCGCTCGGCCATCGCCTTCTCGGTGGCCATCAACTCCTTGGCCAGACGGCGCAGCGTCTTCTCCCCGCCCGGGACCGCGGGGAAGACCACCTCGGCCACCGTCCCGCCGGGCTGGGCCAGGGAGGCGTCCACCATCCGGCGCAGGATCGACTTCTTGCCCGGCACCGCGGTCAGCTGACCGATCAGCTCTTTTTCCACCCGCGTCTCGGCGCGGGCGTTGATCCGGTGGATGAGCCGGATCAGCAACTCCACCAGGGAGTCGGTCAGCTCAGCCTGGCGAGTCCAGCACAGGGCGGCCAGCAGGGTGTAGCGCACCGGTTCGGCGCACTCGGCGAAGTCCGAGGGGTACATCCGGGCCGCCCGGGAGCGCCAGGCGGCCACGATCTTGTCCGAGACTCCCGCGAAGGGCTCGTCCGGCAGCCCCAGGGCCTGCACGGTCTTGAGCTTGTCGACCTCGGTGAGCAGGGTCTCCAGCCCCAGCGGGCCGGGGTCGGACTTCACGGCCAGCAGCACGCCCTCGGTGCCCAGCACCCGGCTCTGGAGCCGTTCGCACACCCCCCGGCCCAGATGGGCAGCGACCTGGGTGGTGAAGGCCTCCTCGAAGCGGCGCCCAGCCGAGGCCACGATCCGCTCGATCTGCCCCGGGCGCGGGGGTTCGATCTTGAGGGTGTGGCACCGGTTGACCACGGCCTGGGCGAGTTCGGTGCGATCGACCTGCACCGGGCACACCTGGTCGGCCAGCCACTGGGCAAGCTGGTCCTCCTCATCCTCGGTGGCGGCGTGGGTGCCGTACTCCTGCCGGATCTGGTGCCGGTGCCGCCCCGGAACACGTGTGTTCCACGGGTACTTGCCGAACAGGGCCGCGTCCACACCGACCTGCTCGGCGACGAAGTCCACCGCCGCCGACGGGATCTCCTCGGCGTAGGAAGGAAAACGGCCCTGGAGCTGGAAGAACTTCAGCTTGAGCGCGAACCCGAGCCGAGTCGCGCCGCTCTTGTTGCCGACCAGGGCCCGGTCGCCCTCTTCGAGGGTCCACTGGTCGACGAGTTGTTCGAGGGACGGCTCCTGGCGCATGAAGGGTGCTCCGGGTCGTGTGGGGTCAGTCGACACCGCACACGATCGCGAAGGGGTACCGGGTTACCGGTTGGTTCACCTGATCCGTGACCTTGGGGACGCCCACGAAGTTACTCACGGGTTACTTGTCCTGTTGCCGGGCGTTCGGGAGAACCACCCCGACTTAGCGGGTACACCCCAGACAGTACAGCCTGGGGTGTACCCGTCTCGTTTGTGCGGGTCGGAGGGCGCCCTGAATAACGTTGGCGGGCCGGATTGGGCGCCTGGAGGGAGCTGGGGCGCCCCTGAAGGGCTGACTTCCTAGAAGGTTGACTTATCGGAAGTCAGGATTTCCGGGCTTCGGGGTTCTGTTTCGTCACGAAACCTGCGTAACGTTTATTAAATAACGTTACCAACGAAACGATATTTACGGGGTCCGCGAGGGGCCTTCCACGCCGTGTGGCCCCCACCCGAGCTGGATGCGGGCCACACGGGGGCTCTGTGCGGCGTTGGCGCCTCACGCCCACGCCGCACGGGAGTCGCGGGCGTCGAGGATGATTACCACAGGATCTGGCGGCAGAGCCGTCCTGGGCGAACGGTTCGGTGACGGGGCCGGGTTGCCCTGTTCGCGGCCCCCACATTCGGGGCACGTCGCATGAACATCTCTCCGATGAGCGGATCGCCCGCTACGGCCGCTACCCCGACGAGTTGCCGGCGGGCAACCTGGAACAGTTCTTCCGCCCCAGCCGCCTGGAACTCACGGGCAAACGCACCCTGCCCACCCGCTGGGGTGGGACGTGCGGTGGGGCACCGTACGCATGTCGAATCCCGCCACCGTGCAGGAGTCCCGCCACAAGCTCGCTCGCGATGTGTGCCCCGGCAAGCACGGCACCATCCACCAGGCGTACCGCGACGGCATGGAGGACCAGCTCGGCGCGCTCGGTCTGGTCCTCAACGCCATCGTGATCTGGACCTGATGCGCCGGAGCTGGACGTGGACGGGACCGGCTGGGAGGGAGTCGGGGCCGTCGCTGCCTGTGTCTTTACAGGCCGTTCGACCGGTCGCTCAGAGGAGGGCGCCGCCGGAGACCTCGATTCGCTGGGCGGTGACCCAGCGCAGGCCCTCGGAGGCCAGCGTGGCGATGGCGTCGCCGATCTCCTCGGGTTCGCCGACGCGGCCGAGCGCGGTCTGTCCGGCCAGACCCTGGCGCATCTCGGCGTCGTCCCGCATCGCTCCACCGTTGAAATCGGTGGCGGTCGGCCCCGGGGCGATGGCGTTGACCCGGATTCCGCGCGGGCCGAGTTCTGCGGCGAGGGTGCGGCTCAAGGCTTCGACGGCGGCCTTCGAGGCGGAGTAGACCGAGGTGGCGGGGCTGGTGTGGCGGGTCAGTGACGTCGAGACGTTGATGACGCGGCCACCCTGGGCCAGCAGCGGCGCAAGTGACTTGATGAGGAAGAACGTGCCCCGGACGTTGGTGCCCATCACCGTGTCGAAATCGTCGATCGTGACGTCCTCCAGCGGTGCGAAGATCCCCACTCCCGCGTTGTTGACCAAGATGTCGAGCCGCGAAGTACCCCAGCGCTCCAGCTGCTCGCTCAGTTCGGAGGTGAAGGACGCGAAAGAGGAGACGTCGCTGATGTCGAGCCGGAGAACAGCGGCGGTCCCACCCACCGCCTGCACCTGTTCCACCGTCTTCTCGGCCCCGGCCGCATCGCTGCGGTGGGTGACCAGAACCCGCACCCCGCGTTTGGCCAGAGCGATGGCCGCGCCACGTCCGAGGCCGCGATTCGCACCGGTCACCAAAGCGATCCTGTCGATCGTCATGAGCTGTTCCTCCACCGCGCGGCTACCGGAATTCACCCGGCGCCACAGATAGGATGCGAGTCGACCGACTCGCCTTGCTCTCGTACCCAAGCAGGACTATCGAGGCGAGTCAAGTGACTCGCCTCGGGTCTGCGGCATACTGGCCGCATGGCAGCAGAACTCTCCGCACACCACCGCAGACTCGCTCAGCAAAAACGCGCGGCGATCACCACCGCAGCCACAGAACTGTTCCTGGACCGTGGCTACGACGGCACCTCGCTAGCCCGGATCGCCGAAGCGGCCGGGGTCTCGAAGTCCACCCTGTTCAAGCAGTTCCCCACCAAGGCGGCCCTCTTCGAGGCCATCGTCACGCAGTCCTGGCAGCGCGACGCCAGCGATACCGCGCGGCCACCGGCGGGAGATCTGCGCTCCGGGCTGACAGCCATCGGCCACGGCTACGCCGACCTGATGGGTCAGCCCCGCATGACAGGCCTGTTCCGGATCGTCATCGCCGAACTGCCTCGTTTCCCCGAACTGGGACGGATGCAGTTCCAGCTCGGCAAACTGCCCTACTTCACCTCCGTCCAGCACTACTTGGAAGCCGAGCACGAGGCGGGCAACGCTGATGTCCCGGACGCGGCGAGCGCCGCGAACCAGTTCCTCGGCATGATCGCCAACTACGTCCTGTGGCCCCGCATGCTGCTGACCGACTGGAACCCCGCAGCCTCCGACATCCACGACGCCGTCGAACAGGCGGTCCAGACCATGCTCGCCAGATACACCCCGACCCGCCAGCCTGACCCGAGACCGGAACGTTGACACTGGCGCGCAACGCTCAAGATCCGTGGCGCCTGTCGGTAATGATCGTTTGCCGACTGGCGGCCGACGCGTCCAAGGAACCCGTGCAATCCGGGGGCGCGGCGGGTCGAATCCCATCAGATCCGATGGTGATTGCTGACAGGGTTTGACGACAGGTGGCCGGGACCACCGCGAGCAGGTGGCCCTGCGCATCCATGACGGCGCGTTCTTCGCGCTGGACCTCGCCGCCCGCCGTCGGCGACCTCCATCGGGAACTGACCCACGACGGACTGCACGCTGTTAGGGCCAAGGCCAGCAAGGCCGTCGCCGACCTTCCACCCGATCACACCGGCGTGGAGGAGGACATTCCCGCCCGGGAGTTACCGGTCACCCCTCGACTTGCCGCGCAAGGTCGCCGACTTCCTTCGCTCGGCCGAACTGGAGTCTGCCGAGCGGGCCGTGCTCGACGAGGGGGCGACCGTGCGATGAGGCCAGGGCTACACCCTGCGCGTGACCGCCTCCTCGCCGTGCACTGTCGGCTCCTCGACCGCGGCCAGCCGTTCGACGGCGGCCAGGGTGTCCCGGCTGTTCCGGCCCAGCACTGTCGCGAGTGCGAGAACCGCGTCAGCGCGCTCGTGCCGATCGCACCATGATCGTGCTCAGCGCCAACGGCTGTACGAGCAGGTCAGGTGGATCTTCGGCCGCGGCATGGGCCCCTCCTGCGCGTTCGGTAGGCCCATGCGCTTCGGTTCGCCACTACCGCTCCTGTGGGAATCCTCCTCGGCCCCCGTGCCCTTCTCCGTGTGGCGGTGTGACCCCTGCTGGCGCGGGGAAGGGGAACACGCCGCACCGCGGACCGGGGGCGGCGGGTTCCTCAGGTGTGGGGGGTCGCGGGCCTGGGGGCCTTGGGGCCGTGGGTGGCGGTGTACTCCTCGGCCAGCCAGGGGGCCAAGTCCTCGAGGAGGTCGACCAGGTGGTCGCGGTCGGCGCTGGGGTGCCGGGCGGTGTGAGCGGCGGCGCGCATCTGCTCGTGGCGGCCGGGGTGGTAGTGGCCGAAGACCTCCGCCGCCAGGGTCAGGTCGCTGGTCCATCCGCCCCAGGCGGGCATGACCAGTGTGAGTCCGGTGCGGGTGAGTCTGCGGGACACGCCCCGGCTCAGCGCGCGGAGCTGGTCGTCGGTGGTCGCCTCGGCCAGGCGGGTACGCCAGCGGCGCAGGGTCAGGTGCAGGTCGCCGTTGGTCTCACGGGCCAGGAGGCTGGTGGGTCGGTACCGGGGCAGTTGCCGGGCCAGGTCGGGGCCGGTCAGAGGGGTGCACAGGCAGGCGACGAAGAACCCGGAGTCGTGCCGTTCGAGTTCGCTGGTCAGTGTGGGCACCCCGTCCAGGAGGATCCCGCCGCCGTCGACCTGGGGAAAGTCGGTGTCGATCTCCTCCAGGAGCGCTCGGGCGCGGTCCCGGTCAGTGGGAGTGGGGTCGGTGTGCAGGGCCACCAGGGCGTCCAGGTCCGAGACGCCGGGGACGGCGGTGCCCCGGGGGATGCTGCCGTACAGGTAGGCGCTGTGCATGCGGGGCCCGAAGACCTGGTGGAGGCGGGTGCGCAGGGTCTCGACCACGGGGGTGAAGGCGGTGTGGACGCGGTCGGTTGAGCCTTCGCGGGCGATGGTGCCGTCGGGGCGTAGTCCTCGGACGGGGGGTGGTGTCACGGCGGTGGCTCCGAGTGGTGGGTCAGGTGAGGGGGTGCCAGGCCCACATGTTGGGTTCGACGTAGGTGCCGCGGTCGGCGGCCAGGTCGATGGTGACGGGCGACAGGGCGCCTTCCACGATGTGGCGTCCGCTGCCGGGGAAGTCCATGGCGGTCCACTGGCGCCACTGGGCGACGGTGCCCTCCACGGTCATGGACCTCTCGCAGGGGTGGAGCAGGTGCGCGCCGAGGCGTTGGTGGGTGCGCAGCCAGGGGTCGATGGACAGGCCGTCGTCGCGGGTCCAGCTGGCGTACTCGGCCATGGGGATCAGCGGGTAGCGGTGTTTGTGGGTGGGTCGCAGGGGTGCGGCCAGCGCGGTGAGTCCGTGCTCGGCGGCGTTGTCGCGCAGGGCCTGACCCATGCGGGCGCTGACCCCGGCGCCCTGGTGGCGGGTGGAGACGGCGATGTACAGGGCGGAGGCGATGGTGGGTGCGCGTCCGGCGGCCCTGTCGTCGAAGGCCTGTTCCAGGGCCCACGCGAAGCCCTCGTCGGGGAGTTCGTCGGGGGTGCCGTGCCATGCCAGCGGGACGCTGTTGGCGCGGGCGATGACCTCGTCGCCGCGTACCAGGGCGATCTGGTACTCGGCGAAGTCGCGGGCCAGGCGGTTCCAGTACCGGTGGGCGACGGTGTCGTGGAACATCACCTCGGGCCCGGGGTTGAGTTCGGGGCGTTCCAGGACCTCGGCGAGGTCGGGGCGCTGGGCCAGGGTCACGATCCGCATGGGTGCATCGTTGCAGGGGCGCCTTCGGCGGGCAAGCGGATTGCTGCCGGTCAGGTGAGTGGGTCGGAGCTCCGGTAGTGCTGGCACCACTGCGGGAGGTGGGTGGGAGTGGACCGGTAAGTGGGTGTCTGCGTCATCGTGCCGGTCGTACCCGCGGTTCTAGCGTTGAGGGTGTCAGCGAAGCCTGTTGTACGAGGAACCTCGGGGAGAGTCATGATCGCGGCGGGCCCATCCACCATTCCGGTCCCTGAGCCGTTGCGCTATGAGCGCGCCCAGGGGTACGGGGTTCGTCTGCTGGCCTGTGACGGGACCGAGGACGGGCGGATCGTGGAGGAGTTGGGGGACGCGGCCACCGCGGACCATGTCGCGGTCCTGGTGCCGGGCAACGACAACTACCTGGGCAACTACTTCAACCAGAAGCGGGCCACACGGCCGCGCGCCAACGGGGAGACGTTGTTGCGCACGATGCGTGAGGTGGCGCCGGGGGAGCGTGTGGCCGTGGTGGTGTGGGTGGGGTACCGCACGCCGCGCGGGTTCGGGGAGGCCGTCTCGCGTCGCCCGGCGTTGGAGGGGGCTGCGGACCTGGTGCGGCTGACCCGGTTCCTGCCGGGTGCGGCACGGGTGACGCTGGTGGGACACAGCTACGGCACGGTGGTGTGCGGTCTGGCCCTGGGCCGGGGGCGGGTCAGTGACTGTGTGGCGCTGGGCAGCCCCGGCATGGGGACGCGTTCGCTTGAGGAGCTGGGGTTCTCGGGGAACCTGTGGGCGGCGCGGGGGCCCCGTGACTGGATCCGGTTCTTTCCGCGCGGGCACGTGGGGGAGGTGGGGCACGGGCCCTCGCCGATGCGGCCCGGGTACGGGGCGCGGGTGTTCGGGACCGGGGACATCCCGGGGCACTGCTCGTACTACCGGTCGGGCAGTGAGTCGGTGCGCAACATCGCTCGGATCGCGGTGGGCCGGTACGAGGAGGTGACGCCGGTGGTGGCGCCGCGTCCCCGTCACGCGGGTCGGGTGCGGGTGGCGGAGGTGGTCTCGTGAGCGGCGAACCGGTGATCCTGGCGGAGGGGGTGCGCAAGCTCTACCCGGGTGGTGGGGCGGCCCTGGACGGGGTGGACCTGGCGGTGGCGCCGGGGACCGTGCACGCACTGCTGGGGCCCAACGGTGCGGGTAAGACGACGTTGGTGCGGGTCTTGGCGACCCTGTTGGGGTTCGACGGTGGCCGGGCCAGGGTGGCCGGGGCCGATGTCGCCTCGCAGGCTCGGCTGGTGCGTTCGCGGATCGGGTTCGTGGGGCAGTACGCGGCGGTGGACGAGATCCTCAGCGGGCGCCGCAACCTGGAGATGTTCGGGCGCCTCTACCACCTGGGGCGGCGGCGTTCTCGGGAGCGGGCCGTGGAGTTGTTGGAGCGTTTCGACCTGACGGGGGCGGCTGACCGTTCGGTGCGCACGTACTCGGGTGGGATGCGCCGCCGGTTGGATCTGGCGGCGGGGCTGGTGCTGGACCCTCGGGTGCTGTTCCTGGACGAGCCCACGACCGGGTTGGACCCGCGCAGCCGGGCCGAGGTGTGGCGGGCTGTCAGGGAGTTGGTGGCGGGGGGTACGACGGTGCTGTTGACCACGCAGTACCTGGAGGAGGCCGATCGGTTGGCGGATCGGGTGTCGGTGTTGGACCGGGGCGGGGTGATCGCCGAGGGAAGCCCGGAGGAGTTGAAGTCGCGGGTGGGCGGTGGCCGGGTGGAGGTCGTGGTGGCCGGTGTGGAGGAGTTGCCGGTGGCGGTGGAGGTGCTGGGCCGGATGGCCGGGGCGCCGCCGGAGGTGGACCGGGACGCGTTGCGGGTCAGTGCGCCGGTGTGTGGGCGCGGCGCGGGGTTGTCCAAGGTGGTGCGGGCGCTGGACGAGGCTGGGTTGGACGTGGAGGACATCGCGTTGCGGCGTCCGACGTTGGATGACGTGTTCCTGGGGTTGACCGGGCAGCACGGTGGCGCTGTGGCGGAGGAGCGGTCGTGATCGCGGACGTGGAGCGTGAACGGCGGGGGCCGCGGGTCCTGCTGGGAAGGGCTGGTTGGGCGGTGGCCGATTCCGTCGTGGTGGCCCGCCGCTACCTGGCGCACCTGCTGTACAAGCCCGATGAGGTGATCGGGACGCTGATGATCCCGGTGCTGGCGGTGCTGCTGTTCGGTTTCGTGTTCGGTGAGGCGATGGGCGCGGCCATGGGGGTGGGCGGTGAGGACTACCGCGACTTCCTGATGCCGGGGCTCTTCGCGCTGACCATGGCGTTCGGGATCGGGAACACGACGATCGCTGTGGTCACGGACGTGGGCCGGGGTGTGGTGGACCGGTTCCGGACGTTGCCGATGGCTCCGTCCGCGTTGTTGGTGGGGCGCAGTATGGCGGACGTGGTCTCGGCCCTGGTGGATCTGTTGGTTCTGGTGGGGATGGGGTTGTTGGTCGGGTGGCAGTGGCACAACGGACCTGCGCCGGCGTTGGCCGCGTTGGGGTTGTTGTTGCTGTTGCGACTGGCGTTCACGTGGATCGGGATCTACCTGGGGTTGCTCGTGCGCAGCCCCGAAGCGGCCATGAAGTTCTTCTCGCTGGTGTTCCCGCTGGCGATGGTGGCCGAGACGTTCGTGCCCACGGAGGTGATTCCGGCGTGGTTGGCGCCGGTGGCCGAGTGGAACCCGTTGTCGGCGACGGTGCTGGCCTGTCGTGAGTTGTTCGGCAACACCACGGTGGTGGGTGAGTCGTGGGTGGCGCAGAACGCGGTGTTGATGGCGGTGGTGTGGCCTCTGGTGCTGATGGCGGTGTTCGTTCCGTTGGCGATGCGGCGCTACCGGAATCTGGGTCGCTGACTCCGCGTCGGCGTGTGCGGGCACGCTCTTGTTGTGTTCACCTCTCCTTCGTGATGCCGGCGCCACGCCCGTCCCTGGCGGCCTGGCGCGGAAGGCTGGGTCACTGACGGCCGGGGAGGCGGGTCGGCGCCGCCTCCAGGGGTCCTCCTGCTCGAACCGTTTCGCGTTCGTGCCCCCCCCTTCGCCCGTCGGTGGAACGGTGGTGGGAAGGGGCCCGCGTTCGGGGGCGCCCCAGGGTGCGCACACCGGGGGTGTTCTTTGGCGCGGGTGGGTCTTTGGGGGTTCAGGCGTGCGTGGACAGGTGGGCCTCCAGTTGGGCGGCGCCGGTCAGGAGCGCTCGTCCTCGGGTGTCGAGCCGCTGGTGCCAGTCGTCCAGGGTCCCCTCCAACGGTTGGAGGCCGCCGGCCGAGCGCACCTGGGTGATGAGCGGGGCGATCTGTTGCAGCAGGTGGCCGCCGCGCCGGAGCTGGTGGACCAGTTGGGCGTCGCGTACCGCGGCGTCGTCGTAGACGCGGTAGCCGGTTCGTGGGTCGCGGACCGGGAACACCAGTCCGGCGTTCTCCCATTTGCGCAGGGTGGCCGGTCGGACGCCGAGGCGGCCCGCGAGCTGCCCGATGAAGACGGTCCCGGGTGTGGGGTTCGTGGTGGTGAGTCCGGAGAGCACCCTGGTGGCCGCTGGTGCGGCCGTGGTCGGCGCGGGGTCCAGGTCGTGGAGCGCGTTTCGGACGGCGGTGAGGGTGCGGCGGTCGTCGAGGAGTTGGGCGTGGCTCAGGTCGATCTCGTGCAGTGCCTCCTCCACGTGCCCGTGGTTGACCGCTCGCATGATCGCTGCCGCCCGCTGGTGGCCGTGGCCGGGGAACAGGGCCAGGAACGCGCGCAGGGCCGAGGCGTGCAGCGGGGTGTAGGTGCGGTAGCCGTGGGGGGTGCGTTCGGCGGGTGGGAGGATGCCGTCGGCCTCGTAGTTCCTGATCGCCTGGGTGGACAGCCCGTGCCGACGGGCCAGGTCGATCGGTCTCAGGCGTACCCCTCTTTGAAGCTTTTCTGCCATGTTCTCGATGCTAGTGCGTCAAAGTCTCCACGGTCGGTTCAGCGATACCGTCGAAGGTATGGACACGCGGACGAAGGACACGACGCATGCGCTCGGGGCGGCCTCGGTGATGGGGTTGCTCCCAGACCGGCCGCGCGTGCTGGCTCTGGGTGAGCCCACGCACGATGACGGCACGCTGCTCCGGGTGCGCAACGACCTGTTCCGCGAGCTCGTGGAGGAGGGGTATCGGACGATCGCGCTGGAGAGCGACTGCCTGAGGGGGCTGGTCGTGGACGAGTACGTCACCTTCGGTCACGGAACCCTCGACGAGGTGATGGAGCGCGGATTCAGTCACGGCTTCGGTGCCTACGCCGCCAACCGCGAACTGGTGCGGTGGATGCGCGCCCACAACGAGGGACGCCCGGTGGGTGAGCGGGTGCGGTTCGCCGGGTTCGACGGTCCGTTGGAGATCTCGGGCGCCGAGAGCCCCCGGCAGGCCCTGAGCGCCCTGTACGACCACCTGGCCGAACAGGTCGAGGCGGACCTGCTGCCCTGTACCGCCGGGTACCTGGACCGGTTGCTCGGATCGGACGGGACTTGGACCGACCCGGAGGCGATGATGGACCCGGGCCGGTCGGTGGGGCAGTCCGCCGAGGCCGGTCAGTTGCGGTTGATCGCCGACGACCTGGTGGCGCTGCTGGACGCGCAGGCTCCGTACCTGGTGGGGGCGACCTCGCGCGCGGAACTGGCGCGGGCCGAGCTGTACGGTCGCACGGCCGTGGGGTTGTTGCGCTACCACCACTGGCTGGCGGACGCCTCGCCCGCGCGCATCACCCGGTTGTTGGGGGTTCGGGACCAGATGATGGCGCACAACCTCCTGGCCCTGGCCGACCATGGGCCGGTGTTGGTGCACGCGCACAACTCCCACCTGCAACGGGAGCGGAGCTCAATGCGGATGTGGCAGGGGTTGATGGAGTGGTGGAGTGCGGGGGCACTCGTGGCGGAGCGGCTGGGCCGCGGGTACGCGTTCCTGCCCACCGCGTTGGGCACACTGCGTCACCACGGGGTGGAGGAACCACCCCAGGGAAGCGTGGAGGGGGTGTTGTACGCGCTGGGCCGGGAGCGCTGTGTGGTGGACGCCCCTGAGTTGGCGCGGGTGCTGGGTGAGGGTTCCGCCGAGGCCCGGGAGTCGCCGTGGTTCGGATACGCGCCGTTGGACCCGGCGCACCTGGCGAACAGTGACGGTCTGGTGTTCGTTCGGGAGGTCACGCCCTCGGAAGGGCCGGCCAGCGGCTGCGAGTAGGCGCGGCCGAGGGGCCCGCTCACGCGTGGCGCGCTCGCGGACCGGCTGTGGTCCTGGTTCTCGGGTGCGGCCGCTTCGTCGCGGGTGCGCCTCAGCTTCGGGCCAGGAACTCGGCGAAGGTGGTGCGGCCCACGGCGTGCTCGGGGGCCAGGTGCCCCCCGGCGCGGAAGGCGGCGAAGGTCGCTCCGGGCAGGCGCACCGGCAGCAGGCGGCGCGAGGCGCCGGTGGCGTCCAGGTAGGCGCGGGCCAGGTCGTGGAAGGACTCGACCCGGGGGCCACCCAGGTCGGGGACGCGTCCGGAGGGTTCCTGCTGGGCCAGACGGACCAGGCGCAGGGCGACCTCGCCGGGGTCGACGGGCTGCACGTCGACGTCGGGGTAGGGCATCACGGGCAGGCGGGCGGCTCGGGCGCAGACCGCGGCGACGAGCTGGTGGAACTGGGTGGCGCGCAGGACGGTCACGCCCAGACCGGAGGCGAGCAGGGCCTCCTCGACGGTGTGCTTGGTGCGGTAGTAGCCCAGGGGGACGCTGTCACAGCCGACGATGGAGACGTACACCAGGTGGGTGACGCCGTTGGCCCTGGCGGCGCGCAGGAGGTGGGTGGCGGCCTGGAGGTCGCCGCCGGTGGGGCTGCTGGCGCAGTGCACGACGGTGTCGACGCCGGTCAGGGCGGTGTCGAGTCCCTCCCCGGTGCGCAGGTCTACGGCGTGGGCGTTCGGGTCCTGTGGGTCGGGGTGGCGGCTGAGGGTGTGGACCTGGTGGTCGGTCTGGTGTAGTCGTTCCACGACCGGTGCGCCGAGGGTTCCGGTGGCGCCGGTGACCAGGATCGTGCTCATGTGCCCACCTCCGCGGCCGTGGGTGGTGTGTCTGGGCCGTTGGGGCCAAGCTAACACCGGACTGGTCCGCTTTTGTGGATGTTTGGTGGGTATTCGTCTTGTTTTGCCGAGGCGTGGTGTGGGAGATCGTGGGTGTTCGTCCTGGTACGCGGGTGACTCATGGGGTGAGGCGTCCCGTTAGAGTGCTGGGCAGCGTCGGTGCAGTGAGCGCCGCCACACAGGGTGAAGGAGGGGTCCATGCCGGGGGTCGTCGAGGAGCTGGTGGCCGCGATCGGGGCCGAACAGGTGGTCACCGATCCCGCCGTGATGGAGGGCTACTCCCATGACGAGGCCGAGTGGGCGCCCTACGACGCCCCGGCGGCGGTGGTACGGCCCCGCGACACCGCCGACGTCGCCGAGGTGGTGCGGATCTGCGCGAGCGGAGGGGTCGCGGTGGTCGGACGCGGCGCCGGTACCGGGCTGTCCGGGGCGGCCAACGCCGGACGGGGCTGGGTGGTGGTCTCCTTCGAGCGGATGAACCGGGTGCTGGAGGTGGACACCGTCCAGCAGACCGTCACGGTCCAGCCGGGCGTGGTCAACGACGACCTGCGGGCGAGGGTCGCCCAGGACGGCCTGTGGTACCCGCCGGACCCCGCCTCGTCGCCGTGGTCGACGATCGGCGGGAACGTGGCCACCAACGCCGGTGGGCTGTGCTGTGTGAAGTACGGGGTCACCCGGGACTACGTGCTGGGCATGGAGGCCGTCGTCGGCTCCGGTGAGGTGGTGCGACTGGGCAGGACCACCGCCAAGGGGGTGACCGGGTACGACCTGGCCGGGCTCATGGTGGGTTCGGAGGGAACGCTGGGCCTGGTCACCGAGGTGACGTTGCGTCTGGTGCCGTTGCGCCGGGGTGTGGAGCACACCGTGGTGGGCTACTTCGACTCCCTGACCGATGCCGGGCGGGCGGTGGCCGCCGTGTCCGCGGCGGGCATCGTGCCCTCGGCCCTGGAACTCATCGACCGGTTCTGCCTCCAGGCCGTGGACGAGTGGAAGAACATGGGGCTGTCCGCCGAGGGAGAGGTCCTGTTGTTGGCCCGCAGCGACCTGCCCGGGACCTCCGGTCAGGAGGAGGCTGACCGCATCCTGGAGTGCTTCGAGAAGGAGAAGGCCGTGTACGCGGTGCGCTCCACCGACGAGGAGGAGGCCGAGGCGCTCTTCCAGGCGCGGCGGCTGGCCTACCCGGCCCTGGAGCGGCTTGGTCCGTTGCTGACCGAGGACGTGTGTGTGCCCAAGGCGCGGGTCCCGCACATGCTGGAGGCGATCGAGGCGGCCGGGGAGCGGTTCGACACCAGGATCGGCAACATCGCGCACGCCGGGGACGGGAACCTGCACCCGCTGTTCATCGTCCCGGCAGGTGACGAAGAGGCCAAGGGCCGTGCCAAGCAGGCGTTCGAGGTGATTGTGGACGAGGCCCTGGCGGTGGGCGGGACGGTCACCGGCGAGCACGGCGTGGGTCTGTTGAAGATGCGCGGCGCCGCCGACGAGCTGGGCCCGCATGTGCTGGCGATGCACCGGGCGGTCAAGGGAGCGCTGGACCCCGCGGGGATCTTCAACCCGGGCAAGGTCTTCGCTCTGCGGGAGGAGCGGGACTGAGCGTGGGGGACCCCGGTGCGGGGGTCGCCGGAGGAGAAGGGGTGCGGGTCGTCCGGGTGGTTCCCAGGCGGCCCGCACCCCTGTGTGTGGGGGGACGAGGCCAGGTGGCGGGGGGCGACGGCGGTCAGACCGTGCGCGCGTAGTCGTCGAGGAGGGCGGCCGCGGTGAGCATGGCCCGTGAGCGCTGGGTGAGTTCGTCCGCGCGTTGGGCCAGGGCGGTGTGCAGCGCCCGGCTGTCGCCGCTGCGGCGCAGTTCCTGGATGACCGGCGGGATGTCCGAGAGCGGGTAACGGACCTGGCGCAGCAGGTGCACCATACGGGCCTCGCGCACGTCGGCGGGGGAGTAGAGGCGGTACCCGGTGGGGTGTTCGCGCCGGGGGTCGAGCAGCCCGGCGTCCTCCCACACGCGCAGGGTCGAGGTGCGTATGCCCAGGTGGGCGGCGAGTTCGCCGATGCGCAGCTCACCTCCGTGGGCGGCTGGTGCGTCGGGGGTGTGTTCGGCGACCGCAGCCAGGGCCCGACCTGTGGCGTGCAGGGCGGTGCGCTGTTCGTGCAGGGCGTGGTGGGCTGCGTCGATCAGCGCCAGGGCCGCGGGGAGGTCGCGTTGGTGCACGGCGGCCATGACGTCGCGGGCGGTGGCGCCACCGAACCCTGCGCTCAGGGCGCGGAAGGTGAGCAGGGCCCGGCGGTGGAGGTCGGTGAGGATCCGGTAGCCGGAGTCGGTGCGGGCGGTCGGCGGCAGGACGCCCTCGTCCGCGTGGTTGCGAACCTGTTGCGTGGAGATGCCGGCGGCCCGGGCCAGGTCGATGGGGCGGAGCCGGTCGGTGGGCGCGTCCAAGGTGTGGGTCCTCCCTGGGTGTGGGTGATCAGGATAGGGCGCGGGGCGGCCCTTCGGCGGGGTGTGGCGAACGCCCACCCGGGCAGGAGGGGGCGACGTGCCCCGGAAGGTCAAGAAGCAGTGTCGAAGCTGGTCGGGTGGACCCATGCCCGCGACTGAACGACTCCCCCTGGGCCAGGCCGTCGGACGCGTACGACGCTCTCTGGGAACACGTCCAGCGCACGGAAGGAGCGGTGGGAGCCGTGGAAGGAACCACACCCGGTGTCGGACTCGGCGGGCGACTCGCCCGAGGAGACCCGCGCCGCGTGCTGGACCTGACACCGGGTCGCGGCCGGTGAGGACGGCACACTGCCCCCGCAGTAGTGCGAGGGGAAGGGCGGTCTGTGGCAGATTCGGGGTATGGAAGACGAACTCACCCCGGTGCTGGAGGCGGTGGGGCCGCGGTTGCGGTCCCTGCGCAGGGACCGGGGCACCACGCTGGCAGGGTTGTCGGAGCAGACGGGGATCTCGGTGAGCACCCTGTCCCGGCTGGAGTCGGGGCAGCGGCGCCCCACCCTGGAACTCCTGTTGCCGCTCTCCCGTGTGTACGAGGTGCCCCTGGACCGGCTCGTGGGGCAGCCCCCGGTGCGGGACCCCCGGGTCCGGCGCGGGTCGTTCGTCCGTCACGGGGTCACCTATGTTCCGCTCAACCGCAGGCCCGGCGGACTCCAGGCCTACCGGATCACCAACCCGACCGTGAACGCCCCGCTCACCGTCCCTGCGGAGGAGATCGAACAGCGCACCCACGAGGGGCACGACTGGCTGTACGTCCTGGAGGGGCGGTTGCGGCTGGTCCTGGGCGATCACGACATGGTGTTGGAGCCGGGGGAGGTCGCCGAGTTCGACACCCGTATCCCGCACGCGCTGGCCAACCCCGGACCGGGGCCGGTCGAGTACCTGGGCCTGTTCGGCCCCCAGGGTGAGCGCGCGCACGTGCGGGTGCGCCCCAGTCAGGACTCCGGGAAAAGGGCGGAACCAGGCGAGGAGTGAACGGCGTCTCAGTGGGTGGAGAGCCGCGCTGAGAGGAAGTTTCCCTATGTCCGGTGGCACCCTGACGATCATGGCGATCGTCGTAGTCATCATCGTCGCGCTCGTGATGATGTCCTCGGCCGCTGAGCGGCGGCGATCAGAGGCTCTGGAGGCCTGGGCGGGTGAACGGGGCTGGACCTACGACCGGGAGCGCCCCGAACTGGTCGCCCGGTTCAGCGGAACACCCTTCCAACGAGGTCGCTCCGACGCCAAGGCCAGGCACGTTCTGACCGCCGAGCACGGGGGTCACGGGGTCCTGGCCTTCGAGTACAGCTACACGACGACCAGCTACGACGGTCAGAACACGAGCACCACGAAGTACTGCTTCGGGATCGTCGCCCTGAGCACCCCGCGCACCCCCACTCTGGAGGTCAGGAACGAGCACTTCGGACACACCCTTCTCGGACTGTTGGGGGTGCACGACCTCCAGGTGGGGGAGCCGACCTTCGACGAGACCTTCCGGATCGCCACCGAGGACGACGCGTTCGCCCTGGCGGTGCTGGGACCGGCGCTGCGGGCGTGGTTGCTGGAGCGCGCCGAGGAGCGCATACCTTTCCGCTTCACGGGTGACCACCTCCTGACCTGGTACACGGGCGCGTTGGAGCCCGAGAAAACGGTGGCTGCCGCAGACACCCTCATCGGCCTGATGGAGCGGGTCCCCGCCCAGGTGTGGGAGGGGACCCGGGGCTGAGGTCAGGGGCGCAGGTGCGGTGGGAAGCCCGTCCATCGCAGGTCGTGGGGCAGGTGGGTGAGTTCGTTGAGGGTGACCACTGAGGCCGGGGTGTCGGGGGCGTACCTGATGACGGTGAGTCCGGCGTTGGCGGCGCCCACGCTCACCCACCGCCAGGGCGGGGCGTCCAGGGCGGCCGTGACGAGCCAGCCAACCAGGTAGGCGTGGGTGATGAACACCTCGCGCCTGTCCGTCCCGCCCTCCACGGGGCCGGTCAGGAGTTCCAGTGCCCGCTGCCCGAGTTCGGGTGAGCGTTCGGCGGCGGGGACCCGGCTGACGAAGTCGAGGACGCCCTCGGCGTGGGCGGTGGGTAGCTCGTGGCGTCGGGGCAGGTGGGGAGCGTAGTCCCCGGCCTCGGGGAGTTCGGCCGGGGTCACGTCCTCCAGGTGGGAGGCCACCAGGTGGGCGGTTTGCGCGGCGCGGGGCAGGGGGCCGTGCCAGAGGGCGTGGGGCGCGAACTCGCTCAGGCGGGCCCCGAGCAGGTCGGCCTGGAGGCGCCCGGTCTCGGTGAGTTCTCCGGTGTCGGGGTCGGCTTGGGCGTGGCGGGCCAGGTACAGGTGACGGGTCGCGGCCATGGGCGGCCCTTTCTGGTGACAGGGGGCGGTCCTCCCTACGATCCGTGGTTGTGGCGCGTGGTTCGTGGCTGTCCGTGCCGCCTCGTGCGGGGGCCTCTCTCCGGTGGTGGAGCGCTCCCCGAGTCGAAACCACCGCTGTGATGAGCCCCGTGGTACCGGTGCCTCCCGGAGCGGGAACCGAGCTTTTCTCGGCCGAACTGGCCGAACGGTGAACGCTACGTGCTCGTGAGGAGTAGACACTCTTCCAACACGTGATCGGGAGAGCCCGGTGGTGAACAGGGACGGGGGACGGATGGGCCGTGTGCTTCGACGGCGCCGTCGATACGGGGCCGGTGTGGGTGACCCCGAGCCGGACTTGCGTGACGAGGGCGGGGTCCAGGCGGCCTACAACGCACACGGGCCCGAACTGTACCGGTTCGCGTTGCGCCAGCTCAGCGACGAGGTGGCCGCGCAGGACGTGGTGCAGGAGGTGTTCCTGCGCGCCTGGCGCGCGGCGGACCGGTTCGATCCCGAACTCGCCAGTCTGAGGGTCTGGCTGTTCGCCATTGCGCGAAACGTCCTGGTCGACGAGCTTCGTCGCGCCGCCAGACGGCCCCTGCCCATGGCCCCGAGTGGAAGCGGGCGGCTCCCGGAACGCTCCACCGGGCGCAGCCTCGACGAGCAGGTGATGCAATCCTGGCTGGTGGAGGAGGCGCTCCAGCGGATCGGCCCCGAGCACCGGGCCGCCCTGGTGGAGACCTACCTGCGCGGTCGGCCCTACGCCGAGGTCGCCGCTGAGCAGGGCATACCTGTGGGCACGCTGCGCAGCAGGCTCTTCTACGGACTCAAGGCCCTGCGCGTGGTCATGGACGAGATGGGGGTGCGCGAATGAACGGGGACTCCCATCGCGGCGTACGCGACCTCCTGGGCGCCTACGCCCTGGACATGCTCGGACCCGATCAGCGCGCGGCGGTCTCGGCCCATCTGGACGGGTGCGCCGAGTGCCGCGCGGAACTCGACTTCGTCGCCCCCGCGGCGGAGTTGTTGCCGCTGGCCGACCCCGACCGGCTGTCCGAGCTGCCCGCGCCCCCACCCGAGCTGGGGGAGCGCATCGTCGCCGGTGTGCGCGCCGAACACGTGCCGCGTGCGCGCGGGCGGCGAGCCCGACGGCTCCTGGCGGCCTGCGCCGTGACCCTGCTCGTGGGGGTCGGCGCCGGGGTTGTCGCCGGTCACGCCTTCTTCGCCCCGGAGCCGGTTCCCCTGGAGGGTGTGGCCACCACCGTGCACGAGGCCGGAGTGGACGCCGAGGCCGAGCTGATCCCGCACACGTGGGGCGTGGAGATCCGGCTGACCGGTACTGGTTTCGAGGAGGGGCGGACCTACCGGGCCACGCTCCTCGACGAAACGGGAGGTGAGCACCCCGCGGGTGAGTTCGTGGGCGTGGGCGCGGATCCGATGGTGTGCAACCTCAACAGCGCGCTGCTGCGGGAGGACGCGGTGGGCTTCGAGATCACCGACGAGGGCGGCGACCCCGTGGTGAGTTCCTCGTTCTGAGGGTTTCGCGTCTTGGACGGGGCACGGGAGCGCCGCGGTGACCCCGCGCCAAGGGTCACCGCGGCGCCGTCACTGCGCCTCCGGTCGTCCTACCAGGGCTTGCCGTATCCGTTGCCCGCGTCCATGAGCTGGCCACGGATCGCACCGGCCGGGAAGTCGGCGGTGTGGGTGTCGGCGTAGAAGCTCGCCGGGTCGTCCTCGATCTGGGCCACGGTGAAGCCCTCGCCGGTGTCGTTGCCGTCGGCGTCGTCCAGACCGGTGGTGAACGGTCCCCGCATGCAGCCGGAACTGCGCAGGTCGCCACGACCGTCGTCCTCGGGGTCGGGGAAGGCCAGGCGCGGCGGGCCGAACTCGCCGTCGGCGGCCTGGTGGATGTGCGTGGCCGTCTTGGCGGGGCTCTGGTACGGCGGGGTGACACCACGGAACCTGATGTCGTAGCAGACCACGTCCAGGTCACTGTTGAGCCGGAACTCGAAGGAGCCCCACGCGCCCTCCTCGCCAGCGACGGGCTCGCCCTGGTTGTCGATCACCATGTCGGGGGTGGCCTCGACCCAGAACTCGCTGGTGAACACGTTCGGCTCGGGGACCTCCTCACCGGCGTGCGCGGCCGTGCCCGGTGCCGCCACCAGTACTCCGGCGACCGCCGTCGCGAACGCTCCGGTCGTGATCCGCCTCGTCGCTGTCCTCATGCTTGGCCATCCCCCTGTCATCGACCGCGAGACCTTCGCGGACCACGTGAATACGTTCGCCCTCTCCGTGGAGTTCACCCGGAGTTACCAAGTCTGGGTAAAGCCGTGAGCGGCATCACTCTCCGTCGTTACCGTGGTGACACGAAACAGCGAACGGGCGCAACCTGGGCTTGGCACCTTGGGTGCATGGACGCTTTGAGTGGCAGCCATGCAAACGACGACCGTCACGGATTCTTCGGCCGCGAGGTGCTGGAGATGGGGACCCTGCTGTTCGCCGCCGGGTCGGCGCACCTGCTGGTGGTCTCCCTGGGGCACAGCGCCAGCGGGGTCCGGGCCCTGATCGTGGTGGGGGTCCTGCTCCTCGCCTTCTCCGCCCTGCACCGTTGGCGCAGGCACTGTCGGACGCGCCGCCGACCCTCCGCGCACACGGGTGCTGCCCCCGATCCCGACCCGGTCCGTTCCGCGTCCCCCGCCGAGGACCGGCTCTGGAGCGTGCGGGTCGCCGTCGCCGAAGGGCCGGGCGGGCTGGCCGCTCTCGCTGGCCGGTTCTCCGAGTTGGGGGTCGACATCCGTCTCAGACAGGTCCACTCCGACAGCGGCGGTGCCGTCGACGAGTTCTACGTGAGTGTGCCCCCGAACGTGGACGAGACAGACGTTCTGCGCGCGGTGCGCGAGGCCGGCGGTCGTCACGTCGTGGTGCGCACCGGCGATGTTCACGAACTCAGCGACTCCACGGGGCGACCCCTGACCGTGGTGGCGCGTGGTTCGTGGCTGTCCGTGCCACCACCCGGGACCCGTCCGTGGGCGGGGCCGGGGAAGGTGGTCGTTCCCGTGGAGGCGGACTGATCCGGCGCGGGCACGTGAGCGGAGGGGGCTGGGCGGGTAGGGCCGCACGTGTGAGCGGGCCCGTCCGGGTCCGCGCATCCGAGGAGCACACAGGGGGACACGATGGCTGACCCACTCACCGGACGGCGCGTCGCGATTCTGGCCGCCGACGGGGTCGAGCAGGTGGAGCTGGTCCAACCTCGCCAGGCGTTGGTGGATGCGGGTGCCCAGGTGGAACTGGTCTCGTTGAACGAGGGACGGATCCAGGCCATGAACGGGGACATCGAACCGGCCGACCGGTTCACGGTGGACCGGGTGGTCTCCGCGGTCGGAGTCGACGACTACGACGCGCTCGTGGTTCCGGGTGGCACCATCAACCCGGACAACCTGAGGTCGGACGCCGACGCGGTGCGGCTGGTCCGCGACTTCGTCGCCCGGGGCAAGCCGATCGCCGCCATCTGTCACGGGCCGTGGCTGCTGGTGGAGGCGGACGTGGTGCGCGGGCGCACCCTCACCTCCTTCCCCAGCATTCGTACCGACATCCGCAACGCCGGTGGCACCGTGGTGGAGGAGGAAGTGGTCACCGACCACGGCGTCACCACCAGCCGCAACCCGGACGACCTGCCCGCGTTCTGCGAGCGGATCATCGGGGAGTTCGCCGCCTGAACCGTCCCCGGGCCTGACCTGGGCCGGACCAGGACCCCTTACACGGCCGAGTGGCCGCGAACCGCGTGTGCGGTTCGCGGCCCCTCGGGGACTGCGGGGGGTGGGGTCACTCCGACCCGGGGTCGTCCGGATGACGGCGCAGGTGGATGACGGCCGCGATGAGGCCACCCCAGAGCACGGTGATGGAGATGACCATCATGACGATGGCGCTGGTGGACATCAGCGGTCCTCTTCCTTGTCGAAGGGCGGGATGGTCGCTTCGTTGGGCGCGATTTCGTTGGGCGCCGCCAGCTGGCCCGAGGCGCCCTCCTTCCCGTCCGCGATGCGCTCTGCGTCGTGTCGGGCGATGACGTCGGCGCGCTTCCACGGGAAGCAGGACATGACGATGCCGAAGACGATGGCGCCGATGGCCACGCCCCAACCGGCGGCGAGCAGGTACCCGGTCGGGTAGCCACCGTAGTTGGTGGTCAGCTCGGTACGCAGGCTGTCCCACATCATGATGCCGAGCAGGACCGGGGTGATGCCGCCCAGGGTCACACGCCACCACAGGCCGAGGTGGATGCTGGAGACCGAGTTGACGTGCGCCTGGAACAGGGGCAGCTTGCGCACGCCCCAGGAGACGAAGACGACCAGCACCAGACCGGCCAGCGCGATGCCGTACTGGTTGATGAAGTGGTCGAAGACGTCCAGGAAGTGCAGGCCCTCGGGAGTGGGGAAGAGCAGGATCGAGGCGAGCGCGGTGGCGCCGCCGACCAGCAGCACGGTCTGGGTGCGGCCCAGGCCGGTGCGGTCCTGCACGGCCGAGACGATCACCTGGACGATACTGATCAGCGAGGTGAGTCCGGCGATGACCAGGCAGCCGAAGAACATCACTCCGAAGAGCGAACCGCCGAAGGGCAGGCTGGAGATGATCTGCGGGAAGGCGATGAAGGCCAGTCCGATGCCGGAGGTGGCGACCTCGTCCACGGCCGTTCCGGCGGCGGTGGCCATGAAGCCGAGGGCGGCGAACACGCCGATACCGGCCAGGAGCTCGAAGGAGCTGTTGGCGAAGCCCGCGACCATGGCCGATCCGGTCAGGTCGGACTTGCGCCGCAGGTAGGAGGCGTAGGTGACCATGATGCCGAAGCCGATGGACAGCGAGAAGAACACGTGTCCGTAGGCGGCGATCCACACCTTGCCGGTGAGCATCGCCTCCCAGTCGGGCGTGAAGAAGGCGTTGAGGCCGGTGACCGCGCCGTCGAGGGTGAGCGCTTGGACGACCAGGAGGCAGAACAGGACCACCAGTAGCGGGATGGTGATCTTGTTGATGATCTCGATGCCGCGCCGGACCCCGATGATCAGGACCGCCAGGGTCACGAACCAGACGGCGACCAGAGGCCAGGCCACCCCGGAGACGAACCCGGAGACGACACCCGGTTCGGGGCTCATCTGCAGGAAGTCGTTGAAGAAGAAGCTGTCGGGGTCGTCACCCCAGGCCTGGTTGACGGAGAACCAGGTGAAGCGGATGGCCCAGGCGATGATGACGGCGTAGTAGACCGCGACCACGAAGCAGATGGCCACCTGCCACCAGCCGATGACCTCGGCCGGGCGGTAGATGCGCCGATAGGACAGCGGGGCCGAGGAACGGTACCGGTGCCCGATGCCGTACTCGAGGATGAGCAGCGGGATACCCGCCGTCAGCATCGCGATCAGGTAGGGCAGGAGGAACGCCCCGCCCCCGTTCTCGTAGGCGACGTAGGGGAATCGCCAGATGTTGCCGAGTCCGATGGCCGATCCGATCGCGGCCATCAGGAATCCCGCGCGCGTCCCCCACTGCTCGCGAGGCTGTTGCCCCATGTTCAGGTCTCCTAAATCATCCCGTAGTTCGCGACCCGCACGGTAGCAGGATTTGGGTCTTTGGGCATTGTTGGAGCAGGTCCGAGCGCTGGATGTCGTGATCGGGCCCTCGTTTGGTGCCGGATCGTCCAGGGTTGGTGAGGCGCTCCGGGGCAAGCCCGGCTTACCCCTCGCGTTCAGAGCACCTCACCCTGGGGGCGGGGGCTCGGGTTCAGGCGTCGCGGTGCCGGGGACGCGGGCGCAGCCGCGCGTTGGGCAGGTCCGGGGCTGGCAGGGCGGCGCCGTGGTCGGCGCGAACCGGCTCGAAACGCAGGCCCGAGTCCCGGTCGTCGCCTTCGCGTTGGTCCTCCCAGTCGGCGCGGGCGCGCACGATGTCGTCGTGGTCGCGTCCGACGAAGTTCCACCACATGACGAGGTCCTCGGTGAAGGGTTCGCCGCCGATGAGGAGCAGGTGGGTGCGTTCTTCGGCGTGGAACTGGACGGTGTCGCGGCCGGTGCCCAGGTAGAGCAGGGAGCCGGGGACCACGCGGTGGCCGTGGGCGTGGACGGGGGCGTCCAGGGGCAGCAGGCCGTGTTCGAACGCGGCCTGCACGGGGATGGTGACGGTTCGGCCCGCCTCGATGACGATCTCGGCGCCGACCAGGGGTGTGTGGTTGCGCGCGGGTGAGCGGTGGCCGTGGAGTTCGCCCATGATCACGGTGACCCCGGCGCCGGGCAGGGAGAAGCCGGGCAGGTCGGCGTGGTGTTCGAAGTGGGCGGGGCCCTCGCGGTCGTGTTCGGGCAGGGCCACCCACAGCTGTGCTCCCTGGAGCAGGTCGGGGGCCTGCTCGGGGGTGCGTTCGGAGTGGGCGATGCCGTTCCCGGCGGTCATGAGGTTGAGCTGGCCGGGGCGGACGAGCTGGTCCGAGCCGAGGCCGTCGAGATGGTGGACGGTGCCCTGGACCAGCCAGCTCACGGTCTGCAATCCGATGTGGGGGTGGGGCGGTACCTGCATGCCGGGGCCGGTGCTGACGTCGGCGGGTCCGTAGACGTCGGCGAAGCACCAGGCGCCGACCATGCGTCGGTTCCTGCCCGGCAGGGCGCGGTGGACGAGCATGGCGCGCGGTCCGCCGAGGGGGACCTCGCGGGGTTCGAGGAGTTCGGTGTCGGGTTCGGGGCCGGAGCGGTCGGCCTCGCAGACCCGTTGTTCGGTGGGGTGGGGTTCTACGTTGCTCACCCGGTCGACGCTAGTCCAGCCGGTGGCGTGCGCGCACGTGGGTGGGGGTGTGGCGTGGGAGGCGGGTGGGTCTTGTGGGAACTAGATGGGGAGTTCGCGGGTATGAGTGGGGGACGGGGTCCGTTCTCGGGTTCTCACGCGTGTCCTTCCGGGAGGAATCATGACCCATGTTCCCGACGAGGTCGCTCCCGGTGTACACCGGGTCGGTGACGCGCTCGTGAACTTCTACCTGGTGGAGACCGGGGAGGGGTTGGTGATGGTGGACGCCGGGCTGCCCGCGCACAGCGGTCGGTTCCTGGACGCGGTCGCCTGGGTGGGGGGACGGCTGCGGGCGGTGGTCCTCACCCACGCCCATCCGGACCACACGGGTTTGGCCGAGCGGGCCCGCGACAAGGCGGGCGCCCGGGTGTGGGTGCACGAGGCCGACGCGCCGATCCTGGCGGACGGCCCCACCAGTTCGGTGGTCCACGCCCGTCCCGAACGGCCGATGCTGCCCTACCTGGCCAGGCACCCCGCCGCCGTTCAGGCACTCCTGAGGTTGGGGCACGGCGGGGCCTTCACGGCGGACCGGGTCAGCGAGTTCTCGGTGTTCGGCGACCACGAGGTCCTGGAGGAGGTTCCGGGCCGCCCCAGAGTGGTGCCCGCGCCGGGACACACCCCGGGCAGTGTCCTGGTGGTCTTCGAGGATCGGGGGGTCGCGTTCACCGGTGACGCGCTGGTCACCGTCGACCCCAGCACGGGTTGTGAGGGCCCGCGGGTGGTGAGCCGGATGTCCACGCACGACAGTGCCCGGGCGTTGGAGTCGTTGGAGGGTCTGGCCACGTTGCCGGAGCGGAGCCTGTTGTTGCCGGGGCACGGTGCCCCCTTCACCGAAGGTCCCCGTGTGGCGATGATCCGCGCCCGTGCCACGGGGGTGCGTTGAGCCGGTGGCGGCACCCGGCTCCGACTGACAGGGGCCTGTTGGGAGCGCGTGTCCGCGGCACCTGGCGGTGCGACAATACGGCCCATGTCCGTACGTGAACTCGTGGTCCTGGGGACCTCCAGCGCGGTGCCCACCCGTCGGCGCAACCACAACGGCTACTTCCTGCGCTGGGGCGATCAGGGGGTGCTGTTCGACCCGGGGGAGGGCACCCAGCGGCAGATGCGTCTGGCCGGCTTGGCCGCCAGCGACATCACCCGGGTCTGTGTGACGCACTTCCACGGGGACCACAGCCTGGGGCTGCCCGGGGTCATCCAGCGCATCGCCCGGGACCGGGTTCCGCACACGGTGCGGGTGGCCTACCCGGGCGCCGGTGAGGAGTACTGGCGGCGGCTGCGGCACGCCACGTCCTTCCGTGACACCGAGGTGGTCGTCCCCCAACCGGTGGGCGGATCCGGTTCCTGTGTGGTGGGCCCGGACGAGCCGTTCACGGTGACGGCCCTGCCGCTGCGGCACTCGATGCCCGCCTACGGGTACCGGCTGACCGAACCCGACGGGTGGCGGATGCTGCCCGAGCGGCTGCGGCGCTTCGGGGTGCGTGGTCCGGCCGTGTCGCGGCTCCTGCGGGAGGGTGCGTTGGAGTTGGAGGACGGCCGTGTGGTGGAGCTGTCGGCCTGCGCGGTGCCCCGCCCCGGCCAGGTGTTCGCGTTCGTGATGGACACGGGTGTGTGCGAGCAGGCGGTGGAGCTGGCCCAGGGGGCGGACATGCTGGTCATCGAGTCCACGTACCTGGACTCCGAGGAGCACCTGGCCGAGGCGTACGGACACCTGACGGCGCGTCAGGCCGGTCGGATCGCGGCTCGGGCGGGGGTGCGTGTGCTGGTGTTGACCCACCTGTCGGAGCGCTACGAGGAGGCCGACGAGGCCCACTTCACGGCCCAGGCGGGTGCGGAGTTCGACGGGCGGGTGGTGTTGGCCGCCGACCTGGACCGGATCGCGATGCCTGCCCGGCGCCGATCCGCGTCGGACGATTGGTCCGTTGACGGCTGGGCTCAAGGGAGTTGACACAAGGAGTGACACCAGCGGAGCGGGCGGGGTCACGCCCCGCCCGCGACATGGCCTGCGCACCTCAGTGCTGGTCCAGAGCGCGATCCTGGTCGGGGGCCGCCGGGCTTGCTTCGTTGCCGGGGGCGGGTGAGCTCGGCACGGCGGTCTGGGCGATGAAGGCGCCGGTCACGATGACCACGGCGCCGACGACCTGCACGGGGGTGAGCGCCTCGCCCAGGAGCACCCAGGCGAGCACGATCGCGGTGACCACCTCCAGGTAGGCCACACCGCCCGCGACCTGCGGGGACAGGCGTCGGATCGCCGACACCCCGGCGAAGTAGGCGATGGCGGTGCACACCAGGCCCAGCCACAGCACCAGGGCCCAGCCCGGCAGGGTGAGGGTGCCCAGCGGGACCGGGTCGGCGAGCAGGCCCCACGGCAGGGTCCAGGGCTGGGCGAGCGCACCCAGCAGGACGGTGGCGATCAGCGCGCCGAAGGCGATCACCGCCAGGGGGTCGGTGTCCTCCCCCATGGCGTCGCCGAGCAGGAAGAAGGCGGCCTGCGCGGCGGCCGCGCCCAGGGCCAGGCCCACGCCGATGGCGTCCAGGCGCATCCCCGCCCAGATCTCCAGGAGCAGTCCGAGCCCGGCCACGGCGAGGACGACCCCCACCACGGCGGCGGGGGAGACCCGGTTGCGGCGCACCACCCGCACCCACAGCAGCACCAGCACCGGGCCGAGGAACTCCAGCAGTAGAGCGATCCCCACCGGGATGCGGGCGACGGCCGCGAAGTACAGGGCCTGGACTCCGGCCATGGGGAACACGCCGTAGGCCAGGACCAGCAGCGGCCTGCGTTGGGCGACGCGCCAGTGCCGTAGGGCGACGGGCAGAAGGATGAGCGCCGCTCCGGCCACCCGCAGCCAGGTGACGTGCAGCGGGTCCATGCCCGCGTCCAGCAGGGGCCGGGCGAAGACCCCCGAACCGCCGAAGGCCAGGGCGGAGGCGAGCGCGAAGGCGAGCCCCGAGGGGCGGTGGCGGGCGGTGTGGGCGGACACGGGGGCGCTCCAGGGGATGGTGGGGAGATGGGATCTCGTCGAGCATAGGTGTCCCGCTCCGGGACGGGCCGCCCGACCTGGGTGGAGTCCCCCTCCGGGGCGTTCGCGCTCCGGGTCCGTGGCCCTGACTAGGGGGCCGGAGTGAGGTCCAGCTGGGCCCAGGCCACGTCGTGCCAGGCGTCGTGCTTGTGGCCCACCCGGCGCATGATCCCGACGTCCTCGAAGCCCATGGCCCGGTGCAGTCCCAGACTGGCGTCGTTGGGCAGGGTCATGCAGGCGATGGCGGTGTGCATCCCCCGTGCGGCCAGGCGGGGCATCAGCGCGGAGTACAGGGCACGCCCCGCTCCTCGGCGACGGCGTCCGCCTTCGAGGTAGACACTGACCTCGCAGGTCCGTCTGTAGGCGGCACGGGTGCGGAAGGTGCCGCCGTAGGCGTAGCCGAGCACGCCCTCCTCATCCTCCATGACGATCCACGCGTGGTGGCGCTGGGCTTCGGTGATGCGTCGGGCCATCTCCTCCGCGGAGGGAGGGTCGAGTTCGAAGGTGATGGAGGTGTCGGTGACGTAGGGGGCGTAGATGGCCGCGCACGCCGCCGCGTCGGTGACGGTGGCGTCGCGGATGCTGTCGTGCGTGAGCAGGGCGTCCATAGTTGAAGATGATAGGCGAAGATGTCCACTATGGTGAACGCATGAGCGACCCACTCGGACCCGCCCTCGCCACGACCCTCCAGGCCCTGCGCCGTGACCGCGGACTCAGCGGCGCCGCCCTGGCCGACCTGTCCGGGGTGTCCCGGGCCATGATCAGCCGGATCGAGAACGGTGACGCCCAGCCCACCGCCGCCCTGCTGGGCCGCCTGTCCGGGGCCCTCGGCCTGACCCTGTCCGAACTCATCGCCCAGGCCGAACAGGGTGACCGCCGCCTGGCCCGCCGGGACGAGCAGCCCCTGTGGACCGACCCCGAGACCGGCTACCGTCGCCGCGCGGTCTCGCCCACCTCGGGGGGATCGCTCGAACTGGTCGAGGTGGAGCTCCCCCCGGGCGCCCGGGTGCCCTACCCCGAGGAGGTGTTCGCCTTCACCCACCACCAGATCTGGGTCCTGGAGGGTGCGCTCGCCTTCCGTGAGGGCTCGACCGAACACCTCCTGGAACGCGGGGACTGCCTCCAGCTCGGTGCGCCCGCTCCCTGCGAGTACCGCAACCCGACCGGGCGGCCCTGCCGCTACCTGGTGGCGGTGACTCGCCGGAACTAGGCGTCCGGTTCGGTCAGGGCAGCGAGGAGGACGGGGCGCTGGTCGCGCAGCCACCCGGCTCGGCGGACCCTGAGCCGCTCCCACGAGGCCCAGCCGCCCACCCGTTCCACGGTCCGTACGAACAGGGGATTGCCCTGGTCGAACATGTCCTTGACGAAGCCACGGGAGACCTCGTTGTACTGCTCGATCGCCACGGGAAGGGACCTGCGGTCGGCGTCGGACATGCCGTAGGCGTCGGCGAGCAGGCGGATCCGGTGCGGGGTGCGCGCCCCGGCGAACTCCGTGCGGGCGAGGACCTCCGGGGGCAGGGTGGGGCCCAGGTAGAAGGCGAGGGCGGCCAGGTCCCAGACGGGGCGGCCCGGGGCGGCGAGGTCGAAGTCGATCAGGGAGACGGCCTCGCCGTCACGGAAGACCAGGTTCTCCAGGCAGGGGTCGTTGTGGCACAGCAGGGTGCCGCCCTCGGGGTCGCTCAGGGCGGTGGGCCAGGCCACCTCGGCATCGAGGGGCACGTGCTCGGCGGCGTCGTGGTAGCGGCGCAGGAGTCGGGCGCAGGTGCTCACCACACTGTCGGCGCGGGACCAGGCGGGAAAGGGCGGGAGCGCCACGTCGCCCTCGACGAAGGTGAGCTCCTCGGTTCCGGGGCCGCCTCCTCCCTCGGCCGGGTGCAGGGCCAGCGGCCGGGGTGCCCCGGTGAACCCGCGGTCCGACAGGGCGGTGAGGAAGCCGTGCAGGGCGAGGGCGTGCGGTACGGCCCCGCGCACGACGCGATCGCCCCTACGGACGACCTTGTTCATCATGCCGCCGCTCAGTGGTTGGTCCTGTTCGTGCTCTCCGGTGCTCAGGTCCGGCCTCCGCTTCTCGAATCGTCCTGTGGAGCGGGGATCCCGTCGCGCCCCACCGGTGACCAACCTAGTGTCGTGCCGCTGTTCGAACCCGGGGAAACACGGAAGGGACCGTGAGGCCCGTGCCCGCCGCCGCTCACCTCAGGAGAGAAGGCGCCTGGGCGAGCCGAAGGGAGGGGCCGCAGCTGACGGGTCTCCGGCGCGACGGCAGGGGCGGGGGATGTTCCTCCAGCCAGCCGACCGGGGGACCCACCCTTGGAGCCGGGCTCCACTCGGTCCGGTCCGTGCGGGCAGCGGGATCGGCGCCCCGGTGGGCACCGACATGATCGCGCATGCCATCACCACCGATCCCGGGCACCGCCCTCACAGCCTGGGCTCGGTGGTGACGGGACCCTGGTCACGCGCGCCCGTGAACTCGGGGCCGCGAGGGGACGCTGGTCCGTACTCCACAGGGGGCACGGCCCGTACACGCCCCTGGGGTGGAGTCCCCGGAGCACGGTGGCGGTGCCCCGAGGGACCGGGGCGGGGCTGACACGGCCAGAAGGGGAGCGGTCAAAGAAGGACGGAACCGGACGTGTAACGTCGTTGAGAGCCTCGAAAGTGGCCGAATCACTGATCGCGTTGACGTCCCCCAGGGCGCTGACCCGCGAGGGACGCCAGCGCCGAAGGGACCCGAAACACACATGACCTCTGTCAGCGACTCCGAACTGGAGAACCACCACCCGGGCGTGCGTTCGGCGTTCCAGCACGTGGCCCGGCGCAATCCGGACGAGCCCGAGTTCCAGCAGGCGGTCCTGGAGGTGCTGGAGACCCTCTCTCCCGCGCTGTCGAGCCACCCGGAGTACGTCGACCAGCGTGTGCTGGAGCGTCTGTGCGAGCCCGAGCGGCAGATCATCTTCCGCGTCCCGTGGCGTGACGACCAGGGGCGGGTGCACGTCAACCGTGGTTTCCGGGTGGAGTTCAACAGCGCCCTGGGCCCGTACAAGGGTGGTCTGCGCTTCCACCCCAGCGTGAACCTGGGCGTCATCAAGTTCCTGGGGTTCGAGCAGATCTTCAAGAACGCGCTCACCGGCATGGGGATCGGTGGAGGCAAGGGCGGCAGCGACTTCGACCCCAAGGGTCGCTCCAACGCGGAGATCGAGCGGTTCTGCCAGTCGTTCATGACCGAGCTCCACCGCCACCTGGGCGAGTACACCGACATCCCCGCCGGTGACATCGGGGTCGGCACCCGCGAGATCGGCTACATGTTCGGGCAGTACCGGCGGCTGAGCAACCGCTGGGAGGCCGGGGTCATCACCGGCAAGGGCCTGGACTGGGGTGGTTCGGCGGTCCGTACCGAGGCCACGGGGTACGGAACGGTGATGTTCACCGAGCGGATGCTGGAGCGGGCCGGGAAGGGCCTGGCGGGCCGCCGCGTGGTGGTGTCGGGTTCGGGCAACGTGGCGATCTACGCGGTGAAGAAGGCCCAGCAGCTGGGCGCCACCGTGGTGGCCTGCTCGGACTCCAGCGGCTACGTGGTGGACGACAAGGGCATCGACCTCGACCTGCTCAGGGAGGTCAAGGAGGTCGAGCGCGCGCGGATCAGCGCCTACGCCGAACGGCGCGGTGGCGCGACGTTCGTCGAGGGCGGCAGCGTGTGGGACGTGCCCTGTGAGGTGGCGCTGCCCTCGGCCACCCAGAACGAGCTCGACGTCAAGGGCGCCAAGGCACTGGTCGCCAACGGCGTGCTGGCGGTGGCGGAGGGCGCGAACATGCCCACCACCCCCGAGGCGGCCAAGGTGTTCCGGCAGGCCGGAGTGCTGTTCGCTCCGGGCAAGGCCGCCAACGCGGGCGGTGTGGCCACCAGCGTGTTGGAGATGCGCCAGAACGCCCGGCGGACCTCGTGGTCCTTCGAGCACGCCGAGTCGGAGCTGGCCGAGACCATGGCCGGCATCCACGACCGCTGTGAGGAGGCGGCCGTGCGGCACGGCGCCAAGGGCGACTACGTGCTGGGCGCCAACGTCGCCGGGTTCGAGATGGTCGCCGACGCGATGCTGGCCCAGGGGCTCATCTAGTCGGACGTGAACGAAGGGGCGGGCCGGGACCCGGGAAGGTCCCGGCCCGCCCCTTTCGGCGGTGTGGTTCCCCGTTCCCGGTGTGGGGCGCGGGGATCCGTCTCCGGTCAGGCGTCGGCGGACCTGGCGGGTCGGTAGGTCAGTCGGCGCAGCAGGACCTCCGCCGGGCCGCGCCGCCCGGCGCGTTCCATGGCAGCCGCGCCGGCCACGGTGAGGGCCCAGGTGAGCACGGCCAGCAGAGCGGCCGACCAGCTCGACAGGTGCGCGCCCAGTCCCAGGCCCCAGGCGGCCAGGACCGGCCCCCACACCACGGACTGCGCCATGTACCCGCTCATCGATCGGCGGCCCAGGGCGCCCAGCCACCGCACCGGCCGGGAGGAGGCCGCCGCGCGGCCGCTCATCCAGTGCGCCAGCAGTCCGAAGAGAGCGGCGTACCCGACTCCGGTGAAGATCCCGGCGTAGAAGTGCAGGCCGGTCAGCGCCGTCACCGGGGCGATCTCGGCGACACCGGTGTGCTGGAGGGCCAGGACGGCGCCGGTGATCCACCCGGCGGCGATGCCCCACAGGGCGAGCCGCCGCAGCAGCACGAGGTGTCGGCTGGGCTCGTCCAGGATCCGGTGCCGCGCGGCGAGCACGCCCATGAGGAAGGCCGTGGGCAGTGCCACCGTCGCGATCCCCGCGACCAGCTGGAACGACCAGGTGACGAACCGTGTCGCCGCGGCGGCCAGGTAGGACTCCTCGGCGATGCTGGCGCGCTGCATGTCGGCGGCCGCGGCCGTGCCCGCGTCGGCCGGGACCAGCATCCCCGCCAGGGTGAGCAGGGCGCCCAGCCCCAGCAGGATCCCGATCCAGATCTTGAGGGTGCGGTCCGAGCGTCCGAAGAACAGCGGCACCATGATCAGGCCGATCAGCCCGTAGACGCCGATGATGTCGCCCTGCCAGAGCAACAGGGCGTGGACCGCGCCGAACACGAGCATCCACAGGTGGCGTCGTCGCAGAAGCCGTCGGGCCTGGAGGGGACTGGTTCCCTTGGACGTCTGACGCGCGTACATCTGGCCGATGCCGTAGGCGAACAGGAACCCGAACATGGTGTGGACCCGTGCGTCCACGACGATGAGGGTCAGTGCCTGGGCGATCCGGTCGGCCAGGCCGCCCTCCACCGGGTGCAGGCCCACCGATCCCGCCTGCGCCGTGTAGAGGAAGTACGGGGTGTGCGCCAGAGCGATGAGCAGGAGCATCATCCCCCGTGCGATGTCGGGCGCGAGGGAGCGTTCGGACAGTGGGGTCGAGCGGAGTGGCCCCCCGGAGGGGGTCGGCGCATGATCAGGGGTGCGGGTGGTCATGTCGTCCTTTCGGTGGGGGTGGCTCAGTTGCCCGCGTCGTCGAGCCAGGAGTGGCGCAGGCGGAGCGCGCGCTCGGCGCTGCCCAGGGCGGCGCCGACGCCGAGCGTGACGTTGAGCCAGAGCGGCAGCGTGACGGGGGAGGTGAACGTGCCGGTCACGTCGTTGACCGGCGGGATCTGCGAGATGGGTTCGAGGACCTGGAGCAGGTTCAGGCCGAGCCCGACCACGAGCAGGGCGACCGAGACGGCACCGATCCAGCGGCCCAGGGCCAGGTGTTCGCGGTCGAGTCGGGCGCGTCTTCCCTCGGCCGAGCGCGGGTCCGGGACGAGTTGCCGGTCCGCACCGTCATCGGGAACGTGGTGGCAGCGCCTGAGCCCGAAGGAGCTCATGGCGACCTCGACGTGTCCGCCGGGGACGGGGAAGGCCGCGGGCATCCTGGAGTGGGCGTGCCGTGTGCCGTCGAGGTAAAGGTCGGCCGTGACCTCGCCGTCCTCCTTCCCGCCCCAGTGGTTGACGTCGACCGAGTAGAGCGCGGTGCGACCGTCGTCCTGGCGGAGGGGGAGGTGGAACAGGGAGCGGCTGAACAGCTGCCACCAGCGGAACCGCTTCAGGTGGCGGCCGTCTCCGACCTTGACGCGGCGTGCCGCGCGTCGGCGGCGCCACTGGTCGAGCATGTCCGTCCTCCACCTCTCGTCGATCCACTTCCAACACAGCGTGTTGGCGACACGAGAGACACTAACACACCGTGCTAGTACGGTGTACTAGTAGGATGAGGGCAGGAGGTACCGATGACCGAAGCAGGTGACGCGAGGCAGAGCTCGCGCGACAGGATCCTCATCGCGGCGGCGACGATGATCAGTGAGAACCCGGCCGAGCGACCGAGCGTGCGGGCGGTGGCGACCAGGGCCGGGGTGAGCACCGGCTCGCTGCGGCACCACTTCCCCACGCAGCGCGCCCTGATGGACGCGGTGCTCGCGGGCATCTACGCGCACATCGCCCCGGGCGAGCCCATCCACGACACGGCGCTGCCGGCGCGGGAGCGCCTGGTCAGCTGCCTACGGCAGATCCTCGCGCACGCCGGGACCGGGAACGAGGCGAGGGAGGCCCTGCGCAGGACCTACGAGACCCTCATCGCCCCCGAACCGACCGAGGAGGCCCGCAGGGCCTACCTGGTCATCGAAGGCCAGATGCAGCACCGTGTCGAGCACTGGCTCTCCGTGCTCGTCGAGGAGGGCGCGCTCACCGGGGGCGACAACGCCAGGCGCGCGAAGTTCCTGCTGACCGTGGTCAACGGCGTCACGCTTGAAAGGGCGTTGCCCGGTACGGAGTCCCTGCTGGAGTCCGAGGCCGCCACCCTGTTCGCCGCGGTCGACAGTGTCCTGGGCGGCTGCGTGTAGGAGGGTTTCGGAGCCGGACCCCGTGGGGGTCGGGGCCGGGCGCTGGACGGACTCGTCAGCCCCGGCCCCGACGATCACCACAGGTGGTGGACCTGGGGGCGGATCAGCTGGTCGTAGACCTCGCGGACCTGCTCGTGGGTCTTGGCGTCCAAAGGCGGCAGCTGCGCGGCGGCCGCGTTGCCCCGGGCCTGGTCGGCGTCGCGGGCGCCGGGGATGACCACGCTCACCCCGTCCTGATCCAGGATCCAGCGCAGCGCGAACTGGGCCATGGTGACCCCCTCGGGAACCAGGGGGCGCAGGCGTTCCACCGCCTCCAGGCCGGTCTCGTAGTCGACGCCGGAGAAGGTCTCACCGCGGTCGAAGGCCTCGCCTCCGCGGTTGAAGCTGCGGTGGTCGTCCTCCCCGAAACTGCTCGCGGCGCTGAACTTGCCCGACAACAGGCCGCTGGCGAGGGGGACCCGCGTGATGATCCCGACCCCGGCCTCCCTGGCCGCGGGCAGGACCCGCTCCAGGGGCTTGTGGCGGAAGGCGTTGAGGATGATCTGCACGCTGGCCACGTTCGGCCGGGCGATGGCGGCCAGGGCCTGGTCACAGGTCTCCACCGAGACCCCGTAGGCGCGCATGCGCCCCTCGTCCACCATGGCGTCCAGGTCGTCGAAGACGGCGTCGCTCTCGATGACGGCCGAGGGCGGGCAGTGCAGTTGGACCAGGTCGACGGTGTCCACGCCCAGGTTGCGACGGGAGTCGTCGTTCCAGGCGCGGAAGTTCCCCGAGTTGTAGTGGGCGGGGTCCTGGGCCATGCGGCGGCCCATCTTGGTGGCCACGGTCAGGTGGGGGTGGTCCTTGAGCAGCTTGCCGACCAGCCTTTCGCTGCGCCCGTCCCCGTAGACGTCGGCGGTGTCGACGAAGGTGACCCCCTCCTCCACCGCCGTGTTCAGGGCGTTCATGGCGTCGGTCTCGCTGACCTCTCCCCAGCCGGAGCCGATCTGCCAGGCGCCGAATCCGACGACGCCGACCTGGGCGACGGTACCGAGTTCACGTGTGTCCATGGCCGTGATCCTAAGTCCTCTGGAATCGCTCCCACTCGGGGCTTTGGACCCGGGGCGGCCGGTGTCGGACCTGAATTTGCCATCCGAAGTGGCCGGTACGCCGCCGAACGGGTCAGTCCAGACCGAGCGCGCCGCGTGCGGGGGTGGGAGGCGTCCACCTGATCGAGGGACTGTTGGAGAACACCTCCGGAGTCAAGCCCTCCACCGTCCATGCGGACACCCAGGGCCAGTCCGCGCCGGTGTTCACCCTGGCCACCCTGTTCGGGTTCGACCTGATGCCCCGCATCCGCAACTTCGCCGACCTCACCTTCTTCCATGCCCCCGACAAGGTGCTCTACCCCAGCACCGACGAGCTGTACGGGGATCCGGGCGAATCGACTGACGACTGATCGAGCGGCACTGGCGCGACCTGATGCAGGTCACCGTCTCCATCAGCCAGGGACGGCTGTCGTCGGCGACTGATGCTGCGCTCCAACTCGCGCAAGAACCGCATCCACAAGGTGTTCCGCGAGGTCGGCCGGTCGGTGCGCACCGTGGCGCTGCTGCGCTTCCTGGCCGACCCTGCGCTGCGCGCACGCATCACCGGGCCACCAACAAGGTCGAGTCCTACAACGGTTTCTCCCAGTGGCTGCGGTTCAGCAACGGCGGGGTGCTGGCTGACAACGACCCCGTCGAGCAGGAGAAGCTCATCAAGCTCAACACCCTCAGTACAGCGCACAGGACGGCCGTCCCTGGTCCACCTCACCGGGAGGACGGACGGGCCGGGCTCAGGTGTTCCAAACTCCCTGTGTGACGGCCTCGCGGGCGTAGTCGACGAAGTCCCGGGGCGGGCGCCCCAGGACCCGCTCCACGTCCCCGGTGGCCGTTCCCAGCATGCCGGAACGGACGTGGGCGTACAGGTCGATGGTCAGCTGCACCCATTCCTCGGGCACCCCGTGCGCACGTTGCTCGGCGGCGTAGGCCTCGGGGCTCAGCGGGGTATAGCCGGTGGCATGGGCGATGTCTGCGACAGCGTCGGCGAAGGACATCAGCCTCGGGCCGCTCAGCTCGTAGATGAGCCCGGCGTGGCCCTGCTGGGTCAGGGCCCTGACCGCGACGGCGGCGATGTCCTCGGCGTCCACGAACGCCTCCTTGCCATCCCCGGCCGGCAGGCGCATGTCACCGGAGAGCACCGCCCCGTGTAGGAAGTCCTCGCTGAAGTTCTGGAAGAACCACCGCAGGCGGAGCACCGTCGTCTCCAGCCCGGCGCGGGCGGGTGCCTGTTCGGCCGCGGCCACGTGCTCGGGTTCCATCCCCGGGATGTCGGAGGGTGGGAAGGAGATCAGTACCGCGCGCCCCACTCCGGCCGCTGCGGCCCGCTCGGTGAAGGCCGCCAGGTCATCGGCGGCCTGCGCGCTTCCCAGATCGGGAACGACCAGGTACACCGCCTTCGCTCCCTCCAAAACGGGTTCCCAGGTGGTGCGGTCGTTCCAGTCCAGGCGCACCGAGCTGGAGGGCGAGGCCGCGCGTACCGGCACACCCTGTTCATGGAGTCGGCGCACCACGCGGCGACCGGTCTTGCCCGTGGCCCCGGTCACCAGGATCATCTCGTCGTTCATGTCCTCCAGCGAACCAGCCCGACACAGGTGGCGGCCATGGCGAGCACACTCGGTCGCATACGCGTTCGTCTACGCTGACCGGCATGGACTCCCAGGCGTGGACCACGACGGACCCTCTGACGGACCTGCTGAACGGTGTGCGGACCACGGGCGCGCTCTTCCACCGCTCTGTGCTGGAAAGGGCTTGGGCGGTGCGCTTCGAAGACGCCTCGCCCCTGGCGCTGGCGGTGGCGCTGAACGGCTCCGTGTGGATCAGACCCGACCGTGGAGAGCCGGTGCGCCTGGGCCCGCGCGACGTCGCGGTGCTCAGCGGAGGAGCCCCGTACGTGATCGCCCGCGAACCCGATACCGAACCGGGCGTGGTCGTTCGTCCCAAAGAGCGCTGCACCACCCTGGGCGGCCGCGAACACGACACCACGCAGGGCCTGAGCACCTGCGGTTCTTCCGGCCCCGATGACCCGGTCCTGCTGATCGGCCTGTACTCGGTCCTGGCCGGGACACCCCAGCGGCTGCTCGCGGCACTGCCTCCGCTCGCCGTCGTCCCCGCCGATCAGGGAGCATGCCCGATCGGACCAACGGCGTTGGAGGACCTCTCCCACCCGGCCCCGGGGCAGCAGGTCCTGTGGGACCGGATGCTGGACCTGATGCTGATCACCGCGCTGCGCAGTTGGTTCACCCGACCCGGCGCCCCCGTCCCCACCTGGTACCGGGCGCACAGCGACGGTATGGTCGGCCCGGCCCTACGGTTGATGGGCGAGGATCTGGCCCACCCGTGGACGGTCGAATCCCTGGCCACGGAGACCGGAGTCTCACGCGCGGCCCTGGCCCGCCGCTTCACCGCGCTGATCGGCCAGCCACCGATGACCTACCTGCGCGAACAACGAATCGCCCTGGCAGCCGACCTGCTGCGCGATCCCGACACGACGCTCGAATCGATCTCGGGACGGGTCGGATTCTCCAGCGCCTTCGCCCTGAGCACCGCCTTCACCAAAGTGCGCGGCATCAGCCCGAGCCAATACCGAGCGGCGCAGACCCGCCCCTGAGCGCCACCACCCTGACCGGCCGCGACGCCGTTCGGCGCGGTGGTAGGTTCCACTGGCCAGCAAACCGTGGCGTCCCCAGGCCCCTGCCCGGGGCCACCTTCGGAGAGGACTCCGTGACCGAGCGCACCATCCCCACCGTGATCTCCGACCTGCCCTACGCCGAGGATCTGCGCCCCTTCGACAGGAAGCAGCTCCACGCGGATCTGCACGAGGTCGTCCACGTTGACGGCGAGAGGTTCGAGGGGGTCAACCTCCCCGGAGCCCGGTTCATCGAGAGCGCCTTCACCGACACCCAGTGGGACGGCGGAGTGCTGCGCCGGTGCAGGTTCACCGACGTGTGGATGCGCACGGTGCGCATGATGGGCACCGACACCGCTGAGTGCACCTGGCTCGACAGCCACATCTTGTCCAGCATGTTCGCCGGGACCGCGTCCTTCAACTCCGAAATCCAACGTGTGGTCTTCTCCTCCTGCAAGCTCAACGGAGTCAACTTCCGCGCCTCGCGCATGGCCGACGTGATCTTCCAGGACTGCGTGCTCACCGACGTCGACTTCGGCGAGGCGACCCTGACCCGCCTCACCTTCCCCGGCTCCACCCTGCGTGGCCTACACCTGGCCAAGGCCAAGCTACGGGAGGTGGACCTGCGAGGTGCAAGCGAACTCGACCTCGCCTCCGGGTTCGAGTCACTGGCCGGCGCGGTCATCGGCCAGGCTCAACTGATCGCGCTCGCCCCCGCGCTCGCCGCCAACACGGGCATCACGGTCCAGGACCAGTAGTAGTGCCGCGCCGAACTTCTGGAAACCTCCATTTCCGGAAGTCGACTGCCTGGGTAACTTCAGGAAACCCACGGACAGGGCGCCGCCACCGCGATGGAGGACGGCCCCGCTCACGAGGGCGACCTGGCACGCGCCCTGGCCGAGTTCGACTCCCTCCGTCGCCCCCGGTGTCAGGCCATCGCCAGGCAGGCCCGCCTCATCGCCCGAGTGGGCGCCGACCTGGGTGGTGGATGGCGCCAGGGGCTGCGCAACGCGACCTTCCGGCTGATCCCCGCGAGCAGACTGGTCGTCATGGCCAGGGGAGCCGTGGAGTGGACCCCGCCCGACCCCCTGACCCACGCCTGAGGGCTTCGACGGCTCGCCTCGCTACACTCCGAGTCGCTCCACCTGTGTCTCGGTCCAGGGCTCCTCTCCGTCCTCGGGGGAGAGCGGCACCGACGACGGAGGCGATCACGTCCGCGACGAATGGCGTGTCTGCGCGTGGGCGCCACGTTGCATGGGGCGCTGGTGGCCCCGGAGGACCACGGCTCCGGACCGTGCATGACACGCGATCCTGTTCGACCCCGGCCCCCTGAGCGACCTCCGGTCGCGCGGGGGCCGGGGGATACCGGGCGTCGGTCCGGATGACCGGGGTGGACGGGACACGGACAAATGCGTTGCCAAGAGGACGGCTTCTGCCTAGTGTCGCGGTTCATGACTGATCCCCGCATCGACCCGCCCTACGTCGCCGACGAGCGCACCATGCTCGAGAACTGGTTGGAGTGGCACCGGGAGACCCTCGCCGTCAAGTGCCAGGGCCTCACCGACGACCAGCTGCGGGCACGTTCCACCCCGCCCTCACCGATGTCCCTGCTGGGTCTGGTGAGGCACATGGCCTACGTGGAACACATGTGGTTCCGCGTGGTCCTCGCGGGCGAGGACTACCACTCGCCTATCAAGCTCCCCGGCGACCGGGACGGCGACTTCCTGAACGTTGACTCCGCCTCGGTCGAGGAGTCCTTCGCGGTGTGGCGCTCCGAGATCGACAACGCCCGGAAGGCGTCGGCGGGCCTGTCCCTCGATGCCGTCGGCAGGAACCAGCGGCACGGCGAGGACTGCTCGCTCCGGTGGATTCTGGTGCACATGATCGAGGAGTACGCCCGGCACAACGGCCACGCCGACCTCATCCGTGAGCGCGTCGACGGGGTCACCGGGGAGTAGCCGGAGGTACCGCGACGATCTGGAGCATGACCCCCGCGGATCCGCACGCGAGCCCCCGCAACCGCCTGAAGCCGGACCTGACCGGCACCACGGCGGACGGCGCCGGACCCGCGGGACACGAGGTCAGGCTCGGGAAACCGCCGGTGAGCCGCGGGCGGGGCCCAGAACGGCCGGGGGAATCCGCGTCGGACTCAGCCCTGCGTCGTCGTGCTCCACCCTTGATCCCCACGTCGTCGCCGTTTCCGGGCCCCGCGTCACCTCGCCCTGGGCGTCGGGGAAGACCTTGCCGTGCTCGGAGCTGACGACCGCCGCCAGCCGACGGCGGCGCCCACGAGGGGCCCGCCGTGCGGACCGGTGACATCCACGATCCGGCCTCCGGCTCGTTCCTCGGCTGGGGGACCGCCGCGCGGGTCAGGAGAATGACTTGGACAGGTCCTTGACCACCGTGCGGTCGGGCACGAAGCGGACCAGGCGGGCGTCGTCGGCGTAGTACCGGAAGTCCGGGTGCCAGGTGCTCTCGTCGTCGCCCAGGTACCTGCGGAGCTTGCGTCTGCTGAGGGCGGGGTCGAAGGGGACCACCTCCGCTTCCCCGCGCAGGATCACCTGGAGGAACTCCTGCCGCTCCAGGTCACAGGTGTCCACCACCACGGCTGTGCGCGGGTCCCTCTCCAGGTGCCGTGCCATGACCGCGTACTCCCCGGTGATCCACCACAGCACTCCCTTCTCCCAGAGGAACCAGACCGGCCGGACGGTGGGTGCTCCGGAGGCGTTGACGGTGGCCACGCGGGCCACCAGGGGCTGGGACAGGAAGGCGTCGACGTCGAAGGGCGCTGTTGGCTGGGGGGTGTCCGGCATGTCTCCAGACTAGGGTTCGTTCGGGCATCGCGACAGTGCGGGCGTTCACCTGTGGACAACCGCCCCCGGGATCAGGGGTTCTCGGCGTGGCTGACCTGGACGGTGTGGGTCACCCATCCCCGGTCGGTCTGCTGGTGCAGCAGGAACGCGGTGGGTTCGGGCACCAAGCCGCACGGATCGTCACTGTTCCTCTTGAGGGCGCTCTGCCGGTGTGTGCTGGGAGCGGTGGTGAGGACGCTTCCCCCGAAGCCGGTGGTGGTCTGCCGGTGGACGTGTCCCGCCAGCACACGGGCGACGTTCGGGTGGCCGGCCACCACCTCCTCCAGCTCGGCGCCGTCGTCGAGCCGCATGCCGTCCTGGAACGGGATGCCGAGGGGAACCGGCGGGTGGTGTACGCACACGAGGGCCGGAACGTCGGGGCGCCGATCCAGGACCGAGTCCAGCCAGTCCAACTGCTCGGCACCCAGCAGTCCTCCGGGGGCGCCGGGGACGAGGGAGTCCAGAATGACCATGGTGACCTCGGGGTACTCCACGAGGTAGTGGGCGCTCGTGCTCCCGCCGAGGTGGGCGCTGCCCCCGAAGGCGGTGAGCAGGTTCTCGCGGTGGTCGTGGTTGCCCGTCACCAGCAGCAGGGGAAGCGGGAAACCGTCGATGACCTCGTGGAGTGCCGCGTACTCCTCGGGGCTGCCGTGCTCGGCCAGGTCACCCGAGACGACCACGCAGGTCGGGAGCGGGTCCAGGGCCAGCACCCGGCTGAGCGCCTGGCTCAGCCCGACCGCCGGTTCGGCTGCGCGGCCGTCCGCGGTCAGGTGTGGGTCGCTCAGGTGGGCGACGGAGACGGAGGGAGGACCGAAAAAAGGGGTCATGACGGACACAGTGCCCGAGTCGCGGCCGCCTGGGCAACAGGGTGCGCAGGCCTCAACCGGCCAGACCGGGCGGGTCGACGTCGAAGGGTGTGGCTCGCCACTGGTCGACGGCCGGGTTCAGGAACTCGGCCAGCACGGGCAGCTTCGGGACGAGTTCGAGGGCGGCGATGACCCTCAGAGCCCCCACGGCGTTCACGAAGGCCAGCACGTCCCCGTCGAGCTCGCGCACGCCGTCGCGGCGAGCCCCCCGGTCGTAGGCGGCCTCCAGTTCGGGACCGAGCGCGGCCAGGTCCCACTCCACAGGCCCCAGCGAGACCAGTTCGAAGTCGGCGTAGCGGTCTCCGTCCAGGGCGGCGAAGATGTTGGCGGGCGGGGAGTCGCCGTGGATCGGCTGGAGTTCGATCCCCGGGAACGCGCGCTCGAACTCCTCGCGCGAACTGGCGATCGGCTCCAGGACCCCCCACTCACGGCGTGCCCGCTCCAGGTCCGGAGCGGATATGAGGTCGGGGCTGGCCTCCAGACGGTCGAGGCTGGCGGAGAGGGAGGCCGGTTCGGCCGCGCCCAGGAACTCCAGCCGCCCCGGGTAGCCACGCATGGCCGCGTGCAGTGCGGGGACGCTCTCGGCGTTGGCGACGTAGTCGGGTTCCCCCTCGCGCCTTTCCTCCACGTACTCCCAGAACGTGATCGAGAACCCGTCACGCTGTACGGGCTCACACGGCACCAGCGGGCTGGGCGCGAGGACGGGCGTCCCCTGGTCGGACAGCCACCGTGTGACGTCCAGTTCCGCGCGCTGCCGCGCGGTCACCGAGTCCAGGGTCGTCGAGTCCGGCAGGACCGTGGGGAGGCGGGCCACGACCGGTGAGGGCGCGAGGTGGACGACCACGGAGAACAGATCGTGCAGCACGCGCGGGTCGGACACGGTGAGCCCGAGCTCGCGTCCGGCACCCACGGCGGCGCTCACCGCGGCTGTGGTTCGTCGGGCCAGCTGTTCGGGAGTGAGGAAGACTGTCACGGGTCGATCCTTCCACGTCGGGGGAGGAATGCGCTCTGGTGCGGCGGTCTCCGGTGGTTCGCCCGGACGAGGCCGAACTCGGCGGGCGGTGGCGCTCGCCTGGGTGCGTGGGAGGCGGAAAAACACTTGGACCGCATGGGCACGTGCTCCCACAATGGTCGGATGGTCGATCGACACTTCTCCACGCCGGACCTCGCCGAGCTCTACGACTACTTCAGCCACTGGCGGGTCTCCCCGCAGGACGACTTCTACCTTGACCTCGTGATGGGTGCCCGCTCCGTACTGGACGTGGGCTGCGGCACCGGGAAGCTCCAACGGGTGGCGCGAGAGAGCGGACACACCGGTCGGCTCGTGGGGCTGGACCCGGCCGACGCGATGCTGGACGTGGGCCGCCGGGACCGCGACGACATCGAGTGGACCCTGGGCGACCTGGTCTCGGGTGCCTACGACGGGGAGGCGGGTGGCCCGTTCGAGGACGAGTTCGACCTCGTCATCATGTCCGGGCACGCCTTCCAGGTGTTCACCACGGACGACGAGCTGCGCGCCAATCTGGCCGCCGTCCGGCGCGCCCTCACCGCCGACGGACGGTTCGTGTTCGAGACCCGCAATCCGGCCGTACGGGGCTGGGAGGCCTGGAAACCCGAGCGGGTACGCACGGTCAGCGGTCCGCAGGGCCGGGAGGCCACCTGCGTGCACCGCCTCCGAGAGGTCGACGGTGACCTGGTCACCTTCACCTCCGATTACAGCGTCGAGGGATGGGCGCAACCGCTGGTCAGCCGGAGCAAGCTGCGGTTCCTGGACGCCGACCGTCTCAACGGCTTCCTAGCCGAGGCAGGGTTCGAGGTGACCGCGCAGTACGGCTATTGGGACCGGAGCCCGCTCACCGACACCAGTCAGGAGATCATCACCTTCGCACGCCCGGCCTGACCTCGACCCCTCACGTGGAGCGTGGGGCCGGGCGGGATACTGGTGGTTGAGCGAACCCACGAGGAGGCGTCCGTGTTCTTCTTCTACAGCAGCCGTCTGGGCTGCTTGACCTCCCTGCTGCTCTCGGCCGCGCTGACCCTGCTGGTGCTGTACCTGCTGGGCTGGATCTGACCGGCCCCGCCCTCAGCGGTCCTCCCGGCCCAGGCGCGGTAGCCAAGGATGGTGGATCCCGTGGACCTGGGACAGCGCCCGGACCAGCCACCGGCGCTGGGCGGCGTCGAGGACCGGCAGGGTCTCCGTGAGGTCCCGTTCGTCCTTGGGACGCCTTCCCTTGGCCTTGCAGAGGAGCTGGACCTCCGGGGTCAGGTAGGGGAGCCCCTCCACCGAGCGTCGACCGAGCTGGCTCAGGGGGAGGGTGATCCGCGCGTCCCGACGGTAGGTCCAGCGGTCGCCGTCGGCCTCGTCGAGCATGAACTGGAGCCGCCAGGGCGCCGCGGGGCCGGGGCGGCACCATACGTCGTGGACACCCTCGGGCAGCGTCTCACCCGCGCGCCAGGGGCGGAGCGTGCCGGGCGGGTCGGCCGCCCACCACTCCCAGTCCGGGAGCACTTCCTGGACCTTGTGCTGGTCGCGGCGGAGCAGCAGCACGTCCGTGTCGGCGTGCTCGCGGAACCGGCGGCCCACGGCGAGCGCGATGGCGTGCCCGCCCGCGATCCACCAGGGCGCCTCGACCCCGGTGAACAGCGAGGCGACCTCCTCGGGAGCCAACGGGGCCCAGGGGGCGAAGGGGTCGGCGGTGCTCACGCGGACGCGCCCGAAGTGGCGTCGATGCGTCGCTGTACCCCGTCCAGCAGCGCGTCCAGGCCGAACTGGAAGGACTCCCACGCCTCCTGCTCCAGGTAGGGCTCGCTGGGGTCGTCGTTAGCGAAGGCCCCCTCCTCGGTCATCAGGGTGAGTGTGGGGAAGCGTTCGGAGAAGTCATCGGAGACCTCCTCCAGCTGGGCTGAACGAGCGAACCACCACTGGTCCTCGGGCTGGCCGGTGACGGCCTCGGCCTGGCGGGCCTCCGCGGCGGTGCGGACCATGCCCCTGGCCAGGTTGAGGATGCTGCCGTAGGTGTTGCTGATGGCCTTGGCGGGGAGTCCGGTGCGGTGCAGCACGGTCGCCAGTTCCTCGAAGAGCCGGTACTCGTTGGGGCCCAGGACGGGCCGGGCCTGGGAGATCTCCAGGGTCCAGGGGTGACGCAGGTAGAAGTTCCACAGATGGCCGGACCAGGCCAGGACCTCCGCGCGCCAGTCCGTCCTGTCAGTGTCCCCTCCTAGCATCGGAGCGACGCCGCCGGACTCCCACTCACGGACCAGCTCGGCGAAGGCGTGGTCGTACATGAGGTCGATGAGTTCGTTCTTGCTGGCCACGTAGGTGTAGAGGGACATGGCGGTGCGGCCCAGGCGTTCGCCCACAGCGCGCATGGACAGGGCCTGCATGCCCTCGGTGTCGGCGACCTCGATGGCGGTCTCCACTACGAGGTTCACGCTCAGCTGGGCGCGGGGGCCGGGTCCGGTGCGTTCGGCCGGTTCGTGGTCGCGCCACAGCAGCTGCATGGAGCGACGGGGGTCACCCTGCCCGGCGTAGACAACCACTTGCATCTCCTTATGGAATAAACTAACGTTCGCTGGCTGTTAGTTTACCGCATAAGGCTTTCCGAGGATCCTGAGGAGCAGCTTGTCTTCCGAACCCACCACCCTGGCGGACACCCACGACACCATCCAGGTCCGAGGGGCCAGGGAGAACAACCTCGACAACGTCTCCGTGGACATCCCCAAACGGAGACTGAGCGTCTTCACCGGCCTGTCCGGCTCGGGGAAGTCCTCGCTCGTCTTCGGAACCATCGCCGCCGAGTCCCAGCGGCTGATCAACGAGACCTACACCGCGTTCCTCCAGTCCTTCATGCCGAGCGTGGGCCGCCCTGACGTGGACGCCCTGCGCAACCTCAGCGCGGCGATCATCGTGGACCAGGAGCGGATGGGGGCCAACGCGCGCTCCACGGTGGGTACCGCCACCGACGCCCACGCGATGCTGCGCATCGTCTTCAGCCGGGTGGGCAGTCCGCGCCTGGAACCCTCCAGCGTGTTCAGCTTCAACAACTCCGAGGGCATGTGCCCCGAGTGCGAGGGGCTGGGCCGCACCAACCAGATCGACGTCGAGGAGCTCTACGACCGCGACCTCTCCTTGAACGAGGGCGCCATCACCGTACCCGGGTTCTCCGTGGACAGCTGGTACTGGCAGATCTTCACCACCTCCGGGCTGCTGGACCCGGACAGGAAGCTCCGTGACTACACCGACGAGGAGTGGCACAGCCTCCTCCACCAGCCCGTCACCAAGGTGAAGGTCGGGAGCAGCAACCTGACCTACGAGGGCCTGGTCCCCAAGATCAAGCGCACCTACCTGGCCAAGGAACGCGAGAAGATGCAGACCAGCATCCGCGCGTTCGTGGACCGCGCCGTGGTCTTCTCGATCTGCCCCGAGTGCGAGGGCACCCGGCTCAACGCGGCCGCCCGTGAGGTCGAGGTCAACGGCCGCACCATCACCGAGTGCGCGTCAATGCAGATCAGCGACCTGGCGGAGTTCGTCCGCGCACTCGAGGAACCCTCGGTGAAGCCGCTCGCGGACACCCTCGGGCACACCCTGGACTCGCTGGTGCAGGTCGGGCTCGGGTACCTGAGCCTGGACCGGGAGTCGGGCACCCTGTCCGGAGGCGAGGCCCAGCGGGTCAAGATGGTCCGCCACCTCGGCTCCAGCCTCAGCGACGTCACCTACGTCTTCGACGAGCCCACCGTGGGCCTGCACCCGCACGACATCGAGCGGATGAACACCCTCCTGCTCGGCCTGCGCGACAAGGGCAACACCGTGCTGGTGGTCGAGCACAAGCCCGAGACCATCGCCATCGCCGACCACGTCGTGGACCTGGGGCCGGGCGCCGGACCCACCGGCGGCACCGTCACCTACAACGGCGACGTGGCCGGACTGCGGGCCTCCGGGACCCTCACCGGGCGCCATTTGGACCACCGGGCCCAGCTCAGGGAGAGGGCGCGGACCCCGAAGGGCACCATCCCCATCCGGGGGGCCAGCACCCACAACCTCCGGGACGTGTCCGTGGACGTCCCGCTCGGGGTGCTCACCGTGGTCACCGGGGTGGCGGGCTCGGGCAAGAGCTCGCTCATCCACGGGGCTCTGCCCGGCCGTGAGGGCGTGGTGGTCGTGGACCAGTCAGCGATCCGCGGGTCGCGCCGCTCGAACCCGGCCACCTACACCGGGCTGCTGGACCCGATCCGCACCGCGTTCGCCCGCGTCAACAAGGTGAAGTCGTCCCTGTTCAGCGCGAACTCCGAGGGTGCCTGCCCGGAGTGCAAGGGCGCCGGGGTGATCTACACCGACCTGGCCATGATGGCCGGTGTGGCCACCACCTGTGAGAAGTGCGAGGGGCGCCGGTTCAAGGCCGAGGTCCTCGAACACAAGCTGCGCGGGAAGGACATCAGCCAGGTGCTGGCCATGTCCGTGGTGGAGGCGCGCGACTTCTTCGCCTCCGGCAACGCCCGGGTCATCCTGGACCGGATGTACGACGTCGGCCTGGGGTACCTCGGTCTGGGGCAGCCGCTCACGACCCTGTCCGGCGGTGAGCGCCAGCGGCTGAAGCTGGCGATCTCCATGGCCAGGAAGGGCGCGGTGTACGTGCTGGACGAGCCCACCACCGGACTGCACCTGGCCGACGTGGACCGGCTGCTGGCGTTGTTGGACCGGCTGGTGGACGACGGCAACACGGTGGTGGTGATCGAGCACCACCAGGCCGTGATGGCCCACGCCGACCACGTGATCGACCTCGGCCCCGGGGCCGGGCACGACGGCGGCCGGGTGGTCTTCGAGGGCACCCCGGCGGAGCTGGTCGAGAAGGGGGAGACACTCACCGCCCGACACCTGCGCGCCTACCTGGGCCGCGAGGGATAGCCGGGAGAAGTCACGAGTCGGGCCCGTCACCGGAGGACCTCCGGCGGCGGGCCCGACCGTGTGACCGACCTGACCGCGTGTGGGTCAGGAGGCCGCCGGGGCGGCCCTGCGGCCGCGGGCGATCACGTAGTGCAGGGCACCGCCCAGCACCGCCCCGAAGATCCACACGAACCCGGACCAGGTCTGGAGGGCGGGCAGCCACACCGCCGTCACCGAGAAGACCGAGGCCAGGCAGAAGGCGGACAGCGCGCGCAGGTTCCAGCCCCGGGTGAAGTAGTACTCCGAACCGGGGGCCGCCGAGTACAGGGCCTGGAGATTCACGCGCTGGCGCCGCAGCAGGTAGTGGTCGGCGACGATGATGCCGTACAGCGGAGCCAGGACCGCCCCGAGGGTGTCGACGAACGACGCGATGCCGATGTTGTCGATGTAGGCGACCCACAGGGCGCCCACCACAAAGCCCACCGAGGCCGTGATGAGCCCACCGGTGCGGGCGCTGATGACCGAGGGCGCCAGGTTGGCCAGGCCGTAGGCGGGCGGGATGAAGTTGGCGACCAGGTTGATGCCCACGGTGGCGACGAAGAAGGTCAGGGCCGCCACCACGGTCAGCCAGATGTTGTCCACGCGCGCGACGATGTCGGCCGGGTTGGTGAGCGCCTCCCCGTACAGCACCGAGCTTCCGGCGGTGATGACCAGGGTGAGGAAGGAGAACAGGGCCAGGCTGACGGGCAGCCCCCACAGGTTCCCGCGTCGCATGGCGCGCTCGGAGCGGGTGAAGCGTGCGAAGTCGCCGTAGTTGACGACCACCGCGGCGAAGTAGGCGACCATCGTGCCCACCACGGCCGAGAACGCCGCGACCGTGCCGCCCGGATAGTCGCCGTCAGCGGCGAAGACGGTTCCCAGCTCGGAGAGGAGGTCGCCCCCGGCCATGGCCCACAGAGCGATCATCATGGCGATCATGACCGCGTACACCGCCGGTCCGGCCCAGTTGAGGAACACGCCGATCGACTTGATGCCCCGGCTGAACAGCGCCAGCTGAACCACGGCCACGATCACGTAGGAGATCCACCCCACGGCGGACAGGCCCAGGAAGGTGCCCTGGGGGCCCGGGCCGAACAGGGCCGTGATCAGCAGTGCCATCGCCGTGGAGGCGAAGTAGGTCTGGGCCCCGTACCAGAACATGGCGGTGATGCCCCGGATGAGCGTGGGGAACTGGGTGCCGTGCACTCCCATGCTGGCGCGCGCCATGACGGCGTAGGGGATGCCGTAGCGCACGCTCGGGCGGCCGACGAGGTCGCACAGGAACATGACGATGAGCCCGGCCAGGATGATCCCGGCGAACACCGCCCAGCCGTTGAGGCCGTAGGAGATGAAGAGCGTGGCGGCCAGGGTGTAGCCGAACAGGCTCTGGATGTCGTTGGTCCAGACGTTGAAGATCTCGAACGCGCCCCAGCTGCGCCTGCTCCGGGGCACGGGGGCGAGGTCCTCGTTGTGCAGCGAGGGGTCGGGGGATCGGAGGGTCAGGTCGGCGCCGTCGGGGCCGAGCGCCGCTTCGGCGGACGGCGGGTGCTCGGTGTCGCTCATGGGGTCCTCACGGGGGATGGGTGGGATGTGGTGGGGGTGGCTCAGATGTCGGCGCGGTGGTTTCCGTCGGGGAGCTCGTCCACAGTCAGGCGGTCGAAGGTGCCCGAGGCGGGGTCGTGGACCCAGCTGCGGCCCACGCTGGTGGCCAGGTAGGAATCGCTCGGGTCGTCGATCTCGGCCTGCGGGTGGCGGCGCAGGATCCAGGCGTGCATGAGCACCAGGTAGAGCGCGAAGGCGACCGGGAAGCCGATGACGTAGGCGTAGTCGGGCTGCCACAGGGACACGCCCGAGGCGCCCAGCCAGGCGATGAGGGCGGCCGGGTTGACCCCGCGCGCGTACCGGTACTGGCCCTGGGGGTCGTACAGGGCGGGCACGTTCAGGCGACGGCGGCGCAGCACGTAGTAGTCGCAGATCATGATCCCGGCGATGGCCGCGATGAACCCGCCGTAGTAGCTCAGGAAGGTGAACAGGTTGTCCAGCAGCAGCCAGGGCATGACGGCCGTGCCGACCACCCCGGCCAGCACCACCCCCGAGCGGTAGGACAGGTGGGGTGCGGCGGCGTTGACGAAGTTGAGCGCGGCGGGAACGACGTTGGCGGCGGTGTTGGTGGACCACTGGGCCAGGACGATCATCAGCAGCAGGACACCGAGGACGAGGCCGGTGCTCTGGCCCTGGATGACGTCGACGGGGTTCCACTCTCCGGTGACGATGAAGGAGACCGCGCCGATGAAGGAGATCCAGGCCTGCATCATCGGCAGGGCCACGAAGTGGGCGGTGAGGACGGCCCGGTTGCGGCGCAGGAAGCGGCGCTCTCCGGGAGCGGTGCGCACGAAACGGGTGATGCTCGGGATGTCCACGGCCAGCGGCGCCCACACCACCATGTTGATCAGGAAGAACGCCACCAGCGACAGGTCGCCGCCGGAGGCGAAGGTCCAGATGTTGGTGCCCTCCAGGTCGGCGACGCCGTCCAACGTGTAGTACATCCAGATCGAGATGGCCAGGATGCACGGGGCCGCGAAGGAGGCCAGCCGTTCGACGGCCTTGATGCCGAGGGCGACGTTGGCGATCTGCACGGCCAGGAACAGGGCGTACCAGAGCGGCCATGAGGAGAACCCGGTCCAGTACTCCACGAGGCCGTTGATGGCCAGGGCGCCGATGTAGGTCTGGATGCCGAACCAGCAGGCGGCCACCACCCCGCGCGAGAGCGAGGGAATGTGGGTGCCGATGGTGCCGAAGGGGGCACGCAGGAACACGGCGAAGGACAGGCCGTGCTCGGTGCCGATGTCGGCCGTGAGGGTCATGACCACGGCCAGCGCCATGGTGGCGGTGAGCACGACGAGCATGACCACGGGGAGGGAGAGCCCGCCCTCGACACCGTTGGCGCCGTACTGGAAGGTGACGATGACGATGGCCAGGGCCACCCACATCCAGACGAAGCCCAGCAGCGAGATGGGGCGCTGGTTGAGCCAGGTGGGCAGGATCGACTCTTCGAGCAGGTGGTTGTTGGCCGGGGCGGGGGTGCTCTGACGGGGGGTGGAGGCGTCCATGAGCCTGTGCTCCTCCGGGAGGGGTCAGGGGTGGTGGGGACCTCCGAGCGCGGGGCTCAGCGGCCAGTGGGTGACGGCCTTGGGGCGGGGCGCGGCGAAGCTGCGCACCCGGCTGGTGGTCAGGCCGAGGGTCACCAGGGACTCGGTCAGGGCGACGGCGCTGGTCAGGCCGTCCACGACGGGGGCGCCCGCGGTGGCCTCGGGGGTGAGTTCCATTCCGGCCATGCCGCCGCAGCCGAGGACGATCACTTCGGCGCCGTCCTGTTCGACGGCAGCTCGGGCCTGGTGGGCGACGGCGCGCGCCGCGGCGGCGGGGTCGCGCTCCAGTTCGAGCACGCCCATGCCGCTGGCCCGTACCGAGGCGCAGCGGGTGTGGAGTCCGGCCAGGGTGAGGCGGTCTCGGATCATGGGCACGGTGCGGTCCAGGCTGGTGACCACGGAGTAGCGGTGGCCGAGCAGGCAGGCGGTGTGGGCGGCGGCCTCGGTGATGTCGATGACCGGGGTGGGGCAGAGTTCCTGGAGGCCCTCCTTGCCGTGGTCGCCGAAGCCCGCCTGGATGACGGCGTCGTAGGGGCGGTCGTAGGTCATGACACGGTCCATGACGGCGACGGCCGCCAGGTGGCTCTCGAAGTTGCCCTCCACCGACTCGGGGCCAAAGCGCGGGGTGAGCGCCTCGACCTCCGTACCGGGGCGGGCGACGGCGCGGGCCTGTTCGGCCAGGGCGCGGGTGATGGCCGTCGAGGTGTTGACGTTGACGATCAGGAGGCGCATGCGGTCCCTTCGTGAGCCGTGCGGGGGTGACCCCGCCCACATTTGAAGCTATTACTTCAATACCTCTTAAAGCAATGACTTCACAAGACCGGCATCTATACTTAACACGCCATGGCTGACTTCACCGAGAACCCCGCGCCCCCACGGTTCGACGAACGAAGGATCGGCGAACGCATCCGCGAGCTACGGACCGCGCGCGGCCTGTCCCTGCGTGAGCTGTCCGGACGACTGGAGATCAGTGCGAGCGCGCTCTCCCAGATCGAACGCGGCAAGATGCGCCCCTCGGTGACCCGGCTGTACCAGATCATGGGCGAGCTGAACGTGCCCATGGCCGCGGTGTTCGGCCCCGAGGTGAGCGCGCCGACCGCGCCCGACGCCTACACCACTCCCATGAGGGAGGCGCCCGGTCCGCGCTGGGAACCCGGCGACGCCGCCGTGGGCCGCGTCGCGGTGACCCGGCGGGAGGAGGCGGCCACCCTCGAACTCGGCCACGGGGTGCGATACCGCCGACTGACCCCGGGCCCGGTCCCCGGCATGAACTACTTCGAGTCCGTGTACCCGCCGGGTTCCTACTCCAGCCAGAACGCCGAGTACGTGCGACACCGGGGCCACGAGATCGGCAACGTCGTCAGTGGCGTGCTCACCGTGGACGTCGGGTTCGACTCCTACGAACTGCGGCCGGGCGACTCGATCACCTACCCCTCCACCACCCCGCACCGCATCTCCAACCAGGGAGACCGGGACGCCGTGGCCATCTGGCTCAACCTGGACTGATCCCGGCGCGCCCGGAGAACCACGGGCGCCCGTCCCCTGGGGGCGGCAGCTGCCCGGACGCTGAGGAGAGAGGCCCCGGCTGGACCGCCACCCGGCCGTTCTTCCACCGATTCGTCGCGGCGATGCGGTCCGGCCGTGCGGGCCACCCCGATTCGAGGTGGTAGGTGCCCTCCCGGGGCTTTCGCCACCGGCGCGACCACGTGGGCCCGCGCGTGATGGACCGCCCGCTCTGCCTCAGGGCAGTTCGTCGAACCTCTCCCGGGCGCGCTCGACATCCGGCATGGTCTCGGTGGTCCAGCGCAGGAGCGCGTCGACGAGGTCCTGGAGCGTCCTGCCCAGTGTCGAGATGCGGTACTCAACGGCGAGCGGCCGTGTGCTCACGATGACCCGGTCCACCATTCCGTTGCGTTCCAGTCGGCGCAGGGTCGCCGTGAGGGACTTCTGGGTGATGACGGGGATCGCCCGGCGCAGTCCGTTGAAGCGCAGGGGCTGTTCGCACAGGCTGTCCAGCACCTGGAGCGACCACTTGTCGAGCATCTGGTCGAGCAGTTCGCGGTGCTCGGCGGTGATCTGGGGGACGGGCTGGGCGGGCGTGGTTTCCGGCATGATACCTGGTCTCGTTGAGGTTCCCTTTGGCCACCTAGTAGACATGGGATACCTGCAAAACACCAACTGGAGGAACCTCCCATGACCGTGCAGCTGCTCAGCCCCGAAGGCCTGTTCCAGCCCGTTCCCTACCACCACGTCTCGATCGGTACCGGCAGCCGCCATGTGCACGTGGCCGGTCAGATCGCCCGCGACGGCGAGGCCAACCACCTGGCCCCCGGCGACCTCACCGGCCAGGTCGAGGTGGTGCTGCGCCACGTCGCACGCGGCCTGGCCGGTGCGGGAGCGAGCTTCTCCGACGTCGTACGCCTGCGCTTCTTCGCCGTCGACTGGAAGCCGAACAAGGCCGAGGCCTTCATGAAGGGCATCGAGAACGTGACCGAGGAGCTGAATCTGCCGACCCCGCTTCCGCCCGTCTCGCTGATCGGCGTGGACTACCTCTGGGAGCCCGACGTCCTCGTCGAGCTGGAGGCCTACGCGGTCCTGGACTGAGACTCCGACGGCCCCGCTCCGCAAGAGCGGGGCCGCCACCCTGAGCAGGCACCGTGGCCGCACACCGCGAACCGGTGTGCGGTACTGGTCACTCCTCCTCGGCGTCGTCCTCGGGTTCGTCCTTGAGCGGCCGAACCCGGCTCGCGAGCCGGTAGTCGACGCGGACGTCCTCGTAGACGGTCCCGGTCTCGACGGGCTTGGGAAGCCCCGACCGGTCGCTGCCGGAGGTACCCTCCGCCCGCGGGCTTCCCCGGTGCTGGGATCCGACCTCAGGTGCCTCGTGGAAGGTCAGTTCGTCCGCGGTCACGGACGCGCTGATCTCCACGTCGTACTCGGTTTCCTTCCGGGCTCCGATGGTTCTCACCCCCGATTCACTGGTCGGCACCGCCGCCGCTGCGCTTCACCGTGTTACCGGCCCACTTCGCCGCACTGCGCAACACGTTCGCGGCGCTCCTCGCTGCCTCCCCTGCGCTCTTCGCGGCGTCCTCCGCCCTCTTCGCGGCGGCTTCCACGGATTGCACCGCGTCCTCGGGGATCGAGCCGTCATCCTCATCCTCAGCCGGGGCCTCGGAGTCGTCCGCGTCCTCGGCTCCCGAGGGATCGTCGGGTGCCTCGTCCTCGATGTCCGAATCGGCGTCCTGCGGAGCCTCGGTCTCGGATCCGTCGCCTTGCGGAGCGTCCTCCGCGTTCTCGGTTTCGGATGCGTCGTCCTGCGGAGCATCCCCGTCGCCCGCGGCGGCGTCCTGCGGAGCGTCGGTGTCGGAATCGTCGCCTTGCGGAGCGTCCTCCGCGTTCTCGGTTTCGGATGCGTCGTCCTGCGGAGCATCCCCGTCGCCCGCGGCGGCGTCCTGCGGAGCGTCGGTGTCGGAATCGTCGCCTTGCGGAGCGTCCTCCGCGTTCTCGGTTTCGGATGCGTCGTCCTGCGGAGCATCCCCGTCGCCCGCGGCGGCCTCCTTGACGGCGCTGCCAGCGCTTGAAGCGACGCCCTCGGTCGTCTCTCCGGCGACCTCCGTCGCTTCTCCGGCAACCTGGCCGACGTCGTCGACGGCGCTGCCAGCACTCGAACCGACGCCCTTGGCCGCCTCTCCGGCGACCTTACCGACGTCTCCCACCGCACTGCCAGCGTCCGATCCGACGTCCTCCACCGCGCTCCCGGCACCCGAACCAACGTCCTTCACGGCTCCGCCAGCGCCCGAACCGACGTCTCTCACGGCGCCACCGGCGCCTGAGCCGACGTCCTTCACCGCGCTGCCAGCGCCCGAACCAACGTCCTCGACCGCTTCACCGGCGCCCTCGCCCAGAGCTCCCACAGCCTGTCCTGCACCGCTGCCCACCTCTTCGAGGCTGGATTCCACACCCCGGGCCACGTGTTCCAACACCTGCGGGTTCTCGTCGATGGTCTTGAGGACCCGTCCGATGATCTCCCGTACGTTGTCGAGTCTGACCTTGAGAAGGGCCTCGGCCTCGACGCCCTTGATGTTCAGGTGGACGCGACCGAGTCCGACGTCCGCTCCCACCTTCAGCTTGAGCAGGTCCAGCACCTCGGCCTGGAGCGACACGGAGGCCACCAGGTTGTTGACCTCGAGTTCGATCTCGTCGACCTTCAGGTTCGGGACCTCAAGGAGGACGTCCGGTTCACCGTTACCCTCGACGCGGCCGCCGGACTCGCGGCGGGGCTCCGGAACGGCTTCCGCGCCCACGCCCTCCGAGGCGAGGTCCTTCGAGGGGTTCCAAGCGTCCTCGCGTGTGTTCCCCTCGGTCCTTGGAGTGTTCTCATCCACCTTTCCCACAACCTTCCGCGTGGCTGGGCACACCCAGCGGTCTCGGCGCCCTCTTGGGGGTGTGTTTCGCACGGTCGGCTCGGACAGCGGACTCCAGTTCGGAAAGTCCCTCAAGTCACCGTTGTGGGGATTGATGAGAGCGTGTCCGCCCCATGTACCCACCGCGAGCACCGGGAAACTGTTCCCCCTGCTCACGGCTGGTTTTCGGGTGGGGCCACGGCGGGGTGACCCGGCCCGTGGAACGGTCTCCGGCCCTCCTTGTGTCCGACCGCCACCGAGACGAGGAGCCAGGGGCACACAGGCCCGAGTCGACCGTGGACCCCGCAGACTCGGAACCGTCTCGGACCGGCCCGAGACGGGCGACGTCGCCCGGCCCACGCTCCACCCGGTCGGACCCGGCGCCCCACGCGATACTGGCCTCCATGACGACTTCATCCACCACCGAGCCCGTGCCGTTCTCCCGCGTCAAGATCCGTGTGGGAGCGTTGGTGTTCTGCGGTAACGAGGTGGCCCTGATCCGGCGTGACCGGCCCGGGTCGGTCCACTACACACCGCCGGGCGGCAACGTCGAGCCGGGCGAGGACCTCACGGCCGCGCTCCGGCGCGAACTGGCCGAGGAACTGGACCTGAGCCCCCACCAGGCCACCGCACCGGAACTGCTGTGGGTGGTCGACCAGCGCGTCAGCCGCCCCGGCCCCACGCCACCGCCACGCAAGCTGCACCTGATCCACCGCCTGCACGTGGCGCCCGAGGTACGCGAGGTGCTGGCCGTGGAGGAGTACGACGAGCAGCCCGACGGCGGACACGAGATCGGTGTCGTGGAGTGGATCGACCATCGGGACACCGCTGACCTGCCGATCTTCCCGCTGATCGGTGCGGCACTGGCGGCCCTGCCCAGTCCCCACGCGGTCGTCGCCGACGCGGCGCTGCCCGCCGTCACCGACGACGACTACGTGTGGGTCTAGGGCGTCTTCTTGGTTGCTTTCGTCGGTGGCGGCGGAGCGCCACCGACGCGAGCGGCCGTCGCAGGCCATCTCTCGCAAGTGGTGGAGCGAAGGTGCCGCTACTGTGCACCGCTACGCAAGCTCCGCGGTGTCGCACAGCAGAGGCCGCCCGGGTTGGTTGTCCGAGCTGCATCGGCGCGGCGAGAGGCGGCCTGGTGGTGACGCGAGGGCACCGCGCCGCAGGCGTCCGTTGAGGGTGGTGGCGGGCGACGGGTGGAAGGATCAACCAGAAAACTCGCCCTGCGCCTCCATGATTCTCTTGAGGTCGGCCAGCCATGTACGCCAGTGGGCCTTCCACTCGGCTGCGCGCTCGGCGCTGCCGAAGCGGGTGTGCTCGACCCCCGCCGAGGACCTGGCGTCGCCCTTGGCCTGGAAGGTGACGGCGATGCGGGTGCCCTCGGGCAGGTCGGCGGTGAAGCGCCTGCCCGGTTTCGCAGTGCGTTCGGTCGCCTCGACCGGCAGCCAGCGAGCGCGCAGGCCGGGGTCGGCGAAAGCCTCGAACAGCCGCTCGACCGGTACGTTCACGGTCTTGCTGGCGCTGGAGGCGAAGCCGTCCTTCTTCTGGCCGGGCACGCGCAGACCGCGCTCCTGCTCGTAGGCCACGGTGACGGTCTGCGCCCACCAGTCGGGCACACCCTGCTCCTCGACCAGCCACGCGGCGATCTCGGTGTGGGTGCGTGGGGTGGCGCCCCAGGCGTCCAGCAGGGCGAACCAGGCCTCGTAGTCCCGGCCGGTGGCGTCGGCCACCTTCGCGCCGGAGACGCGGTCGCGGATGGTGGCGGCGCCCGTCCCCGACGCGGCGTCGCTGGCGGGATCGGAGGTCAGGTGCGCCCGGGCGGCCGTGTGGCTCTCACCGGTCGTGGCCATGCGAGCGCGCACGTTCTGCTTGAAGGGCTCCTGGCTGGTCATGACTGCTCCTCGGTGGCGCACGGCGGAACCCACGCACCCGTCGCCCGCCGGAAAGGCTGTGCGTCAGACCGGCGTCCCGAGGACTCCAGGGCCCCTTCACCTCCGCGGTGCCGACAGCGTGGGCGCCGGGGCCGGAGGTTGGGCGCGGTCCCGCGCCGTTTCCCACGCTACTCCGGTCGGCACGGTGTCACCAGCCAGCTCAGGAGTGGGTGCGCTGGGCGCGCAGGACGGTGTCGTGGGTGTGGTGCGACCCCTCGGGCGCGGGGGCCACCCGGGCTCGGGTCTCGTTGACGGTGACGGTCCAGTCGGTGTCCAGGAGCGCGGCCACCTCCGCGGGCTGGTAGTAGTCGCCGGGAGCGTGGCCGTCCGCCAGTCGCTCGGGCAGGGGCGAAATGTCGTGACCGACGAACAGGAGGGTGCCGCCGGGGGCGACGGAGGCGAGCAGGGTGCGCAGGGCGGTGTGCTCGGGCTCGCGCGGGAGCGGGAAGTAGTGGACGGTCACCAGGTCGAAGGCGCCCGCAGGGGGAGGCGTGGTGGTCAGGTCTCCCCGTTTCCAGGAGACCCGGCCTGAGACCTCGCCGCTCGCGGCGGCGGCACGATCGAGGGCGACACCGGAGATGTCGACCCCGGTGACCAGCCAGCCCCTGTGCGCCAGCCAGAGGGCGTCGCCGCCCTCGCCGCAGCCCACGTCGAGTGCCTGACCGGGTGGGAGGTCGGCGAGTTCGGCGACGAGGACGCCGTTGGGGTCGCCGCTGAAGAGCTGTTCCCGGCTGCCGTACCTGTCGTCCCAGAACTGTGCGTCCATGCTCGTGCTCCTTGGTGGTTCGCGGGGGCCCGTTGGCCCGCTCCACCACCAAGGTGCCCCGACCACGGGCGGTGCGGCAAGATTTGTTGCGGGAACAGCAAAAAATCAGGAGGGGTGGTCGTACACGAGGGTGTGCCGCCAGAACAGACGTCTGCGTACACGGGCCCCGGGCAGCTCCTGGGCCACCGCGGCGCGGATCCGGCCCAGGGTCCACTGCGGTTCCAGGGTGGGCGCCCTCATGTGCGGGGGTGGTTCGGTGACGGCGGCCGGGTGCCTGACCAGACCGACCAGTGGGTTGAGCACGACGGAGACCAGAGCGGTGAGGTGGTCGGCCCATCCCTCGTCGCGGTGGCAGCCCACGACCACCAGCCGTCCACCGGGGGACAGGGCGGCGCGCAGCTCACGCAGCGTCGCCTCCAGCGGCATGTGGTGCAGGACGGCCACCAGGGTGACGGCGTCCCAGCGGCGGTCGGGATCGCGCTCCGCGAAGCCGGCCTCGGTGACGGTCACCCCGGGGACGTCCGCGAAACGGGCCCGGGCGCGGGCGGCGCTGGCCGGATCGGGTTCGAGTCCCGAGACCTCGCCGACGCGTCGGTGCAGGCGGGCCACCAGGTTGCCGGTGCCGCACCCCACGTCCAGAACGTCGCGCGCCCCGCTGGCCGCCACCCGGCGCACCACCCAGGGGGCGAGGCGGTCGTTGTGGCTCCACGGATGCCGCTGGTTGAGGCGGTCCAACCAGGTGGTCACGGGTGTCAGCGAGGGCATGTCGGCCACAGTAGCGGGACGATCGGCTCAGCCCAGCAGTGCCCCGACCACGGTCAGACCCGCCCACGCCGCACCCACGCCCAGGCCCAGGTGGGCCAGCACGTTCACAAGGGCGCGCCCTCGGGAGCCGGTTCGGCAGAGCTGGACCGTCTCGTACGCGAACGTGGAGTACGTGGTCAGCGCCCCGCACACCCCCACGCCCAGCAGAGACAACGCCTCGGGGGACAGAGGGAGGGCCAGCAGCGCCCCCAGGATCAGGCTGCCCGCCACGTTCACCACCAGGGTTCCCCAGGGGAAGCCCTCACCGAACCGTCGTCTGAGTTCCAGGTCCACGAGGAAGCGCACGGGAGCTCCCACGGCCGCGCCCAGAACGACCATCAGCTCGCTCACGGGTTGCGCCCTCCTCCGTGTGTGAGGAACCGGTGGGCCAACGAGGACGCCGCCCAAGCCGCGATGAGTGCCCCGGCGACCGTGAGGAGGAGGTAGGTCAGCGCGACCTGTGGCGCGCCCCGCTCCAGGGCGGTCACCACGTCGGTGGCGTAGGCGGAGAAGGTGGTGTAGCCGCCGAGGAACCCCACCCCCCAGAAGGGACGTACGAGGTGGTTCCCGGGCCAGCGGTGCACGATCAGCTCCATGAGCAGGCCGATCACCAGGCTGCCGGTGACGTTGATCGCCAGGATCGTCCAGGAGACCCCGGAGGCCGCGGGCGGGCAGAGCACGTCCAGGGCGTGCCGGGTCAGTGCGCCCAGTGCCCCACCGGCGGACACGGCGGCGACCAAGGGCGGCAGCGACCCCCGTGCGGATGTGGACATGGGGTCATTGTGCACCCGCCGTGGCCGCCGTGCCCGATCAGTGCGGGTGGCGACAACGGTGGGGCGCAGATGACCCCGAGGCGGCCCGGTGCGCGCGTGCCTGGGGTGCGCCCATGGCACTCATGCGCGACATCGTCCTGGACTGCGGTCACCCCGCCTCGCTGGCCCGGTTCTGGGCCGCGGCTATGGACGGGTACGCCGTGGCGCCCTACGACGAGGGGGAGCTGGCCCGACTCCGTTCGGAGGGCGTGCTCGACCCCGAGGACGACCCCCTGGTTCTGGTGGAGGGCCCGTCGGGAAGCCCGTCCTTCTTCTTCCAGAGGATCCCCCGAGCCCCGGGCGGCCAAGAACCGTGTGCACGTGGACCTGGTCGGGGACGGTGTCGAGCTCGAACGCCTGCTCTCCCTGGGCGCCTCCGTGCTGGCTCGTCTCCCCGACCTGGTGGTGTTGGCCGACCCAGAGGGAAACGAGTTCTGCCTGGTCGACGACTGAGGGGACCGAGAGCCCTCAGGGTCCGGCTCGGGGGGTGTTCAGGGCCATCCCCCATGGATTCCTGGCCCCGCGTATAGGATTCTGGCCATGCAGTCAGAAAATTATCCAGACGGGCAGAAGCGGTCCTTCATCGAGGAGGCCCGCAGGGCGCAGATCATCGAGGCGGCGGTGGCGACCATCGCCGAGGCGGGCTATCCCAACGCCTCCCTCGCTCGGATCGCCCGGACCGCGGGGATCAGCAAGGGCGTGATCTCCTACCACTTCGACGGCAAGGACGAGCTGATGGACCAGGTGGTGACGGGCGTCTACACCGAGATCGCCGAAACGGTCGCCGCCCGGGTCATGGCGCAGTCCGACGCCGAGGCGATGTTGCGCGCCCACGTGCGCGGCGTGGCCGAGTACGCGCTGGAACACCGTGACCGCATGGCCGCGCTCGCCCAGATCTTCATCCACGCACGCGACGCCGACGGCGGCTCCCGGTTCGGAGGGCGCAAGGCCGAGCCGCTCTACCAGGGCCTCGAGGCGTTCTACCGCCACGGGCAGGAGAGCGGTGAGTTCCGCGACTTCGACGTGCGCGTGATGGCGGTCAGCCAGCAGTCGTCCATCGACGCGATGTTCGAGTACTGGCGCGTCCACCCCGACCACGACCTGCTCGCGCACGCCGACGAACTGGGAGAACTCCTGGTCCGCGCCACCCGAGCCGACTGACTGCCCCAGGGATCACCCAACCCGGACAGAGGGCACCATGACACCGCGAACATCCACGACCACCACGACCCGACCACCAGCCACCACGGCCCGCCTGTTCTTCGTCGACAACCTGCGCGTCTTCCTGACGGTGCTGGTGGTCCTGCACCACGTGGCCATCACCTACGGCAACATCCCGCTGTGGTTCTACACCGAACCCGCCCAGGACCCCACCGGCGGCCTGTTGGACCTGTTCGTGATCCTCAACCAGACCTTCTTCATGGGCCTGTTCTTCCTGCTGGCCGGGTACTTCGTCCCGGGGGCGGCGGACCGCCGGGGACGGCGCCCCTTCGTCCGCGAACGCCTGGTCCGCCTGGGCGTGCCACTGCTGCTGTTCCTGCTGTTGCTGCGCCCCCTGGCCATGGCCCCCGCGCACGCGGGCATGCTGGCCGCCGACCCGGAGCTGTCGTACTGGATGCTCTACGTGTTCGGGATCGACCCGGGACCCATGTGGTTCGTGGAGGTCCTGTTGGTGATGAGCCTGGTCTACGTGGTGGTCCAGGGCCTGCGTGAGCGCCGCGCCCCGGCCTTGGCCGCTGGTGCGGACAGGGACGTGTCGCGACCCGCCGACTCCGAGCCGCTGCGCTGGTTCGTTCCGGTCGTGCTGTTCGCGGTGGGGCTGGCGGTGGTCACCTTCGTGTGGCGGTTCGCCTTCCCCGCGCCGTACTGGCCGGTCGTGGGGCTGCCCAGCCCCGGCTACCTGCCCCAGTACGCGGCCCTGTTCAGCGTGGGTGTGTTCGCGTACCGGCGCAACTGGCTCATGCGACTGCCGAACTCGGCGGGGTGGGTCGGGGCGACCATGGCGGTCGCGGGTCTGCTCGCCCTGGGGACGGCCGTCGCGGTCCTGGGTGTGGACTCCCTGACCCCGGGTAGCTGGCAGGTGCTCGCCCAACTCCTGGCGGAGACCCTCTTCGCCACGGGCGTGATGGTGACGCTGCTGGTGCTCTTCCGGAGGCTGTTCAACCGGAGCAACCGCTTTCTGGGCTTCCTCTCCGAGAACGCCTTCGCGGTCTACGTGCTGCACGCCCTCGTGCTGGTCGCGCTCGGACTGGCGTGAGCGGGTGGGAGGCCAGCGCCCTCGCCAAGTTCGCCGGGATGGCCGCCCTGGCCGTGCCGCTGTGCTGGATGGTGGCCGCCGCCGTGCGGTCCCTCCCGGGGGCCCGGCGGATCCTCTGAGTCGAGGTGCGCGACGGGACCCCGGGGTTAGGGTCGGGCCAGGACTCCCGAAGGAAGGACCCCCGTGGGCACTCAGAAGGAACGCATGCTGGCCGGCGAGCTCTATCTCGCCGACGACCCCGAGATCGACGCGGACGTGGCCCAGGCCCGGCTGCGCTCCGAGGCCTTCAACAACAGTGCGGCCGACGACGTGGAGGGCCGGCACAAGGCCCTGACCGACCTCGTCGGTGAGCTGGGAGAGGGGAGCGAGGTCCGCCCGCCGCTGCGGGTGGACCTGGGGTACCGGATCACCATCGGTCCGCGCTCGTTCGTCAACTTCGACGCGGTCATGCTCGACGTCGCCCCCATCACAATCGGCGCGGACGTGCTGATCGGCCCGGGCGTCCAGCTGCTCACCCCCACGCATCCCCTTGACCCCGAGCTGCGCCGAGCCAAGTGGGAGGCGGCCGCGCCCATCACCATCGGCGACAACGTGTGGCTGGGCGGCGGGGTCATCGTCTGCCCGGGTGTGACCATCGGTGAGAACACCGTGGTGGGAGCGGGGGCGGTGGTCTCCAAGGACCTGCCCGCCAACGTGGTGGCGGTCGGCAACCCGGCACGGGTCATCAAGGAGATCTGACGCCCCAGTCAGGAAGGAGCACACGTGAGCGGCGAGGACGACGTCCGGCGGATCGCGCTGGCACTGCCGGAGGTGACCGAACGCCCCTGCTACGGCAGGCCCGCCTTCTATGCCTCGGGCAGGATCTTCGCCCGCCTGCACGACATGCCCGACGTCCTGGTCCTGTGGTTGTCCAGCGCCGAGCACGGTCAGGAACTGAGGGACGCCGGCCCGGAGCGGTTCTTCACCACCGACCACTACCAAGGGCACGCCAGCGTGCTGGTGCGCCTGGGTCTGGTCGAGGTCACGGAGCTGTCCGAGCTGCTGGACGAGGCCTGGCGTCTGCGCGCCCCGCGCCGCCTGACCGGGCCCGGACCGGACACACGGGGCTGACCATCGGAAGGGGCGGGGACACACCACGTGTCCCCGCCCCTCACCCGTCCCGGTCGGAAACGAGCTGACGGGCGTGCCTCTCCCAGCGAGGTGACCCTTCCGGTCAGGTGGCAGGGGGAGCCGGGGTCCGCGCAAGCGGGCCCCGACCACGGATGGGCCGTTCCCCGGTGTGGCGCCACCGGGGAACGGGGTCTGTGACACCGCTAGGGGGCCTGGCCAGCCGCCACCGGTTCGGTGTCCCCGTGGGAGAACTGGGTCCGGTACAGCTCGGCGTAACGGCCGCCCCTGGCCAACAGCTCGGTGTGGGTTCCGCGTTCCAGGATCCTTCCGGCCTCGATCACCAGGATCTCGTCGGCGGCTCGGATGGTGGACAGCCGGTGGGCGATGACCAGGGCGGTCCGCCCCTCCAGGGCCTCGGCCAGAGCGGCCTGCACGGCCGCCTCGGATGTGGAGTCCAGGGCGGAGGTGGCCTCGTCGAGGATGACCACCTCGGGCCCGGTCAGCAGGAGGCGTGCGATGGTGAGCCGCTGGCGTTCCCCTCCGGAGAAGCGGTAGCCGCGTTCGCCGACCACCGTGTCCAGCCCGTCCGGCAGGCTGCCCACCAGGGTGTCCAGGCGGGCGCGGCGCAGGGCGTCCCAGACCTGGTCGTCGGTGGCCTCCGGGGATCCCAGGGTGAGGTTGGCTCGGATGGACTCGTGGAACAGGTGTCCGTCCTGTGTGACCATGCCCAGCGTGGCGCGCACGGACGCGAACGTGAGGTCGCGGACGTCGGTCCCGGCCAGACGGACGGACCCCTCGTCCACGTCGTACAGGCGCGGGGTGAGCTGGGCGATGGTGGACTTGCCCGCCCCCGAGGAGCCGACCAGGGCGACCGTCTGGCCGGGCTCGACCCGGAAGGACACCCCGTGCAGGACCGGCCCGTTGTCGGTGGTGTCCAGGGTGGCGACCTCCTCCAGGGAGGCCAGGGAGACCCGGTCGGCGGTGGGGTAGCCGAAGGTGACGTCGTCGAACTCCAGCGAGACCGGCCCGGCGGGGACCGTGCGCGCGTCCGGCTTCTCGTCGACGAGGGGTTCGAGGTCGAGCACCTCGAACACCCTGCTGAAGCTGACCAGGGCGCTCATGATCTCCACGCGGGCACTGGCCAGGGCGGTCAGCGGGGCGTACAGGCGGGTGAGGAGCATGCCCATCGCGACGACCGTTCCGGCGTCGAGTTGGCCGCGCAGCGCGTAGTAGCCGCCGAGGCCGTAGACCAGTGCGAGGGCGAGCGCGGAGACCAGGGTCAGGGCGGTGAAGAAGACCTCCTGGACCATGGCGGTGCGCACTCCGATGTCGCGGACCCGGCTGGCTCGGCGGGCGAACTCGGCGGACTCGTCACCGGGGCGGCCGAAGAGCTTGACCAGGGTGGCGCCGGGCGCGGAGAAGCGCTCGGTCATCTGGGTGCTCATGGCGGAGTTGTGGATGGTGCGCTCGCGTTCGATCCTGGCCAGGCGGGCGCCCATGCGGCGGGCCGGCAGGACGAAGACGGGCAGCAGCACCAGCGAGAGCAGCGTGATCTGCCAGGAGAGGGTCACCATGACGACCAGCGCGAGGACGAGGGTGACGAAGTTGCTGATCACGCCGGACAGGACGTCGCTGAAGGCGCGTTGGGCACCGATGACGTCGTTGTTGAGCCGGCTGACCAGTGCGCCGGTGCGGGTGCGGGTGAAGAAGGCGACCGGCATGCGCTGGACGTGGTCGTAGACGGTGGTGCGCAGGTCCAAGATGAGCCCCTCGCCGACCCGGGAGGAGAGCCACCGCACGATCAGGGCGAGGACGGCCTCGGCGATCGCGACCAGGGCGATGAGTCCGGCCAGCAGGAGGACCGGCCTGAGGGGCGATCCGTCCACGATCTCGTTGACGACCTCACCGGCCAGGAGCGGGGACGCAACCGCCAAAGCGGCCACAAGCACGCTGAGCGCGAGGAACCAGGTCAAGGGGCGTGAGTGCGGGCGGGCGAAGGCGGCGATCCTGCGCAGGACCGGCAGGGAGAAGGGGCGTTGATCCTCGTGGGCGTGCATCGCGTGGTAGATCGAGTTCCACGCGGTCATTTCCATACTCATGGGGTCATCCACCGGTCCGTGTCGTTGGCTACCCCCGAACCGTAGAACCTCAACAATAGTTCAGGTCAACTTGGCGCTCGAATCTCCCCTGTGTTCCTTATTATTCCCTGAGATGCGGAGGCTTGGGGTATCTTAGGGAACTTAAGGGAGGATGTCATGAGTGCGATCTACCGGACCGAGGCCGAGGGGCAATGGCTCCGGCAGCGTTACGGCCGGACCCTGGACAACGCTCCGGTGCCGACCCAGCGGCTGCGAGTGCCCACCCGCGAGGGCGAGACCTTCGTGCTCGCCTGCGGCCCCGAACAGGCCCCGCCGCTGGTCCTGCTGCACGGTTCCGGGGCCAACAGCAGTCACTGGTACGGGGACCTGCCCGCGTGGTCCGAGCACTTCCGCGTGTACTCGGTGGATCTTGTCGGCGAACCCGGGCTGAGCGCGCCCTCCCGCCCTGACCTGGCCACGGAGGCCAGCGCGCTGTGGCTGGACGACGTCCTGGCCGGGCTCGACGTGCAGGCGGCCGCGATGGTCGGCATGTCCCTGGGGGGATGGACGGCCCTGGACTACGCGGTCCGCCGCCCCGGACGGGTCACCCGCCTCGCCCTGGGATGCCCCGGAGGCCTGGGCACACAGCGCCGGTGGAGCATCCTCGCGGCGGGGCTGCTGATGCTCTTCGGGTCGCGCGCCCGGAAGTGCTCCGTCAGGTACCTGGTGGGGCTCGACCGCTCCGGGAACGAGGCGGTGCTTGAGGAGGTCATGGCGGTCTTCACCCGGTTCCGCCCGCGCACCGAGGCCCTGCCGGTCCTCACCGACTCCGCCCTGCGCGCGCTGGACCTCCCGCTCCAGGTCACCGTGGGCGACCGCGACCGGATGTTCGACTCCTCGGAGACCGCCCGGCGGGTGCGCGCGTGCGTTCCGCACGCTCACGTGCGGGTGCTTCCGGGGGTCGGTCACGCCCTCACGAGCCAGACCGGACCCGTTCTGGAGTTCCTTCGTGGCCGGGCCGCGCACCCCGGGTGACCGTTCCCGCGCTGACCGCGTTGGCGGCCACGATCGCCAGGATCGCCGCGCCCTCCACCCAGTCCAGGGCCTGCCCGAGCACCACCCAGCCCGCGAGGGCCGCCATCACCGGGTGCACGCTCATGAACAGGCCGAAGAAGCGGGCCGGGACCCGGCGCAGCGCGTACAGGTCACCCAGGAACGGGATCATCGAGGAGAGCACTCCCGCCACCGCCGCGCACAGCACGGCGGTGAACGTGGGCGGATTCAGGTACAGGACGACGATCCCCACGGGGACGAACACGAGCGCGGAGATTCCCGCAGCGGTGGCCGACCCCTCGATTCCGGGCAGCCGCCGCCCCACCGTCCTGTTGAGCAGGATGTACGCCGCCCAACAGGCCGCCGCGACCAGGGCCAGGGAGATCCCGAGGTAGTCGGTGGACGGTTGCGGGCGCATGAGGACCGCGACCGCGCCGCCCGCCACCAGCGCGCAGGCCAGGTCGGTCCAGCGGCGCGTGGCGGCCAGGGCCACCGCCAGGGGGCCGAGGAACTCCAGGGTGACGGCGAGCCCCAGACCGATGCGGTCGACGGCCAGGTACAGGGTCAGGTTCATGGACCCGAACACCACCGCCATCGCCAGCACCGGCCACCACTGGTGCCAGGTGAACGAGCGCAGCCGGGGTCGTCCCACCGCCATCAGCACGGTGCCCGCCACCCACTGGCGGATCGCGACCACACCGACCGGCCCGATCACCGGGAAGGCCAGGGCGGCGGTGGCCGCGCCGACCTGGTTGGAGGCGCCGCCGGTCAGCATCACGGCCATGCCCCGCCATCGCCCCCCGCCCGTTTCGGGGCCGTTGCCCCCGGCCGTGTCCCCGCCCTGTCCGGTGTCGGTGGAAGTCGTCATACCGCGAGCATCCACCGGCGCTTCACATACGCAAAATGCATACGACTGAGCATCTATACGCTGGAGTCATGGATCTCGAACTCCGCCACCTGCGCTGCCTGGTCGCGATCGTGGACACCGGCAGCTTCAGCGACGCCGCCCTCGAACTCGGGGTGTCTCAGGCGGCGGTCTCCCGGACCCTCGCCGCGTTGGAGGGCATCCTCGGCGTGCGTCTGCTGCACCGCACCAGCCGCAACGTCACGCCCACCACCGCAGGGGTCCAGGTGCTGGCCCGAGCCCGCCACCTCCTGGCCGAGGCCGACAACCTCGTGAGCGAGGCCACCACCGGCCACACCCGGCTGAGGGTGGGGCACGCGTGGTCGGCGGTGGGCCGCCACACGGCCGAGTTCCAGCGCCGCTGGGCCCACCTGTACCCGGACGTGGCCCTGCACCTGATCCGCACCAACACCCCCACCGGGGGTCTCGCGGAGGGACTGTGCGACCTGGCGGTGGTTCGGGCGCCCTTCGACAGCAAACGCTTCGACAGCGCCGTGGTGGGGCACGAGCGGCGGCACTGCGCGATGGCCTCCGACGACCCCTGGGCGCGACGCCGCTCGCTGCGCCTGGAGGAGCTGGCGGGCCGGGTCCTGCTGTTCGACCGCCGCACCGGGACCACCACCGCGGACCTGTGGCCGGAGGACGCCCGTCCGGAGATGGAACCCACCCGCGACATCGACGACTGGTTGGCCGAGATCGCCACCGGGCGTGCGGTCGGCATCACTCCTGAGAGCACCGCGACGCAGTACCGGCGCGACGGGATCGTCTTCCGGCCCCTGCGCGACGCGCCGCTGATCCCCGTGCGGCTGGTCTGGCGGCGGCACGACCCGCACCCGGCCACGCACGCGGCGGTGGCTCTGCTCTCGGAGCTGTACGCGAAGGGCCGCTGACCCCGGGGGAGCGGTCAGAGCGCGCTCACGTAGGGGCGCTCCTCCCACCGTGTTCCTGACCGACGAAGAGACTGCTGGCCGGGAGGTCCTCCACGCACACCCGCACGTGTTTCCGCGCTCTGTGTTGAGGTGCTTCGCGTGCCCGAACCCAAAACGGTGCGGAACCGCGTGCGCGTGGACCTCGCGACCACCTCCACGACCCACTTGACTGAGCTGGTCGCGCGTCTGAAGGGCCTCGGCGCCACCGCCGTCGACCTGGGGCGGGAAGACGCCCCCTGGGCCGCCCTGGCCGACCCCGAGGGCTACGAGTTCCGCGTCCTCACCCCGCGCTGACGGCAGAACCGGTCGACCCTCGACCAGACCCGGGTGTCGAGGGGACATCGGAACAGGATCCGGGGCTGATGCTCCCCGAACCGGGGCGGGCTACCGCCGCATCCTGTCGCAACCCTCCCCGGCCCCCGTCTCAGAGGTCGAGGGAGTCGATGAGGTCGATGATCCCCACCTGCTGGAGACCGTTGATGAGCAGGATGAGCCCCACGATGCCGATGACCCAGGACAGGACCTCGCGCGAGCCCGAGTCGATCTTCTCCCGCCAGCGGTCCAGCCTGGGGCGCAGGCGCTCGCCGAACACGCGGTGGCCCAGGTAGAGCAGGACCGGGGGCAGGACCATCACCAGGTTGTAGGCGGCGAGCATGGGGACCCAGGTGTGCGGGGCCAACTCGGCGGTGCTCATGACGCCGATCGCGCCGAGGTAGGGCAGCGCGGTCCCGGCCTCCAGCAGTCCGGTGGCCAGGCCAAGGCCGACCATGCTGGTGGTCCGGAACGAGGCCGGGCGGCGGGGTGCGCGCCGCTTGGTGGGCATCACCCAGGAGTAGGCGAACAGGCCCGCCCCCAGGACCACCATGACCCAGCCCGTGACGGGGCTGTCGGCGAGGTGGGACAGTTCGCTCAGGGCGACTCCCAGTCCCAGCATGAGCGCGCACCCGAGGGCGAAGTAGAACAGTGCCACCGTGCCGAGGTAGACGAAGAGGGGGCGGGCGACGGAGCTGGCGCCGCTCAGCAGCACGAAGAGCGAGACACCGAGGGTGGTGGGGCTCAGTGTGTCCAGGAGCGCCAGTCCGGCGACCGGCAGGAGTACGTCCAGGGGAGGCATGCGTCTCTCCGCATCTTTTTCAACTCGACTGTGCCAAATAAAATAACACAGATGTGCTAAAAAAGGAGGGTGCCCAAGATCGTTGATCACGAAGAACGCCGCCGGGAGCTGGCCGAGGCCCTGTGGAGGGTGATCGCCAACTCCGGCCCCCAGGCCGTGTCCATCCGCACCGTCGCCGCCGAGGCGGGGCTCTCCGCCGGGGCACTGCGCCACTACTTCCGGACCCGCGAGGAACTGCTGGTCTTCGCCATGGACCTGTCCGAGGAACGCGTGGTCGGGCGGATGCGGGAACAGTCGCTCACCATGAACCCCGGGGACTCCATGGTCGAGCGCACCGCAAGGTTCGCCGAGCACATGCTCCCCCTGGACCCCACTCGCAGCGCCGAGTTCCGTGTCTGGGAGGCGGCCGGGGACCTCGGGGATCTCGACCCCCGCCTGGAGGAGCGCTGGTCCCGCCAGCGGGGCCTCTACCGCCGGCTGGTCGGCGGACTCGGCGGACTGCCTCCCCTGCGCGACCCCGAAAGCGAACACCCCGACCCGTGGTTGGAGACCTGGGCCGCGTTCCTGCACACCTTCGTGGACGGGCTCGCCCTCCAGATGATGGTCAACCCGGCGCAGGTTTCCTCCGAGGCCGGGAGCGCGAGGCTGCGATCCTTCCTGGCGCACGTCGAGTCCACCCGGCACTAGCCCGGTCCGATCGCCTCGGCCCGGTGTCCGCACCAGGGGGTGGCCCGGCCACTCCCCGGTCTTGGACATACTGGGTGCGCGGTTCGGGGTGATCCCGAGGGATTTCGAGGGGGAGAGCGTGACCACCATGCAGGGCGAGGGCGTGCCGGACGGACGGGCCAGGGTCGAGTTCCGGCCCGCGGGGGTCGAGGACGTCCCCGCGCTGGTCGACCTGGTCAACTCCTGCTACCGGGGCGACAGCTCACGGCAGGGCTGGACCACCGAGGCCGACTTCCTCGACGGGCAGCGGGTGGACGCCGACGCCATGGCGGAACTGTTCGGCCGCACCAACACCCTGGTGCTCGTCGGCGAGTCCGAGGGTGCGATCGTCACCTGCTGCGAACTCCAGCGCAGCGTGAACGGCGCGTACTTCGGGATGTTCTCGGTACGCCCCGACCTCCAGGGAGCGGGCCTGGGCCGAGTCGTGCTGGCCGAGGCCGAGCGCACGGCCGCGCGCGAGTGGGGGTGCCGCCTGATCCGGATGAAGGTCCTCAAGCAGCGCCCCGAGCTGATCGCCTGGTACGAGCGGCGCGGGTACACCAGCACCGGCAAGACCGAACCCTTCCCCTACGGAGACGCCGCCTTCGGGCTGCCCCGCCGGGACGACCTGGCCTTCGTCGAGCTCACCAGGGAACTGCTCTTCGACTGACGGTCAGGGCTGTTCGAGGTTGGCCGACATCCGTTCGAGGACGTTGACGGTGTCCCGGTACTCCTGGTCGCTGACGCCCTCGCACAGTCGTTCCCGTGTGCGTTTGACGCGCTGGAGGAGATCTCCGTGGGCCCGTTCGCCGTCGGCGGTCAGCTCCAGTGAGACCAGGCCGCTCACCCAGCCGCGCTCACGCAGGGCCTCCACGGCCGGGGCGACGGTGGGCTCGTCCTCCTCCAGGAAGGGCGCCAGGCGCTGGTCCAGCTGGAGGACGGTGCCGGGGTCCTCGTGCAGGGAGTTGAGCACCTGCCACTGACGGCGTCCGAGGGAGTCCTCGGCCAGGGCGTGGTCGAGGTCGTTCTCGATGAGCCGGTCCAGGTGCTTGAGCCAGAATCCGATGGGCAGGTCGGTCATGGTGCCTCCGGATGGGTCGAGGTCCGGGTCCCGACGGACCGACGATATATCGGCGGTCGCCGTCGCGGCCAGTGTCACGCCGGGTCGGCCGGTGCGTGTTCCGTGAGACTGATCCCCGGAGGCGGTTCGTGGGCCGCGCATGCGTCGCCAGCCGCCCCCCAAAGCGGCTCGGCCGGGCAGTTGATCTCGGTGGGAGATCGCTGGGTTCGGAACAGGACGGTGTTGGTCAGGCGCGTCACCGTCGAGGACATGACCGACGACGCCGTCGCGGTCATGGACGAACTCGGCTGGGAGTCCGCTCACCTGTTCGGGGTCTCACTCGGTGGAACCGTGGCCCAGCGCGTCGCCGTCCGCCACCCGGACAGGGTCCGCAGCCTGACCTCGGCCAGCGCCGTGCCCGGAGACACGGGGGCCTGGGCGCCCTGCGCTACGTCAACATCCCCTCCGTGGCGGGGCTCAGCCGAATGCGCTTCCCCGACACGAGGGAGGGCGCGGTCCGGGCGGGGCTGGCCGTGGCCCGCTTCTGCGCGGGGCCCGGCCAGCCCTTCGACGAGGGGGAGGCCCTCACCAGGGCCGAAGCACTGGCCGACGCGGGTGCCCGGGACACCGGGGCGCAGAGCCGTCAGATCGGAGCCCAGTGGAGCGGTCCGCCGATCAGCTCCGTCACGGCGCCCACACTGGTGCTTCACGGCGAGGACGACCCCCTGATCCGGCCAAGGGCTGCGACCGTGATCGCCTCGAGAATCCTCGGCGCCCGTCTGGTCACCCTGCCGGGCGTGGGCTCACGAGGTTCCCGCCCCGGCCTGGCGGACCGTTGTCAGCGAGATCCGCGCGCTCGCGGACCCGGCCTCGTCGCGGTGAGACCAGACGGCTGGTGAACGGGTGCGCGGGCCGCCGACGCCTGCCTCAGCCCGGAACCCGGCACAGGATCGCGCCCCGGGGGATCACGAACACACCGTCGGGATGAGCGCTCCACCGCCGCCAGCCCTGGGAGATCCACTCCAGGTCCTCCTGGCTCGCCATCCCCCTCTCGACGGCGTCGCGGCCCACCGCCGACTCCAGGATGCGGTGCGACCACATGTCGCCCCACCAGGCCCGGCGTTCGGGGTCGGAGTGGTTCCACGCCTCGGCGACATAGCTGACCTCGGTGAACCCGGCCGCGTGCGCCCAGGCCAACAGGTGGCGTCCGGCGTCGGGTTCGCCCCCGTTGGCGCGGGCCACCCCCTGGTACAGCGTCATCCAGGCGTCCAGTTCGGGCAGGCGCGGGTACCAGAGCATGGCCGAGTAGTCGCTGTCGCAGGCGGCCACCACGCCGCCCGGTCGGGCGACCCTGCCCATCTCGGCCAGCGCCCGCACCGGGTCGCCCACGTGCTGGAGGACCTGGTGGGCGTGGACGACGTCGAAGGTGTCGTCGGGAAGGTCCAGGCCGTGGACGTCGCCGACCACGAAGTCGACGTTGTCCGCGCCCACCTCCTCGGCGTGGGCTCGTGCCCGCTCGACCGCCTCGGAGGAGGCGTCCACGGCGGTGACGCGTCCGGGCGCGACTCTGCGGGCGAGGTCGACGGTGATGCTGCCGGGGCCGCAGCCCACGTCCAGGAGGGAGTGCCCGGGCCTGATCTCCGGCAGCGCGTAAGCGGCGGAGTTCTCCGCGTTGCGCCACAGGTAGGAGGTGGTGACGGTCGGGTGTTGTCCGTGCGTGTACCGGGCCATCGGGTTCCGCCTTCGTCTCGGGGGCTTCGGTCGACCCTACCCCGGCATCTCTCTTTGTGAGATGATTATCTCAAAATGCGAGACGATGCTCTCCGGTCAGAGGGACAGCCGCTCTCCCAGGGCTCGCAGATCGGGGACGAACCAGCACTGCGTTCCGCGATCACACTCCCGGACGAGGTCGCGAAAGGCGTCGCTGGCCGCCACGTGCGCGGAGACGTCTCCGACCACGGCCAGTCCGAGCCGGTAGTTGGCGAACTTCTGGAGGAACTCTCCGGCCACGCCCGTGCGCAGCCGGAAGAAGTCCGGGTCGAGGCGCCCGGCGGGCACCGCGACCCAGGTGACGCCGTGGTGGAAGGCGTCACCGATCACGTCGGCGGCCTCGCGCAGGGGAGGTCCGAGCTCCGGGCAGAGCATGACGGGGCGCGCGCCCAGCTGGCGGGTCTCCGGAAGGGTCCGCGACGTCGGCTCCGTTTCCCTTCCCGGCGGCCCGGCTGTTTCCGAAGCGCTCACCGCTGGTCACCCACAAGCGAGTCGATGTAGCCCAACAAGGTCGCGGTGGAGGCCAGGTCGCCCACCATGACCACCTTCAGTCGGGAGCGCCCCGGGTCGTGGACCACCTGGACGTGCGCCCGCCCACGGTCCTCGGGGCGCCCGGTGACGGTGAGCAGCGTGGTGACACGGTCGGCCGTGGCGCGGTCGATTCCGTCGACGTGCACGACGGTGGAGGCCTCCGCGTGGGGAGCCTCCTGGGCCTCGGAACCCTCCTCCTCGGACAACGGACCACCGGCGAACTCCTCGAGGTCACGGCGGCGGACACGGTACTGCTTCCCGATCCGGGTGGCCGCCAGACGCCCCTCGCGGACGTAGGCGCGCACCGTCTTGACGTGCAGACCCAGAAGGTCCGCGACCTGGTCCACCGAGTAGTACTGCTGGGGCACGACTCTCCTTGCTGACGCTTTTTCTTCCATAAACTTCCCTCAGCATACTTGCTGTCGCAGGAGTTTAGGGAAGTTTGAGGAGTGTGGTGCGGCATGAGAGAAGCGGGTACCAAGAGGAGAGGGGAAATTCCGGGGAGAAGGGGGAGACCATGGCACTCCTGCACACGATCAGGCCGTGTCTGTGGTTCAACGGCCAGGCGGAACAGGCGGTGGAGTTCTACACGCAGGTATTCGAGAACTCGCGCGTGCTCAGGACCACGCACTACGGCCCCGACATGCCGGTTGCCGAGGGCACCGTGCTGACCATTGAGTTCGAACTGGACGGGGCGCCCTTCACGGCACTCAACGGCGGGGGCGGTTTCACCTTCGACGAGGCGGTGTCCTTCCAGGTCATCTGTCGCGACCAGGCCGAGTCCGACCGCTACTGGAACGCGCTCACCGACGGCGGCCAGGAGAGCCAGTGCGGCTGGCTCCGGGACCGCTTCGGCCTCTCCTGGCAGGTCTTCCCGGAGGAGCTGGACTCCCTGGTGTGGGATCCCGACCCGGAGCGGGCCTACCGGGCCACCCAGGCCATGCTCACGATGGGCCGCATCGACCTGGAGGCGGTCCGCCGGGCGGCGGACGGTGTCTGAGCCGAGCGGGACCGGCCCCGTGGGCGAAACGGCACGGACGTCTCCTCACCGGGAACGGGTGGTGGGCGGGTGGCGCAGCGCGCAGTCACCGCACAGACCGCCCCCGGGCAGCCGGTAGTACAGACAACAGGTGGTCCTGCGAAAGACCGCCAACCCGGCGCGGTCCACTCCGACATAGGCACCCGTGCCCCGAAGGCAGGGCCGGTCCGTGAGGACCCGGACCACCTCCTCCGCGTGCGCGCGCTGCTCGCCCCGGGCGCCGCCCAGGGCGCGTGCGGCCCCTGCCAGGGCCGCACCGGTGTCGCCCCGCAGAAGACCGGTGGAGACCCGGCCGATGCCGGACAGCGCCTCCTCCACGTGGGCCAGCACACCCCCCACCACGGTCTCCTCCACCCACGCTGCGACCTCGACGGGTTCCCTTGACATCGGTGTGGCCCGGGTCTGTCGCGTGCGCAGCTCCAAGGACCCCGAGCGCCCCGGTTCGTGGACAAACAGGTCGGCGCGCAGGCGCACCCCGTGACACAGCCCCGCCGCCAGCACGGGCGAGAGCAACCGCGAGGCCAGCCCCTGGTGGAACAGCGAGGCGCCCACCCGCCACTCCACGTCCTGCGCGCCGACACCCGAGACCGCCCCGAGCTGGGCCCGCACTCGGTCGACCTCGACCGCCACCCGCTCCCGCCCGGCCTCGGTGCGTCCGTCCCACGCGGTGACCGGCTCCCAGCCCTCACCGAGCGGAGCCCTCCCCACCCGGAAGAACGTGTTGACGCCCCCGACGTCCTCCAACACCCGTTCCAGCACCGTCACCCCCGGTCGACGAACCCGAACCCCCACCCTGCACCATCCGGCACTCGGCCCGCCCCGACCAGGCCGGTAGTGCTGGCACCACCCGCGTTCCTCGTGCTGCTGACCTCGTGCCCAACTGCCCCAATCCCTAGATTGGTCCTGTGAGCGGCACACGGGAACAGCGGGCGCGGAGCGCGGAACGGGGCGGCGGAAGAGTCGGGGCCCGGCTGACCGCCCTGGCCGGTGTACCCTTCGCCTCCGACCTCCACGGAAGCGGATGGCGGCTGCTCCTGGTCCAGGTCCTGCACCTGATGACCTCCCTGACCCTGGCCCTCTTCTACCTGATCCCCGTGTCCCTGCTGGTCATGGTGGCGAGCTGGATCGGGATGGGGCTGTTCCTGCCCTGGACGGACATCGGGTTCACCTACCCGGTCTCCCAGGTCGTCCGCGACTCCCTGGGGTTCCTGGTCGTCCTGCCCGTCACCGCCACCCTGCTCGCCAGACTCGCCTGCCGGGTCCAGCGCGACCGCCTCGCCAACGTGTTCGGGATCGTGGAGGCCAACCCGCCCGACCCCCTGGCCGACGACAACCCCTGGACCCGGGTGTGGCGGTTCGTCTTCGGCCGCGACGCGTGGACCATGGTGGTCTACAGCACCGCCGCCGGCCTGCACGGACTGTTCGCCGCGGGCCTGGTCGTGGTGTTCGTGGTGTGCGGCGGCGCCGCCGCCATCGGCGCGTCCCTGGGAATCGCCTACATCCTGGCCCTGGGCACACCGGGCGATCTGGTCGGCCCGCTGATCCTGGTCGTCGTCGGGCCGCTGGCCGCCGTGGTCGGTCTGCGCCTGGCCCCCCACATGATCTCCACCGAGGTCCTCCTGCACCGCCTGCTGCTCTTCGAGGCCCCCGAGGTCCGGATGCGGCGCAGGCTCCTGCACGTCCAGGACAGCCGACTGCGAATGGTCGACGAGGCCGAGGCCGAACGCCGCAGGATCGAACGCGACCTGCACGACGGCGCCCAGCAACGACTCCTCGCGCTCACCATGACCCTCACCCGGGCGCGCGCCCGGCTCTCCCACGACCCCGACGGCGCCCGTGAGCTGATCACCGAGGCGCAGGAGGAGTCCCGGGAGGTCATGACCGAACTCCGCCAGGTCGCACGCGGCCTGCACCCCAGGGTCCTGACCGACCACGGGCTCGGCGCGGCCCTGCCGGTGGCGGCCGGTCGCTCCCCGGTCCCGGTCCGCCTCGACGTGGACCTGCCCGAACGCCCCTCGGCGCGGGCCGAGGGAGTCGCCTACTACGTGGTCTGTGAGGCGCTGACCAACGTCGCCAAGCACGCCGACGCCGGGCAGGTCGCGGTGACCACCGAACGGATCGCGGCCCTTGGGCGCAGGGGCGAGCTGCTGCGCGTCACCGTGACCGACGACGGGGTCGGGGGCGCCGACCCCGAGGCGGGCACCGGTCTCTACGGGCTGTGGGACCGGGTGGACGCGGTCGACGGGATACTGACCGTCCACAGCCCGACCGGCGGGGGCACCGTCCTGACCGCGAACATCCCATGGAAGGCGTGACCGTGAGCACGGCCGACACACACGACGAACGGCGGGGGCCGCGCGTCATCATCGCCGAGGACTCCGTGCTGCTGCGCAGCGGCATGGTCCGGCTGCTCGAGGACTCCGGGGTGGAGATCCTCGCGGAGGTGGGGGACGCCGACGCGTTGACCGCCGCCGTCCTCCAGCATCCGGACGTCGACCTGTGCCTGATCGACATCCGGATGCCGCCCACCTACTCCGAGGAGGGCATCCAGGCGGCGGTGCGCATTCGGCGAGACCACCCCGAGGTGGCCGTGCTGCTGCTGTCCCAGCACGTGGTCAGCCGCTACGCCGCCGACCTGCTCGGGGGCGGCGCCGAGAAGGTCGGCTACCTGCTCAAGGACCGGGTGGCCGACATCGAGGAGTTCCTCACCGTGCTGCGCCGGGTGGCCGGGGGCGGCGCGGCGATCGACCCCGAGGTGGTCTCACAGCTGCTGAGCAGGCGCCGGGACCGGGCCCTGGAGAGCCTCACACCGCGTGAGGGCGAGGTCCTTGAGGTGATGGCCCAGGGTCTGAACAACGCCGGGATCGCCGACCGGCTCACCATCACCGACCGGGCCGTGGAGAAGCACATCAGGTCGATCTTCACCAAGCTCGACCTCGGCCAGGACGACCACGACCACCGCAGGGTCCAGGCCGTGCTGCGCTACCTGCGCGGCACCGACCGCGACTGACCGGCACCGGCACGAGACCGGGACACCAGAGGGAGGGCCGAGCCTTCCAGGAAGGGAAGAACATGACTTTCAGGGCACGAGGCCTGTACGCCTCCTCAAGCAAGGAGCGCGGGGGATTCCGCCGGGGACCGTGGATGTTCCTGGGCGGGGTGCTCGTGCTGGCGCTGGTCGTCCTCACCGCGCTCTCCGTGCTGGGGAACATGACCGTCAACCAGTCGGACCGCGCGGACTCCTTCGGCGGGGTGAGCGCGCTGGAGATCGACAACTCCACCGGCGGCGAGGTCCTGCTCCGCGGCGGCACGGGCGACGAGGTCACCGTGGACCGCAAGCTGCGGGGCAGCCCCCTGTCGGAGCCGGACGAGGACATCGAGGCCGAGGGCGGCACGCTGGAGATCGAAACCGACTGTTCGGGGCTGCCGCTCTTCAGCTCCTGCTCGGTGGACTACGAGGTCACGGTCCCCACCGGGACCCAGGTGACCTTGGAGACCATCAGCGGCCGGGTCTCCGTGGAGAACCTGGAGGGCGACCTCAGCGTGGAGACCACCAGCGGTGCCGTGGACGTGTCGGAGCACAGCGGCGCGGTCGACGTGGAGAGCGTCTCCGGGAACATCGTCCTCGACGGGGTCGAGGGCGCGGCGCGGGCCCACACCGTCAGCGGCCGGATCACGGCCTCCGGCGAGGGCCCCCTGCTGGACGTCTCCAGCACCTCGGGCGAGGTCCTCGCGGAGGACTTCACCGCCGACGAGATCCGGGCCGAGTCGGTCAGCGGTGCGCTGGAGCTCGGCGGCGGGTTCACCACCCTGGAGGCCGTCACCACGTCCGGTGAGGTCAGGGCACGGACCACCGATCCCTTCGACCTTCTGTCGGTGGAGACCGTCAGCGGCGGGGTCGTGGCCACGGTCCCGGACGGGGAATACGAGGTCACCGGGGAGTCGGTGTCCGGCCAGCGCGACTTCGGTGTGGGCACCGGTGGCGGCGACGGTCGGATCGACGTCAACACCACCAGCGGTACCGTCCGGGTCGAGAGCTAGACGCCCCGGCGTTCGAAGCGCAGCGCCGCCCAGTCCGAGTCGATTGGCACCTGGGCGGTGCCGCGCCATCCCGCGTCCACTAGGGTGTCCCAGCCCTTGTCAGCCGTCAGGTCCGTGATGATCGTGCCGCCCCGCTGGGGGAAGCACACCCACAGGCGGGTGGTGGGGCCGGTGAGCGCCAGGGCGCGGGGGCCCTCCCGGTCGACGGTGCCCCGGTCCAGGGCGAACAGGTGCAGGTCGTCGTACTCGGCGCCCTCGATCGGACCGAGGTCGATGTGGATGTCGGTCGGGGGTTCCAGCAGCCGCAGGTAGCGTTCGGGGGCGTTGAGGACGAGCAGCCGGTCTCCGGGCTCGACCCCCAACCTCCGGGCGAGTGTCTCCGACATTCCTCCTCCGTTCACGTGTCGGCCGTGCGCGGCCTCTCCTCGGCCACCGTACGGTCCCCCCGCGCGGAAACCGAGGACCTTCCCCGCCTCGACCCGGACATGACCGTGTTTTTAGGATGCCCACATGACACAACAGAACGGTGGGCCGCGCTGGGGCGTGGTGGGGACCGGTGGGATCGCGCACGCCTTCATGGAGGGACTGCGGGCCGTCCCCTCGGCCCGGGTCACGGCGGTGGGCTCGCGCACGCTGGACCGGGCGGAGGAGTTCGGTCGGGTGTGGGACGTCCCAAACCGCCACGGCGGGTACGAGGAACTCGCGGCCGACCCCGACGTGGACGTGGTCTACGTGGCCACACCGCACCCCTGGCACCATCCGAACACCCTCCTGATGCTCGAAGCGGGCAAGCACGTGCTCGTGGAGAAGCCCATGGCGATGAACGCGCTCCAGGTGTCGCAGATGGTCGCGGCGGCCCGGGCCAACGACCGCTTCCTGATGGAGGCCATGTGGACGCGTTTCCTGCCCGCCTCCCGGCTCGCCCGCGAACTGGTCGCGGACGGGGCGGTCGGTGAACTGTGCACGGTCTCCGCCGACTTCGGGATCAACGTCCCCTACGACCCCGACCACCGGCTGTTCAACGTCGACCTCGGCGGTGGCGCCCTGATGGACCTGGGGGTGTACCCGCTGGCGCTGGCCGCGCAGTACCTGGGCGAACTCACCGTGGTGGGCGCCACCCGGCAGCTGTCGCCGGACCGGATGGTGGACACCCAGACCGCGGTGCTGGTGCACGGGGAGAACGGAGTGAGCGCCTCCCTGACCTGCGCCTCCCGCAACGTCCTGCCCAACCGCGCGGTGCTGGCCGGGACGGACGGTTGGATCGAGATCCCGCTCTTCTGGGCCGCCACCGAACTGGTCCTGCACCGGGAGGGGCGCGCGCCCGAACGGTTCCACCGGCCCTTCCGGGCCAACGGCTACGAGTACGAGATCGAGGAGGTCGGGCGGTGCCTGGCCGCCGGTGAGCGCCAGAGCCCGGACATGACCTGGGCGGAGAGCCTGCGGCTGGCCGGGGTCACGGACCAGATCAGGGACGTGGGCGCGCTGGTGAGCGGGCCCTCCGACGTCAGAAGCGTCCCCCGGGGATGAGCCCGCCCGCCCCCGCTCCGGTGGGGGTGGCGCGCACGGTGAAGTCGTCGCGGACCGTGGCCCCCGGCACGGTCCGGCCCCGGCTGGAGGCGGGGCGGGGCCGGGGGCTGAGGGCGCGGCCCAGCACCAATCTGGCCAGGGGCAGGGCGCCCATGCGGGCCACGACCAGGACCGCGTCCTTGGGGCCGACCTCGCGGGCGAAGCGGGCGTCCAGTTCCGGGTCGCCACTTCGGGGAGCGACCCCGTAGATCTCGCCGTCGAACATCCGGTAGGCGTCGCGGACCAGCAGGGAGTCGGGGTCCAGCCCGGGGCCGTCGCCGAGCCAGTCTGCGGCGTCGGAGGCGATCCGGCGGACCAGTCCGGGCACGGGGCGGTCCTGGCGCGGGAAGACCCGCGCCCGCCCCAGTCCCTTGCGCCACCCCGCGTAGACGGCCGGGTGGCGGGTGCGCAGTACGACATAGGTGCTGGACAGCGGGTGTGCCAGGACCTCGCGGCTCAGGAAGTGCATCATCAGCGCGGCGGAGAGGCCGGAGCGCCGGTGGGCGGGGACCACACCGGCCGCGTCCAGGTACAAGGCGTTGCGGGCGGCGAAGCGGCGTCGGTGGTAGCCGCCCCAGCCGACGGGCACGCCGTCCGGCCCCAGGATCAGCGCGAGCGAGGAGATCTGGTCGAAGAACCCGGAGGCCATCCGGGCGTGCCAGTACCCGGAGTGGTCGGCTCCGAAGGCGCGGGCCGCCAGGTCGCGCAGCGCGCGGTGGAGGCGTTCGCGGCACTCGGGGGCCAGGGCGGTGGGGTCGTCCCAGCGGGCGACACGGTAGCCGGGTCGGAGCGGCCGGACTGTCGGAGGAACACTGAGTTCGCGCAGTTCCAGGCTGGGGTGTCGGGTCTGGTCGGGCACGCGGAAGCCCCACTTTCATTACTCTACGAAAGTAAACGACTCCTTAACGTAGCGGCTTTGTGGCGTTCCCGTGCGGACTTGACCCAACTGGAGGTTCCTGGGACTAGCCGGACACCGGCTCGGGGGCGTTCACCGCCGGTCGCCGGTACAGGTTCCACGCGGCGCCCGCGTAGGCGCAGACGATGATCCCCGCGATCACGAACCGCGAGGTCATCAGGTGCTCCACCGGGTACAGGACGCCGGTGATGTGGAAGTCGATGAACCCGTTCCGCATCACCTCGCGGCCGGTCTGCAAACGGGACCAGTTCTCGATGTCGGTGAGGAAGCACGACCAACCGACCACGACGATCCCGAGCGCGTACACCGCCACCGCGAGGTGCGGCCAGAACATCCTCGGCCACTTCCAGGAGAGGAAGCCGCCGAGGACGACATAGGCGAAGAACAGGTAGTGGATGACCATCGCGGTGTGACCGATGAGGAGGTGCGTCATAGGGCGAACCTAGGCCGGAAGGGGCCCTCCGGACATCGGTGTCCGTACCCACGCGCGGTGAGTACCCGTACTCATGCGCCCTGGTCAGACCCCCGGGGTACGTCGGGAGGACCCACCCATGCGTGAGAGCCGCTCTCCCAGACGGCCCATCTCCGCGCGCAGCTCCGCGGGCTCCTCCACCTCCATGTCGACGTCGAGCATGGCCAGGTAGCAGGCCATGCCGACCAGGTCCTCGCCCGCGCACAGCAGCACGCAGGAGTGCTCGTCCACCGCCTCGATGACGCCGTGACGCGCGGCGGGGCCCTCCATGGCCGTCTCGGCGGACACCCCCAGTCGCACACGCGCCTTGATCGGCCACATGTGCAGGTTCATCCGGTCGGCGAGATAGGCGGCCACCCCACGCTCCGGTGGGTCGCGCGGCGGCACCCGCGGGCCGGTGGGAGTGAGCGGGCGCATGCGGTCCAGCCTGAAGGTGCGCCAGTCGTCGCGGTCGGTGTCCCAGGAAACCAGGTACCAGCGGCGCCCATGGGAGACCAGGCGGTGCGGCTCCACGATCCGACGTCCGGTCGACCCGTCGTGGCGTTCGTAGTCGAAGCGCAGCAGCTCGCTGTCACGGCAGGCCGAGGCCACCAGGGTGAGGGTCGCGGAGTCGACCGAGGGGCCCTCGCCCGGCATCGGGACAGTGAAGGTCCCCAGCGCGTCCACACGGCGGCGCAAACGGGAGGGAAGTACCTGAAGGAGCTTGGCCAGGGCCCGCACCGAGGTTTCCTCGATCCCCGAGACCCCGCCCTGCGCGGCGGTGCGCAGGCCCACGGCGACCGCCACCGCCTCGTCGTCGTCCAGGAGGAGCGGTGGCAGGGCCGCACCCGCTCCCAGCTGGTATCCGCCACCGGTGCCCATGGTCGCCTGGATGGGGTAGCCCAGGTCGCGGAGGCGGTCCACGTCTCGCCGGATGGTACGCGGGCTGACCTCGAGGCGATCGGCGAGGTCGGCCCCCGGCCAGTCCTTACGGGTCTGGAGGAGGGACAGGAGCTGGAGCAGCCGGGCCGATGTCGACTTCATGCCCCGAGTCTGCCAGGAGTGGAGGTCCGTTCCTGGCCTCCACCTGCCAGGCCGAACGCCCGGACCGTCACGGCCTCACCCGACGCTTCGTGGCGGTCACGGGTGTGACCCCGCTGCGCTGGCTGAACGACCAGCGTGTGCGCCGCGCCCAGGAACTCCTCGAGACCACCGACGATTCGGTGGAGGTCAGCGCCTCTCGTACCGGGACGGGCACCGCCGCCACGCTGCGCAGGCACTTCCGGCGCGCCCTCGGGGTGCCGCCGGACACCTACCGGCGCACCTTCCGCGCGGCCCGCCCCGACCGTTTGCCGGGGCGGGCCGCGTGAGGGCAGGCGCACCTCCCGCGCCGGTCAGGCGGACGGGGACGCGGGGCGGTCGGGGATCAGCACGCTCAGGCAGGTCACGCAGGCCTCCAACTTCTCGAACTCGGAGATGTCGACCGGCAGTACCCGCCAGTGGTCCGCGGTCAGCTGGTGGATGGTCTCGTGCGCGGCGGCACTGACCAGCACGTCACGACCGCCCAGGGGCAGCACGTGCGCGCCCGGTTCCTCGGGGGCCTGGCGGATCGGTGGCAGGCCGCTGGCATCGATCAACTCGGGCAGGCCGACCAAAGTGCCGTCCGGCAGGGCGGTCACGGCCGACTTCAGGTGCAGGGCCCGACCCAGCGCGATCCTGCGGACCTTGCGGCCCAGCAGGGCCAGATGCTGTTCGAGCTGGTCGGCGCCGTCCTCGTTGGTCCGCCCGCCGACCCCCACGTACACGGTCTCCCCGACCTGGAGGACGTCACCGCCGTCGAGGGTCCCGGGATCCTCGATCCGCACCACCCTCAACCCCAGGGCGCTGACCGTGGCCTCCACCCCCGCCACCTCGCCCCGCCGCTCCGTCGCCCCCGAACGGGTCAGGACCGCCAGATCCTCGCACACCACCAACGGGTCCTCCACGAACACCGAGTCCGGGTGCTCCGGGGCCGGATCCACCTCGTGCACCCGCCAACCGGCCGAGGCCACCGTCTCCTGGTAGATGGTGAACTGACGGGCGGCCAGCACCGGATCCACCGAGGCCCGCTCGATGTGCGTGACGATGCCGTCGGCCAGGCGAGGGCTGGGGCGACGCATCAGGGCGACCCCGAAATAGGTGTAACCGTCCATACGACCTCCAGGAAAGGAAAGGGGAAGGGGGCCGGGCTCCGTCAAGGAAAGCCGCAGCGTATCGCGACTCCCTACCCCGTTTCGCGGACCGGCACGCGGGGCGAACGGCTTGTCCGTCGGCGCGGGTGGCGGCAGGGTGGACGTATGGACGTGATCGTTGTCGGCGGCGGGGTCGTGGGGGCCAGCGCGGCCTTCCACCTGACAAAGAAGGGTGTGTCCACGGCTCTGGTGGACGCCTCCCACCTGGGACAGGCCACTGCGGCCGGGACGGGGGTGGTGTTCCCGTGGCCGTTCCCCTGGGACGCGCCACCGGTGTGGGACTTCAAGGCCCGCGCCGCCGAGCACTACCCGGGGCTCATGGCGGAGCTGGCCGAGGACGGGCAGACCACCGGATACGAGGTGGTCGGTGGGATGTCGGTGGACCGCGAGGGCGGCGACGCGGGCTTCGAGCTCCTGCGCACGCTCTCCGAGCGCCCCGAGTTCGCCACCATGGGCCGTGTGGAGCGGTTGGCGGAGGGGGAGCCCCGGCGCCACTTCCCGCTGCTGCCCGAACCCTACGCGGGCGTGCACATCGGCGGCATGGCCCGGATCGACGGGCGCCGTGTCCGGTCCGCCCTGTTCACCGCCGCGGGGGAGCGCGGACTGCACTACTACAAGGGCGACTCCAGCCTGCTGTGGAACGGCCACCGCGTCACCGGTGTACGGGTGGGCAACGAGGACCTGGAGGCGCCGATCGTGATCGTGGCGGCCGGGGCCTGGTCCGCGGGTCTGCTGTCGGTCGCCGGGGTCGAGCTGGGGGTGCACCCGGTGCGCGGTCAGATGACCCACTTCGCACTCCCGGAGCGGGACACCCGCTCCTGGCCGGTGGTGCGGTTCGGGGAATGCGACTACTACGTGAGCGCCTTCGCGCCCAACCGGGTGGTCACCGGGGGCACGACCGAGCCCGAGGCGGGGTTCGACCGCAGGGTGACCGCGGCCGGGCTCTCGCACAACCTGTCCACCGCGCTGGAACTGCTCCCGGAGCTGGCCGAGGCCAGCGTGGTCGAGACGCGTGTGGGGTTCCGTCCCGGCACCCACGACGGCCAGCAGCTGCTCGGTCCCATCGAGCGGCTGCCCGGCGTGCTGGTGGCCACGGGGTTGGGCTCCCAGGGGCTCACCTTCGGCCCGTACCAGGGTGTGGTCGCCGCCCGGCTCGCGATGGGAGAGGACCCCGGGGTGGACCTGTCCGCCTTCGTTCCCGACCGGAGCCAGACCCCCTCCGTGGACTGACCCCGGGCCGGAGCGGGGACGAGGGCCTCGGTGAGGGCGCTGCGGAGCGCGCGGCGCCCACCGGGCCCGGTCAGGCGTTGGGCGGCAGGTCGGTTCCGGCCCCCCGCTGGCGGGTCCGCAGCAGGTCGTGGCGCTCGCCCGGAAGGGTCGGCTCGCCCGCGTCCTGCACCACGAACCCGGCGTCCGCGATCATCTCCAGGTCGTCCCGGCCCGCCTGTCCCTCGCTGGTGAGGTAGTCGCCGAGGAAGATCGAGTTGGCGATGTGCAGGGCCAGGGGCTGGAGGGAGCGCAGGTGGATCTCGCGCCCGCCGGCCAGGCGCACCTCCACGTCCGGGAAGACGAAGCGGGTGGCGGCCAGCACGCGCAGGCAACGCTGCGGGGTCAGTTCCCAGGTGCCCTCCAGGGGCGTGCCGTCGAACGGCATGAGGAAGTTGACCGGGACCGAGTCCGGGGCCAGCTCACGCAGCGCGAACAGGGCGTCGACGAGGTCGTCGTCGCTCTCGCGCATGCCCGCGATCAGCCCCGAGCAGGGGGACAACCCGGCGTGCTTGGCCCGTTGGACCGTGTCGACCCGGTCGGCGAACTCGTGTGTGGTGCAGATGTCGGAGTAGCGCTCCTCCGAGGTGTTGAGGTTGTGGTTGTAGGCGTCGACCCCGGCCTCGCGGAGCCTGTCGGCCTGTCCCTCGGAGAGCAGGCCGAGGCAGGCGCACACCTCCACTCCGGGGTGTTCCTCCTTGATCCCGGCCACGGCGGGGGCAAGGCGGTCCACGTCGCGGTCGGTGGGTCCGCGCCCGCTGGCCACCAGGCACACGCGGCTGGCCCCGGCCTTCACCCCGTGCGAGACGGCCTCTCGGGTCTGGTCGGGCTTGAGCCACGTGTACTTGACGATCTCGGCCTGGGACCCGAGCCGCTGGGAGCAGTAGAAGCAGTCCTCCGGGCACAGGCCGCTCTTCATGTTGACGAGGTAGTTGAGCTTGACCCGGCGGCCGAAGTAGCGACGGCGGACCCGCGAGGCGGCGGCGACCAGGTCCATCAGGTCGTCGTCGGAGCTGTTCAACACCTTCAGGAGTTCGTCGCGGGTGGGGGTCTCACGGCGCAGGGCCTTCTCGGACAGTGCGTGGAGGCAAGCGTGGAAAGTCGTCACGGGAATGATCCTGGGGGCTGGGGGCACGTTCACGCAGTGCCGGAACCCGCCAAGAAACCGATCGAAGTCTTGTGTGCCGTGGCAGGGCCGCAGTGGCTCAACTCGGCCGGTGAGCGGTCTCGTCCGCTCCCGTCCACCGGCCCATGGGCGGCAGCGGGTCGTCCGTGACCGGAAGCGGAGTGAACCCGGCGGCGCGGAAGAACGCGAGCCTTCCCTCCACGCCCTCACCGCCCTCCGGCAGTAGGAACACCCACCTGACCCCGGCCTCGCGCGCCCTGTGCACGTACCGGTCCAGCAGGGCGCACCCGATCCCACGCCTGCGTCGCTCGGGGTCCACGACGACCGCGAGCACGTACCCGTGGGGCGGGGGAGCGGGCGCGCCGGGACCCGTGTACGCCCAGTCGAGCACGGCCTCCAACCAGCCGACGACTCGACCCTCCTCCTCCGCGACGAGGACCACCATCCCGGGAGGCAGGAGCTGCTCCGGGTAGCCCTTCGTGTCGAAATGCGGCGCGGCGCGGATCATGAGGTCACTGATCGCGGGCCCGTCGCGGCCGGTGGCGTTCCGGACGATCATCCACCCAGGGTAATGGAAGAGATCGGTTCGTCGTCCGGCAATTCACGCATGAATTCCCTGTTTGAGCTGCTTACACCGGGTTTCGCGGTCACTTGCTCCTTTCGGGGTGTCGGGTTGCCACGAACACTCCGAGGCCAGGATCATCACGTTCGGTAATTCCCATGGAAAGGTCACGTTCGCATGATCCGAAGTTCGGCAGCACTCGCCCTGCTCCCTTTCGCCGCCGCTCTTATGCTGGCACCCGCCCCCGCGTACGCCGCCCCCACCCCTCTCACTGAGGCGATCGAAGCCCTCACTGTGGCCGAGGAGTCCAGGGACGGGTACGACCGAAGCCTCTTCCCCCACTGGGTCGACGCCGACAGAAACGGCTGCAACACCCGGGCGGAGGTGCTGCTGGAGGAGGCCGTCACCGCGCCCGAGGTCGGCGAGCGGTGCCGCCTGAGCGGAGGCGAGTGGCACTCCTACTACGACGACCGCACCTTCACCGACGCCCGCGGGCTGGACATCGACCACATGGTGCCGCTGGCGGAGGCCTGGGACTCGGGTGCGTCTCAGTGGAGCACCCAGCGCCGTCAGGCCTACGCCAACGACCTGGACGAGCCCGTCGCGCTGGTCGCGGTCAGCGCGGCGTCGAACCGTTCCAAGTCCGACAAGGACCCGGCCCAGTGGCTGCCTCCGGCGGCCGACGCGCACTGCCGCTACGTCACGGAGTGGACCACGGTGAAGACGCGCTGGGGCCTGACCGTGGACGAGGCCGAACGCGCCGCCCTCGACTCCGTCGCGGAGAACTGCCCGGACGCGGTCGTTGAGACCACCCCGGCACCCTGACGCTCCTTCACGAATGACGCGGGCCCCGGAAACACCGGGGCCCGCGTCGTGTTCGGGGGCGGTTTCGGACGATGAGGGAATCGCGTTCGTGTTTCCTTCCGCGACGACGCGTGGGAGCGGTGTTCTGAGTTTCGCCAATGACCATATACAGGGGGAAGGGAGAGCCTTTCGGGTGATCCGTTCCTGGCGGAAGAGATCCGCTTTCGAGCACCCCGAAGGAGAACCCTTCGAGGTGAACCCCTGTCTCACGAGGAACCGGGTGCGCGGTCAACCGTCGCACCGTTCCGTGCACTCGCGCGAATAATGACGAACGAGATAATCCGTCTCGTTTCGTGATTGATCTCGTTCATGTGGGTATCGAGCCTCCGTAGTTCTCGCACCCCCGCTCCCGCGAGGAAAGGACCCCCCCATGAAGTTCCCCCGTTCCGGAGCGCTGTTCAGGCGTCTGAGCACGCTTGTGGCCACGGCCCTGTTGACCGTCGTACTCGTGCCGGTGAGTGCCGTGGCGAGCGAACAGGCAGTAGCCGCGGTCAACCTGCGCACGCCCTTCGACTGCGGTCAGGTCTGGACCGCCAACACCCGCACCAACCACAACCCGCAGCTGGCGGTCGACTTCCAGCGCTCGAACGCCCTGAACCAGAACGTGCGCTCCAGTGCCGCGGGCACCGTGACCACGGTCGCCGACCGGGGAAACACCAGCTACGGCAAGTACATCGTCATCGACCACGGCAGCGGCGTCACCACCCTCTACGCGCACCTCAACTCGCAGTCGGTCTCGGTGGGCACCCGGGTGAGCACCGGAACCGTCATCGGCAAGGTCGGCAGCACCGGTGGCTCGACCGGTCCGCACCTGCACTACGAGCAGCGTGTCAACGGCACCGTGGTGCGCGCGGTGCTCAACGGGGTGTCGATTCGCTACTACGGCAACACCACCATCACCAGCAGCACCGGCTGCTGACACCTCCCGGTTCACGTGCGGCGCGGGTCCCCCAGGGGCCCGCGCCGTTCGTCGGTCGGCTGCCCTGCGTCGTCGTGAGTTGACGGACCCGAACCCCGGTCGACCCCCGCCCCCGTGCGAGGAACGGCCCCGGCACTCCGACGGCGCTCCTCGTGTGGGGTCAGTCGATGGAGCCGGATCGGTCCGGATGCGGTGGCGTCGTCCAGGAGAACGTCCCGGACCCGGTGACCTCCTCGGTGGACGCGTTGCCCGGGGCCGAGTGGATATCGAGTCGTCCCGTGGTGATTTCCAGCTCGTGGAGGTCAGCGTACGGAGCCTTTGGTGGTGAACGGCAGCACGCAGTCATACGGCTCCCTTCCCCGGGCCCCGCCGAGCTGGGCGGGCTCGCCTCCGGTTTCGGCCTCTCCCGTGCGCGCCCCAGCCACGGGGTCCCGCGGACGTCGTGCGAACTGTTCCGGTGTTTCGGGGCTCGAAACCGAATGTCGGACGGCCTGATCCCGGTAGCGTCGCCAAGGCGCGCCCGCCCGACGAGCGCGCGCTTGGACACCACTCTCAGAAAGCAGCGACCATGCGCGTATCCGTGATCGGCTGTGGCCACCTCGGCGCCCCCCACGCCGCCGCGATGGCGGAACTGGGCCATGACGTCGTCGGCGTGGAACTCAACGCCGACGCGGTCAAGACTCTCAACAGCGGCCAGTCGGCCTTCTTTGAGGACCGCCTGGGCGAACTGCTGGAGCGCCACACCGCCTCGGGACGGCTGCGGTTCACCACCAGCCTCGCCGAAGCTGCCGAGTTCGCCGACCTGCACTTCGTGTGCGTGGGCACCCCCCTGCGCGAGGACCGCAGGGGATACGACGTCTCCCAGGTCCTGGGCGCCGTGCGTGCCCTGGCCAAGCTGCTCACGGGCCCGGCCACGGTCGTGGGCAAGTCCACGGTGACCGTGGGTACCGCCGCCCGCCTGGAGCGCATCCTCTCCGGACACGCGCCCGAAGCCCACCTGGCGTGGAACCCGGAGTTCCTGCGCGAGGGCCACGCCATCCACGACTCCCTCTACCCGGACCGGATCGTGGCCGGGGTGTCCTCCAAGGAGGCCGAACTGGCCGTGCGCGAGGTGTACGCGCCGATCCTGGACCGTGGCACACCCATGATCGTCACCACCCCGGCCACCGCCGAGGTTCTCAAGTCCGCCGCCAACGCGTTCCTGGCCACGAAGATCTCCTTCATCAACGCCATGAGCCAGGTCGCCGACCACACGGGCGCCGACGTCAACGCCATCGCCCACGCGCTCGGCCTGGACGAGCGGATCGGCCCCAAGGGGATGCGGCCCGGCATCGGGTTCGGTGGCGGGTGCCTGCCCAAGGACGTGGCCGCCTTCACCCACCGCATCAACGAACTTGGCGCCCACCAGGCCGCCGCGATGCTGGGTGCGGTCCAGGACGTCAACACCGCGCAGCTGCACTCCGCGCAGGCGCTGGTGGAGGCCGCCAACCAGGGTCCGGTGGACGGCGCCCGCATCGGCGTGCTCGGCGCCTCCTTCAAGGCCGGAACCTCCGACGTCCGCAGCAGTCCGGCGCTGCGGCTGGCCGGGTTGCTCCACCAGGACGGCGCGCAGGTACGCATCCACGACCCCGAGTCGGTGGCGGCCGCGCGGCGCCTGCACCCGGAGTACTCCTACGCGGCCACCGCGGCCGAGGCGGCCACCGACGCCGACCTGCTCGTCATCGGTACCGAATGGCCCCAGTTCACCCAGGACGCGGACCTGCCACGCGAACTGGCGGAGGTCGTCGCACGTCGTGTCGTGGTCGACGTGCGCAACGCCATCGACGTTCCCGTCTGGCAGGCGGCCGGTTGGCAGGTGCGCCAGCTCGGCCGCCCGACCCAACACCCCACCGCCTAGAGGTCCACGAACGGTGTGGCCCCGGGATTCCCTGTGGAGGCGTGGATGGACGGCTGGTTCGATCCAGCCACACGGGCCGGGCGAGCGGCGCGGACGCCCCACTCCGTTAGAGCGGGTCGCTGATCACCACGGACCCGGGGAGACCGACGCAGTGGCCGGGGAACCGCCGGGTACGCCGACTCCTCGGGGGATCCAGAACGGGATGTGCTCGACGACCTCGGCCGCCATCAAGCGGATCAGCCCCCGCTCAGGGTGAGCATGAGAGCGCCTTGCGGTCGACCACCGAACACGGGAGCTGACCCGTCCCCGGAACGCGGCGCAGAGCGGTCCCCTCGTTACGGTGGGGGACCGCTCTCTTGACCAGAGGAGAATCCCATGGCCGACACCGACCCTGCCGGATGCGTCGTAGTGATCACCAACGGGCGCGGCCAGGTGCTGCTCCAGCTTCGTGACGACATCGAGGGCATCTGCTGGCCCGGTCACTGGAGCCTGCCCGGCGGGCACCGGGAAGCAGGCGAGTCCTGGGAGCAGACAGCTCGCCGGGAGGTGGCCGAGGAGACGGGGATCCTCCTCGACCTCGTGAGCGAGGTGAGCGTGGACGAACACCCCGGCGGGCAGGACAGGGTGTTCCACGCGGACTGGGACGGTCCCGAGCGGGACCTGGTGCTGGGGGAGGGGCAGGCCCTGCGGTTCTGCGATCCTGACCGTCTTCCCGCGCCGGTCCCCCCACACATCGCGCACTTCATCCGGCAAACCGCCGAATCGAAGCGCACCGTGTGACCAGGGACTGCTGGCCGGGTCACTGATCCCGGGCGCGGCTGGCGGGGGGAGCGAAGCGGCCCCGCCCGCTGCTGGATCCCGCGCTGCCGCCTGACCCCCTCCTCCAGCACCGAGTCGGGAGTCGACCACTTGGCGTGTATGGCCTCTCGCCGCCCGCCGGATCGGGCCCCGGACGTTCACATCGGCTTGCTCCGGTCCGGGCTCGGATGGGAGAAACGTGGGAGAGGCAGTAGTTGGCGAGGTGCCTCCAACCGCGGTCCGGTGCGTTCCCGGTTCGCGTTGCGCTCCGGGACCGGAGGGCGCTGATCTGTCACTGTGGAGCACGGGCGCACTACCCATGTACGCCTGTGAACTGGGAAGAGGCAGATGTGAGCGATACCGGAGCATCTCCGGCGGGGGCCGGTGACGCGAACCTGGCCCACGTGACCATGATCGCGTCCGCGGCCGCGATGGGTGGCTTCTTGTTTGGTTACGACAGCGCCGTGATCAACGGTGCGGTCGACGCCATCCAGCAGCGGTTCGAGGTGGGACCCGGGATCCTGGGATTCACCGTCGCCTCCGCGCTGCTGGGCTGTGTGGTGGGCGCGGCGGCGGCGGGCAACCTCGCCGACCGGCTCGGCCGCATCCGGGCCATGCAGATCGCCGGTGTGCTCTTCGCGGTGAGCGCCATCGGTTCGGCCCTGCCGTTCTCCATCTGGGACCTGACCTTCTGGCGGATCATCGGCGGCGTGGCGATCGGTATGGCCTCGGTGATCGCGCCGACCTACATCGCCGAGGTCTCGCCCGCCGCCTACCGGGGCCGCCTGGCCTCCCTGCAACAGCTCGCCATCGTGCTGGGAATCGCCTGTTCCCAGTTGGTGAACTACGCGATCGCCCAGGAGGCGAACGGCAGCGCGCACAACATGCTCGGGCCGGTCCAGGCGTGGCAGTGGATGCTGGCCGTGGAGGCGTTGCCCGCGCTGGTCTACCTCGGGTTGAGCCTGGTCATCCCCGAGTCGCCCCGATATCTGGTGCGGGTGGGGCGCGTGGACCGGGCCCGGACCATCCTGAGCGAGGTCGAGGGCGGCGGTACCGCCCGGATCGACCGGCGGCTCGGGGAGATCAAGGAGGCCCTGGGGTCGGAGGTACGCCCCAGCCTGCGTGACCTCACCGGGAAGTACGGCCTGCTGCCCATCGTGTGGATCGGTATGGCGGTCTCCGCCTTCCAACAGCTGGTGGGCATCAACGTCATCTTCTACTACTCCAGCTCCCTGTGGCAGTCGGTGGGTGTGGCCGAGACCGACTCGCTGCTGCTGAGCCTGTTCACCTCCCTGGTGAACATCGTGGGCACGGTGATCGCGATCATGCTGGTGGACCGGGTGGGGCGCAAGCCGCTGCTGCTGGCGGGGTCGGCGGGCATGACCGTGGCACTGGGCCTGGCCGCCTTCGCGTTCAGCCACGCCACCGGATCCGGCGAAGAGGTCACGCTCCCCTTCATGTGGGGCGTGGTGGCGTTGGTCGCGGCCAGTTCGTTCGTGCTGTTCTTCGCCCTGTCGTGGGGCGCGGTCGTGTGGGTGCTGCTGGGAGAGATGTTCCCGCTGCGGATCCGCGCCGCCGCCATGGGCGTGGCCACCGCCACCCAGTGGCTGGCCAACTGGCTGATCACCGTGAGCTTCCCGAGCCTGCGGGACTGGAGCCTGCCCGGCTCCTACACGATCTACGCGGCCTTCGCCCTGCTGTCCTTCTTCTTCGTGCTCAAGTTCGTGCAGGAGACCAAGGGCAAGACCCTGGAGGAGATGCGGGGTTAGCCCTTGTCTCACCCTCCAGAGGCCTTCAACTTCGGCCTCTGGGGGCAGATGGGGGGGCACGGATGGGAGCTAGGCTGGAAGCGTGGACGGCAGGGAACGGGGCCACACCTGGGACTTCGCGGTGGCGGCCCCCGGCAGCGCTCCTGGGGTGGCCGCGATGGTCGGCTACCGCAACCGTGACGCGCCCGACTCCGTCCACCTCGGTCTGCCGTCGGCGACCCTGACCCTCATCCTCAGCCTGGACGACGGGGTCGAGGCCGCTGACACCCCGGACCGGTTGGCCGACGCCCGCCCCAGCCCGGTGCTGTTGGGCGGACTCCACATCCGGGCGACCCACGTGAACCAGCGGCCGGGGCAGTCCGGGGTCCAGGTCTCGGTGCACCCCCTCGCCTCCCGTGCGCTCTTCGGCGTACCGGGGTCGGAACTGGCTGTGGGCGACTCCGACGGGTTCGACGCCTCGGAGATGCTGGGACGTCCCGCCACCGAGGTCCACGAGCGGCTGACCGAGGCACCCGGGTGGGACGCGTCGTTCACGCTGGTCCGTCACTACCTCGTGGCACGCCACCGCGACCTGGGCGCGGTGGCGCCGAGGAGTGAGGTCGTGCACGCCTGGGAGCTGCTGGCCCGCAGCCGCGGACGATTCCCCGTTGCCGAGCTCGCTCGCGAGGTGGGCGTGAGCGCGCGCCACCTTGGCACTCTTTTCCACCGCGAGGTTGGGCGGTCACCCAAGACGGTGGCGACCCTGATGCGCTTCGAGTACGCACGCACCCTGATCACCCAGGACGTTCGCCTGCACGGCCGGGTCCGGCTCGCCGAGGTGGCCATCGAAGCCGGGTACAGCGACCAGGCCCACCTGAACAGGGAGTTCGTGCGCTTCACCGGGCTCTCCCCGGGGTCCTGGCTGGTCAGGGAGTTCCGAAACATCCAAGACGTGGCCCGCGCCCCACACGAAGAATGGACACCATGAGCAACACGAATCCCACCGTCTGGAGCACGCTCCAGGCCGTGGACGCACCCAGACTGATCGACTACTACGTCGAGACCTTCGGCTTCGTGCTCGCGGCGCGTCACGACGACGGCGACACCGTGGCCCATGCCGAACTGCTGTGGCCCGAGGGCAGCGGCGGTCTCATGCTCGGCACCCACAAGCCCGGAGGCGAGTGGTCACGCCAGCCCGGGACGGCGGGGACCTACGTGGTCACCACCGACCCGGACGCCCTGTACGAGCGGGTGACCGCCCGGGGCGCGGACGTCACCCGCCCCCTCGCGGACACCGACTACGGCTCCCGTGAGTTCGGGGTGCGCGACCCGGAGGGCAACCTCTGGTCGTTCGGCACCTACCCCGGCGCGTCCGCCCCCTGAGGAGCTGACCCCGCCGGAGCCGCCGAGGGGGTCACCGTTCGTCCGGTGCGCCGATGAACAGCTCGCGCACCTCCTCGGCGGTGGTCTCCCGCAGCTCCTCGTCGAGCAGCAGCCAGCGGGTGATCCCGATGGACTCCAGGAAACGCAGGTCGTGGCTGGCGACCAGCAACGCCCCCTGGTAGGCCTCCAGGGCGTTGGTCAACTGCCGCACGCTGGACAGGTCCAGGTTGTTGGTGGGCTCGTCCAGCATCAACAACTGCGGGGCCGGGGAGGCCAGCATGGTCGCCGCCAGGGCGGCCCGGAAGCGTTCGCCGCCGGACAGCGTCCCCGCGACCTGCGCGGCCCGGTTCCCCTTGAACAGGAACCGTGCCAGCTGGGCGCGGATGTGCTGGGCGCTGACGCCCGGAGCGGCGTCGGAGACGTTCTCCGCGACGCTCAGGGAATCGTCCAGCACGTCCAGCCGCTGTGGCAGGAACCGTACGGGCACGGACACGTCGACCTCGCCCTCCACGGGGCTCTCCTGCCCGGCCACGGCGCGCAACAGCGTGGTCTTGCCCGCTCCGTTGCGTCCCACCAGGGCGATCCGCTCCGGTCCGCGTACCAGTAGGTCGCCCGAGACCAGACGGCCGAACCGGGGGCGCACCCCGCGCAGACTGAGCACGTCACGGCCGTTGGGAACCTCGGTGTGGGGCAGCTCCACCCGGATCTCCGCGTCGTCACGCACCGCGTCGGCCGCCTCTTCGCGGCGTTCGCGCGCCTCGTCGAGCCGATCCTCGTGGGTGCCCCGGAGCTTGCCCGCGGACTCCTGGGCGGCCCGCTTGAGCGCGCCCTGGACGATCTTCGGGATTCCTCCGTCGATGGCCGCCTTCTTGGCGGTGCGCTGGCGTCGGGCCAGTTTGACCTGGGTCTCCTCCAGTTCCCTTTTCTGTCGGCGCACGTCGGCGTCGGCCGCGCGCAGGGTCCGTTCGGCCGCCTCCTGCTGCACGGCCAGCGCCTCCTGGTAGGCGGTCCAGCCGCCGCCGTAGACAGTCACCGAGCCGGTTCGCAGCTCCGCGATCCGGTCCACCCGTTCCAGGAGTTCCAGGTCGTGGCTGACCACCACCAGGGAGCCCGACCGCCAGGTCTCCACCGTCTCGTAGAGTCGGCGGCGTGCGACGAGGTCCAGGTTGTTGGTGGGTTCGTCGAGCAGGAGCACGTCGGGGCGCTCCAGCAGGACCGTGGCCAGGCGAAGCAGGACGGTCTCGCCGCCGGAGAGCTGGCCGACGCTGCGGTCCAGGCCGATCCCGCCCAGCCCCAGCGAACCCAGGGTCGCCAGGGTGCGCTCCTCGATGTCCCAGTCGTCACCGACCGTCTCGAAGTGCTGTTCGGAGGCGTCTCCTGCCTCGATGGCGTGCAGGGCGGCGCGTTTGTCGGCGATGCCCATCGCCTGGTCGACCCGCGTGCCGGTGTCGAGCGTGACGTTCTGCGGCAGGTAGGCCAGGCTCCCGCCGACGGTCACCGAACCCCGTGCGGGACGCAGTTGACCGGCCAGGAGCCGTAGCAGGGTGGACTTGCCAGCGCCGTTGGTGCCGACCAGTCCGGTGCGGCCCCGGCCGAGGGTGAGGGACAGTCCGTCGAACACGACGGTGCCGTCCTTCCACTGGAAGGCCAGGTCAGAACAGGCGACGGCGGCACTCGTGGTGGTGCTGGTCTTGGACATGGGTGTTCTCGCAGTCAGAAGCGGTGTGGAAAGGGCTTCGTGTGCGAGCACCACGCGGCGTTGCGCCGTGAGGGAAGGCGAGGGGGTCCTGGTCGAGTCAGGGACGGCTCCTACACCGAGGTTCCATGCACGCGTCGGACAGCCGGAGACCGGCGCCGTACCGCGTGATGATCGCGAACCTCAGATGCGCAACGTCCACCTCGATCGTAGACAACAGGACGAGGAGAACTGTACCCACTCCGCCCCGAGTGTCAATCAGCCAGCGCGTGTGACGTGAGTCTCCGAGGGCTCAGAACTCCTCGAGGTCGATCTTGCGCTGGAGGTACTCCTCGCGGCTGATCTCACCTCGGGCGTAGCGCAGGCGCAGCTCCTGGGTGGCGGCGTCCGTGGCCGGGGGAGGAGCGATCGACGGCCCGGTGCGGCGCCGCGTGAGCAGCTGGCCGACCTCGGTGACGGTGAGCACGAAGAAGAAGGCCAGGCCCAGCACGACCACGATCGCGACCACGGCGACGAAGACGTTCACGGCGTCCCTACCTTCGACAGTGAGCGGACCGGCGTGCCCGCGGTTCCTCCTGTCTACAGCCTGCCCGGTCCCATCACCAGGGCTGGCGATCCTTGAACCACCCAGAAAGGCGTAATCTGGGACATCGCGATCCAACAGCCGGTCCCAGAAAGGGCGGGATGCGCGTTCTCCTCGTGGACAACCACGACTCCTACACGTACAACCTGTTCCAGCTCCTCGCCGAGGTGCTCGGCACGGAGCCCCTGGTTCTGACCAACGACGACCCCCGCTGGGCCGAGTTCGACCCCGCCACCGTGGACGCGGTCGTGGTGTCACCGGGACCGGGCCGCCCGCAGAACGCCCGCGACCTGGGACACGTCACGGAACTCCTCGCGCACACGGACCTGCCGGTCCTCGGGGTGTGCCTGGGGCACCAGGCCATCGCGCACCTGGCCGGAGCCGAGGTGAACGCGGCGCCCCAGCCCCGCCACGGACACCTGACCCGGGTCCAGCACGACGGCACCGGGCTCTTCTCAGGGGTGCCGCAGGACTTCACCGCCGTGCGCTACCACTCCCTCGCCGTGTCCGAGCCCCTGCCCGGGAACCTCGTGGCCACCGCCTGGGCCGAGGACGGCGTGGTCATGGGGCTGAGCCACCGCGACCTGCCGCGCTGGGGCGTGCAGTTCCACCCCGAGTCCATCGCCAGCGAGCACGGAGCCGACCTGGTCGCCAACTTCCTGGCGCTGGCCCGCGACCACCAAGGAGCGTCCTCCGCTCACAACGCCCAGGGGCCGACCACCAGGAACGACACCGAGAGCGGGCCCTCGATCCGCTCCGAGTCGCTCCCCTACGCGGTGGACACCGAGCGCGCCTTCGCCCACCTGTACGGCGACTCCGAACACGCCTTCTGGCTGGACAGCTCCCGCCCCGATGGGCCCGCCCGTTTCTCCTTCCTCGGAGACGCCTCCGAGGTCCTCACCTACGACGTCGGCGACACGGGCGTGTGTGTGCACACCACCGACAGGACCCGTGAGGAGCCCGGTGACGTGTTCGGGGCACTGGAACGGCGCACCCGCCACACACCCCGCCCGACCGGACTGCCGTTCGGGTTCACCGGCGGCTACGTGGGCTACTTCGGCTACGAACTCAAGGCCGACTGCGGGGCCGCCCAGGCCCACACGGCCGACACCCCGGACGCCGTGTGGATGCGCTGCGACCGCTTCGTCGCCGTCGACCACCATGAGGGCCGCACCCATGTGGTCTGCGCGGACGATGAGCCAGACGCGGACGAGTGGGTCCGGAACACGCTCGCGGCCCTGGGCGACCTCCCCACGTTGCCCGAGCCCGCGCCCTCGCTCACGCCAGTTGACCTGGCCTCGCTCCTGGAACAGTCCCGCGACGCCTACGTGGACGACGTCAAGACGTGTCTGGGCCACCTGACCGACGGCGAGAGCTACGAGATCTGCCTGACCAACCGGGTCCGTCTGCCCGACCTCGGCGACGGTGGCGACCTGGACTTCTACCGCCGCCTGCGTGCCGCAAGCCCCGCCCCCTACGCCGCGTTCCTCCGGGCCCGGGGAGTGACCGTGCTCAGCGCCTCACCCGAGCGCTTCCTGCGCGTGGATGCGGAGCGTGTTGCCGAGAGCCGCCCTATCAAGGGCACCGCGCCCCGCCACGCCGATCCGGCAACGGACGCCCGCATCGCCTCCGAGCTGCGCACCGGCGCCAAGACCCGCGCCGAGAACCTCATGATCGTGGACCTGCTCCGCAACGACCTCGGCCGAGTGTGTGAGGTCGGCAGCGTGGAGGTGCCCGCCTTCATGTACACGGAGTCGTACGCGACCGTGCACCAGCTGGTCTCGACCATCCGAGGACGGCTGCGCCCGGAGGTGTCGACGCTGGAGGCGGTCCGCGCCTGCTTCCCGGGCGGTTCGATGACCGGTGCGCCGAAGCTGCGCACAATGGAGCTCATCGACCGGCTGGAGTCCTCAGCCAGAGGTGTGTACTCCGGGGCGCTGGGCTACGTCTCGTACACCGGCGAGGCGGACCTCAGCATCGTCATCCGCACGGCCGTGCACGCCAACGGTGGGGTCACCGTGGGCGCTGGCGGGGCGATCGTGCTGGACTCCGACCCCGAGGACGAGTACGAGGAGATACTCCTCAAAGCCGAGGTCCCAGCCCGAGGCCGGTAGGAGCGCGCTCCGTTCGAGCGAGTGTCCTTGCCTCGTTGCGTCAGGGATCAGTCGCAGTGGTCGTCGTGGGTTTCCTTCGGCCCGTCGTCAGCGGGCTCGGGCTCGGGTGGGTCCGGGTCTTCGTAGGGGCGACACCCACGCCCGTGACCGGATCAGGACACCCCTGCGCCGCAGGCGGTCACCCCGGCCTGATGCGGCCCATCCTCGCGTGCGGGGAACACTTCCATCTGGAGTGGATCTGGAGTGAGCGACTGGACCATCCCCGCGTGCGCGGGGAGCACTTGATCAGGCCACGAATGATGTTCTTCCCCGCGGGACCATCCCCGCGTGCGCGGGGAGCACGAATACGTGGCACCTGCTCCCGACGTGAATCCGGGACCATCCCCGCGTGCGCGGGGAGCACCCTTTTTCACGTGCGAACTTACCGGCGGCAAGGGCCTGTTTTTGTAAGTTCTCCAGAAACAGACAAATCCGGCGCAGCCTTTCCAGTTCTCCCGCCTCATTGTCCTCCATGACCAGGACGATCTTCCCCGTGGTCCGGCCGGTCTCGCCCAGCGAGTGGGCTTCGCGGCCTCGGACAGCGGGACGTCGCCTCCACGTGCGCCTTCAGGACTCCCTCGTCCACAAGTCCGGCGATCGCTTCCACTCCGGCGTGGTCGTCCTCGTCCAGCATCGCCACCGCTCGGATGTCGCGTTGGTGAGGCCCACTCGACCACCTCTCCGGAAAGGGGTAGCAGGCACCTGGTCCGCTCCGACCACGGGCAGCGAGCTCGCGAACCGGGTGGCGCGAACCTGGCGCGACGGCGGCCAGGCCCCCTGTCTGACCTGGCCGAACACGCACACATGAGCCTGAGGACCTTCATCCGCAGGTCAACGAGGAGGTCGGGACGAGCCCGGGTCGGGGGTTGATCCACCAGAGGGTCCTGGGGGCGCGTCACCTGTTGGAGACCACGTACCCCCGGTGGACGAGGTCGCGGGACGGGTCGGGTTCGCCACCGGCACCTCCCTGCGCCAGCACCTGCGGGTCGCGATCGGGGTGTCCCCACTCACCTACCGGCGCACCTTCCGGGGCCCGGAGGTGGCTGTTTCCTGAGGTCAGCGGCGCGGGGAGCCGGACGAACCCCGACTGCGGACACAGGGTGTTCCGGTGGAACATGATTGCCCTGGCCACTAGTGTCGGCGGCACCATCCAGGCGGAACTCAGCTGCGGAGTGATCCAGTATGTCCACGATCCTGTTCCTGATGACCGGCGCCGACCACTGGACTCTGGCGGACGGCACCCGGCACCCCACCGGTTTCTGGGCGGAGGAGGCCGTCGCCCCCTACGAGGCGTTCAGGGACGCCGGACACGAGATCGTCGTCGCGACTCCCGGCGGGGTCGTGCCTCCCGTTGACCGGGGCAGCCTGGAGGCGGGCGCCAACGGCGGCCAGGAGAACGCCGACCGGGTCTCCGCCCTTTTGGACTCCTTCACCGAACTCCACTCGCCGCTCAGTCTGGAGGAGGTCGACCTCGGCGACTACGACGCGGTGTACCTGCCCGGAGGGCACGGTCCCATGGAGGACCTGGCGGTGGACACCGTCTCCGGTGACCTGCTCACCACCGCTCTGGAGACGGGCAAGCTGCTCGGGGTGGTCTGCCATGCCCCCGCGGCGATGCTGGCCGCCGAGCGACCGGACGGGGCGAACCCGTTCGCCGGTTACCAGGTGAGCGCGTTCACCAACACGGAGGAGACCCAGGCGGGGCTCGCTGACAAGGCCGCGTGGCTGCTCCAGGACCGCCTGGTGGAGGCCGGGGTGGACTTCCAGGAGGGCGAGCCCTGGGCCCCCAAGGTCGTGGTGGACCGCAACCTGGTCACCGGCCAGAACCCCGCGTCCTCCGCCCCGCTGGCCCAGGAGATGCTCAGGCTGATGGGCTGAGGCCCCCGCGCTGGCCAGCGGAAAACCGGTTGCCGCGCCCGCTGGTCAGCGCCACTGTGGTCTCCCATGAGCATTCCCCCGTTCCAGATCAGGGCCAGGTACACCGACACGACGGTCACCGTCTACCAGGCCTACGCCCCCGCGATCGGCGTCCCCGCCGCGCGTGAGGGCCGCTTCCCGGCGTCGTGGAAGCGGGAGCGGATGACCTGGATCAAGCCGTCGATCCTCTGGATGATGTACCGCTGCGGGTGGGGGCGGAAGGCGAACCAGGAGACGGTGCTGGCGGTGGAGATCACCCGCGAGGGGTTCGAGTGGGCCCTGCGCCGCTCCGCCCTGTCGCACTACAGGCCCGGTCTGCACTCCGACCGTGACGCCTGGAAACGGGAACTGCGCACGGCCCCGGCGCGTGTCCAGTGGGATCCCGAACGCGATCTTCGCATGAACCCGCTCGCGTACCGCTCCCTCCAGCTGGGGCTGTCCGGCGAGGCGTCCCGCCGCTACGCGGACGAGTGGACGGTGTCGATCACCGACGTCACACCCCTGGCCCACGAGCTGCGCGAGCTGGTGAGCCGAGGTGAGCTGGACACGGCCGCCGCGCTGCTGCCGCGGGAACGCCCGTATCCGATCGCGGACCGGGCCATCGCACACCTGCGACCAGCCCAGAGCCGGATCTAGCCGTGCCCTCGACCCCTTGACGGGGCGGGACGTCCGGCGTCCTGCGGGTGGGCGGGCGTTCACGAGAGACAGGTCTTCCGGAGGCACCGTGCCTTAGGGGGCTAACCGGCCGGTTCGGCGCGGGCTCGCATACCGTCGCGCGTGTACATCCAGGCGGTCCCGCAGGTGAAGGGGACCTCGGTACAGCCCTTGGACAGACAGGGTTCCCAGGCTCCGCAGCGCTCCGTCCTCGTGGTGGCACCACCGCGCGGGTCGGGTTCGTCGGGGCCCAGGGTCGCCAGCAGTGCGTGGGCCTCCTCCGTCCCGAACGCGGAGACGGCCAGCCCCCGCAGCTCGCGTTCCCTGACCGGGTCGAGGCCGTCGCGGAACACCAGCACATCGGACAGCGTGCGCCGGGCCATGTGCACCACCTCGCGCTGCGCCGCGCTGAGATGGGGGTGGGCGCGTTCGTAGCGCCGCAGGTGCTCCAGCCACAGGTCACGGCGGGCGCGGGGAGGGAGCTCGGCGAAGACGAGGCGGCGGTGAACCAGAGGGTGCGTGGTGAACGCGTCGTAGTCCCTGGGGAGGCGGTCACGGTTGGCCTCCACCCACTCGCGGGCCAGACCGTGGTCGGAACGGGCCAGTGCCGGGGTACGGCCCGCCAGCGCGAGGGTCATGATGACGAACCAGCCCGCGCGCAGCCTCTGCAACCGGGGCCGCACCGAGGCTCCGGGGGAGGACACCCGGGATCGCTCCCAGGGGGCGCGGCGGCGTTGGCGGCTGAGTTCGCCCAGGGCCTCGACGACCCGCAGAGCGGCCTGCGCGCCCAGGCCCCGCAGGAGCGGCCGGACCATGGAGACCCCGCTCCAGCAGCGGACCTCGGTTCCTCGGTGCCGGACCAGCGTGGGGACCCAGGGGGCGTTGGGCCCCCACTGACGGACCCGCCACTCGCGCACCTCCGGGTGGGTGAGCGGAAGTGTCTCCAGCCGACCACCCGACACGGACTCCACCGTCGTGGAGATGTCCGCGCACCTGTCACACGAGGAGTCGAAGGCCAACACGTACCGAACCCGAATGTCCCTCATGATCTCCCTTCCCCCGCTGCCGCATCCCAGTGTCAAGGGGAGTTCTTCGCCGTGGGTCAGGTTTTCGGAACTTGGTACCTCCAATCGGTGGTCCACGAGGGCAATATCGGCGCGAACACGGATGAAACCGCGTTCGCGCCGCTGATCGGCGCTCTTTTTGGTGGTCACTTGGGTGATGTATCGGGCTGGCCGGGGGACCCGGAACCACGCGGTGTTCCCCGAGGTCAGGTGCGTTCTCCGGGGCAGGAGCCGAAAGGAGCAGGAACAGCGGCACTCGGAGACGACGCGCGAACTCGTCGGTGTCACCACCGAACCGTTCCCGCTCCGGGGCGCACTCGCGGAGCGCCGTTGGTGGGCGCCCCGCGTGGGCGGCCACGAAAACGCGGTGGATCCGCTCGGCGGCCCCTGCTCTCCTCGGCAACGGAGTGGAGGCACCGAGACGAACGACGCACAGGCGGAGATCGCGCGAGCCGTCGAGGGCGAACCGCGCCTGCACCGGCCCGAGGTGCGCGCCTCCCCACAGGCGGCCGGGGAGCTCCTGGACCCGGAGTTCGTCGGGGTGGGGCAGCCATGGCGCAGATGGGACCGGGCGTCGATGCTCACGGATCTGCCCTCGATGACTCCCGAGGACCCGGGGTCGGCGATCCGACATGCGCGGAACCCGGCTCGCACCGGGATTGGTGCACCTGACCTGTGCCGCCGTGGTCGACGGCCACAGGGCTCTGCGCAGTGCCCTGTGGCGGCGCGACGGGCACGGTCGGTGGCGGACGCTCCACCACCAGGGGACGCCCTGTCCGCAGACGAGCGGGTCAGGCCACCAGGACGGGGGCGAGCCGTTCCAGCTCGGTGACGGCGGCGGCGATCGAGGGACGTTCTCGGGCTCCGGCGCGTGTGAAGGTGAGCAGCGAGCGGGCCGGGACCGGAGAGCCCTCCAGCCGCACGCGGGTGACCGGCAGGTCGGGGGACAGGTCCGCTGACCTCGGCACCAGCGCCACCCCCAGGTCGTGGGCGACCAGAGCCGCCACGGAGCTCCACTCCAGCGCCTGGTGACGGCCCTGCGGGGTGAACCCGACCGCCGCGCAGGCGGTCATGGCGTGCGCGTGACAGGTCGTGTCCGGCCTCGGCAGCACCCAGGCCTCCCGCGCGGCCTCGACCAGCGGCACGCTCGTTCGCCCGGCAAAGCGGTGCCCTTGGGCGACCAGGAGGTCGAAGGGGTCCTCGAACAGGGGCGCCTGGTCGAAGCGGGTGTCGTCCAGCGTGGGGGTACCGGGGGCGGACTCCACGATGGACAGGTCGATGTCACCCCGGAAGAGCAGGTCGAGGCTGTCTCCGGGCTCGGATTCGATGATCCGTACGTCCAGGCGCGGATACGCCGTGCGCAGAGCGGCGGCCATGGGCGCCAGCAGCCGGGTCAGCACGACGGGGAAACCCGCCACCCACAGCGGCCCGGCCGGTTCCGCGTCCAGCCCGCGCATCTCGATCTCCGCCCGCTCCCAGCGGGCCTGGATGGCGTCCGCGTGCTCCAACAGACTTCGCGCGGCCGGCGTCAGCCGCACACCGCGCCCCTGGGGTTCCAGCAGCGGCACCTCCAGCTCCTTGGCGAGCAGCCGGATCTGCTGCGAGGCCGCCGAAGGCGTGAAGTGCAGCGACTCGGCGGCGGCGGTCACCGTTCCGTGGTGGGCCACCGCCCTGAGGATGCGCAGCCGACGAAGATCGATCATGTAGTTGATTCTTCAGAGTGTCATCCAGAAAATCAACCTGGACCGCGAGGGTCCCCGGGCGTGATGCTGGATCGCGGAAGACGACGGCGAACCTGAGGTGCTCGATGAACAGTGTCTGCCCCCACTGCGGATGGCCGGACGAACAGCCCTTCGCGGTGCTCTCCCAGCATCGGACCGGCACGGGGCTGACCGTGTGGTCGCGCTGTGTCTGCGGCTCGACCCAGGTCCGCGAGATCGGTCTCGCGGGCACGCGGATCGTCTCCCGGGGGCGGCCCACCAAGACCCCTCGCGCACCCGGCTGCAACGCCTGAGCGACCCACCGGAAGTGTGACGGGGGTTCGTCCCCAGGAACAGTGCGGAAATCGTGGTCGGGGAGCGGTCCGCGATACGGTTACGGGCATGGGGAACACACCGGCGCGACCGTCCACTTCGGCCGAGGACTACGTGAAGGTCATCTATGACCTCCAGGAGCGCGGAACCGGACCGGTGACGATCTCCGGGATGGCCGAGCGACTGTCGGTGTCCAATTCGTCGGTGTCCGGGATGCTCCGCAAGCTCAACGAACTCGGCTTCGTGGAGCACCAGCGGTACGGCAACGTCAGCCTCACAGAGACCGGCACCAAAGCGGCCCTGGCGGTCCTGCGCCGCCACCGGTTGCTGGAGACCTACCTGGTGGCCGAGCTGGGCTACTCCTGGGACGAGGTGCACGACGAGGCCGAGATCCTCGAACACGTCGTTTCGGACAAGTTCGTCGACCGTATCGCCGCCCACCTGGGAAACCCGGTGGTGGACCCGCACGGCGACCCCATCCCCACCCGTGAGGGCGTCATAGTCGAGCGCGAGTCCGTGCTGCTCTCCGAGGCCGAGGCCGGTACGACCGGCGTGATCGCCCGGGTCAACGACACCGACCCCGAACTCCTGCGCTACCTCGCCGACATCGACATCGGTATCGGCATGCGGGTGGAGGTCGTGGAGCGGCTGCCCTTCGCCGGTTCCATCCAGATCGCGGTCCGCCCGGAGAAGGGCGAGGAGGAGCGCGAGCAGGCCCTGGGGCTGGTCGCCGCCGAGGCCCTCTGGCTCAGCCCCGAGGAGTAGCGGACCCGGCACCACACCGGGGTGGGGTGCCGGGCGGGCTGCTCCTAGGCCAGGGGCCGGACGCCGGGACGACCGGCATCGATGACGAACCGGGCCCGGTCACGGATGGGCGCGCCAGGCCTGCTCACGTAGTCCACCACCCGGTAGTCGGCGGTCCACTCCGTGGGCGTGACGGTGTTGCGCACGTAGCCGCGGCGGCGGTTGATGAACTTGATGTGCGGGTTCTCGGCCAGCTGGACCGCGTCGCCCGGGTTCTGTTCGGCGCCGTCCTGACCGCTCGTGAAGGAGGTCCCCACCAGTTCGGTGGCCACCGTCCTTGATCCCGGGTCGTCGAAGTCGGCCTTGACGTCCACCACGTAGTTGGCGTGCACGTCGCCGGTGAGCACGACCGGGTTGGACACCCCGGCGATCTCGTCCCGGACGCTGTCCCGCTCGACCCGGTAGTTGTCCCAGGCGTCGTCACTGAAACTGGTCGAGTCTCCCTCCGCGAAGTCGCGCTGGGAGAAGAACACCTGCTGCGCCAGGACGTTCCACCTGGCCTTGGAGTCCGACAGTCCTCTGGACAGCCACCGGCGCTGGTCGGCGCCGAGCAGGGTGCGCCCGGGGTCGTCGCGCTCGGAGTCCTCCACCTGCACGTCCCGGTACTGGCGGGTGTCCAACAGGTGCATGTCCACCAGGTTGCCGAAGGTCAGCCTGCGGTACAGGTGCAGGTCGGGCCCGGCCGGGCGCTGGGCGGCGCGCAGCGGCATGTGCTCGTAGTAGGCCTTGAGCGCGTGCTCGCGCCGGAGCAGGAACTCCTCCGGGGGGACGTCCTCCTCGTAGGAGGTGTCGTCGGCCCAGTTGTTCTCCAGTTCGTGGTCATCGAAGACCACCGCCCACGGGAAGGCCGCGTGGGCGGCCTGGAGGTCGCGGTCGGTCTTGTACTGGGCGTGCCGCAGCCGGTACTCGGCCAGGGAGCGGATCTCCACCTCAGGGACGTGGCCGCGACCGATACTGCCCTGGTCGGGGGTCTCGTAGATGTAGTCGCCGAGGAAGGCGACCAGGTCCAGGTCCTCCTCCGCCAGGTGCGCCTGGGCGGTGTAGTGGCCGTGGGTGTAGCTCTGGCAGCTGGCGAACGCGAAGTCGAACCTGTTCACACGGGCGCCCGGAACAGGCGCGGTGCGGGTGCGGCCGACCGGGCTGATCTCGTTGCCGACCCGGAAGCGGTAGAAGTAGTCCGCTCTGGGGCGCAGGCGCTCCAGCTCCACGTGGACGGAGTGGGCCTGGTCGGGGCGGGTCTCGACGCTTCCGGACGCGGCGAGGGTGCCGAAGTTCTCGCTGTGGGAGACCTGCCACTCCACCTCGACGGCTCGGTTGGGCATGCCGCCCAGGCCGTCTTCGGCCAGGGGGTTCGGGGCGAGCCGGGTCCACAGGACCACGCCGTTGTGGAGGGGGTCACCGGAGGCGACGCCCAGGGTGAAGGGGTCGGAGATCGCGGGGTTTCGGGGGATCGAGGTGGCCGCGAGCGCGGAGGGGGTCCCGAGGGAGGTGCCCAGTGCGGCGGCTCCCAGCGTGACGGCTCCACCGACCAACGCCTGGCGGCGGGTGGCTGCGGGCCCCGGGAACAGCGTGGGGGACTGATCGGGGGATGCGGGTGTACCCGGCATGTACGGTCTCCTGGGTTCGAGCGGCGGACCGCCCCGGAGTGCCCGGGACGGGAGCAACCGTGGTCCATCCGGCCATGGAAAGTGGTACGACCCAACGCCTACGCGGTGAACATTACCTCCGCTTCGGTGACGGCAAGGTTACTGAGGGTCGCAGCCTGGGTGTTTCGTCGACCCTGGGATATTACGATCGCTTACGTTCTGGCCCCACCCCCTCAAGAGGTCCGCATGGGTTACGTTCTCGAAGCCGTGATCGCTCCGCCGTCGCTCCTGCGGGCGGGCGGCCCGGACCTCCTCGAGGTCGGGTTCGTCACTCTGAGTGAGGGGCTCGCGTTGGTGCCCGTCACCGAGGCGCTGGCCTCCATGGACGACCAGGCGGCCGAGGCCCCCTCCGGTTTCGTCCGCCTCACGGTCCCTCTGGTGGAGCGCGTCACCGCGTGGTCGGCTCGGGGGCCGCTCGCCTACGTCGAGGCCGACTTCTTCGGCGGCACGGGCTCCCAGAGGGCGGTCGTGTGGGACCGGGGAGTGGTGGACCTGGGTCCACTCCATCAATCAGAGGGCGAGCCCACCCCGGAGGAGGGGACCCCGATCTCCCGGGCCCTGCGCCGGCTGGGGGTGGGTGTCGGCCCCGACGAGCGCGACGAGTTCGACACCGCCGGGCTGGGTGCGCACCGCTCCACGGATGCCTGGGCACGGCAGGCGACGCCACTCGGGGCGTAGGCGCGGCGCCGGGGGAGTGGACGGCTCCATAGCCCGCGGACCGCGACTCGGCCCCGGGCGCCTGGAGGCGCCGCCGAGCCGGGCCCGTCGGGCCCGGTTCAGGTCAGTCGGACGACGTGTTTGCCCCGCACGCCACCGGCCTCCAGTGCGCGGTGGGCCTCGGCGATGTCGGCCAGTTCGTGCACCGTGTCCACGACCGGGCGCACCTCTCCGCGCTCGACGTACCCGGCCAGGTCCCGGAAGAGCGGCGTCTTCGGGTTGCCGCTGAAGAACATGGTCCGGCGAGACCGCAGGAGTGTCGCGCCCGCCAGGCGCACCGCCGAGGAGAGCGACCCGACGGACACCGCCACCAGACGCCCTCTCCGGGTCAGGAGCCGTTGGTAGTCGGGCAGGTCGGTGGCGACGATGTCGATGATCACGTCGAACCCCTCCAGCCCGGCCAGCTCGGCGGGGCCGGTGGAGGCGTAGTCGTACGCCTCATGGGCTCCCAGGCCGCGGACGAAGTCCAGGTTGCGCGCCGCGGCCAGCCCGGTGACGTGCGCGCCCATGGCCCTGGCCAGCTGGACGACCGCGCTGCCCACCCCTCCGCTGGCGCCGCGCACGAGGACGCGTTCACCCGGTCTGACCCGTGCCATGTCCCGCAGCGCGGTGATCCCCGTGGTACCACCGGCCAGCAGCGAGACCGCCTCGACCGAGTCGAGACCGGCCGGGCTGAGCGAGACCCGTCGGGGACGCACGGCCACGTACTCCGAGGTCGCGCTGCCTCCGGCTCGGCCCTGGACACCCCACACCCGGTCTCCCACGGCGGGCCCTCTCACCCGCGCGCCCGCCTCCACGACCTCCCCGGCGAAGTCGATGCCCATCCCCTTGGGGAAGCGCCTGCCGGTCACCAGCGCGAGCCGTCCGGAGCGCACCAGCAGTTCCCCGCCGTTCACGCTGCTGGCGTGCACCCGCACCAGGATCTGGTCGGGGCCAGCCACCGGACGGGGGACGCGCCCCTCATAGAGCACCTCGGGCCCTCCGTAGCCGTCGTATCGGGCCGCACGCATCTCCATCGTCTTCTCCGTCCGTTCCGGTCCTGGGGGGAGGGTGGCAACGGTCCCGCCCCGCCTACGCTCCAGGTAAGCATCGAAACGGAGGGGTCAATCCGTTTAGCGGTAAAATGAGAGGCATGCCGAACGAATCCTCTCGGAAGCCGCGCTCGGACGCGCTGCATAACCGCCGACGCATCCTCGACACCGCCCGGGCCGCCTTCCTGGAGGGCGGGATCGAGGTGTCGATGACCGAGATCGCCCGCCGCGCGGGGCTCGGCATCGCCACGCTCTACCGGCACTTCCCCCACAAGGACAGCCTGGTCCACGAGGTGTTCCGGGGGCAGCTCGACGTCTGTCTGGCGGGCCTGGAAGAGGCCGCCTCCGACCCCGACCCCTGGCGGGGCTTCCGCTGGTTCATCGAGGAGCTGTGCGCGATGCAGGCCCTCGACCGGGGCTTCAACGAGGTCTTCCGAGCGGCCTTCGTCGGCGGGGCGGTGTTCGACGAGGCGCGGATCAGGGCAGAGAACACCTTCGCCGACCTCGCCCTCCGCGCCAAGGCCGCAGGGAAGCTGCGCCCCGACTTCGTCCGCGACGATCTCACCCTGGTGATCATGGCCAACAGCGGCGTCAGCGCCGGCTCCGAGGAGGACGCCGTGGCCGCCTCCCGCAGGCTCGCCGCCTACCTGATCCAGGCGTTCCAGGCCACACCCGAACATCGGCCGCTGCCACCCGTACCGAGGCTGGGCCCGCACCCGGCGCTGCGCGAAGCACGCTGACCCCGCCCCCGAGGGCCGTCTCCCCATACTGAGCGCGTGAAGCGACGACATCAGGTCCTGGCTCCGGCCGAGGCCGGTCCGAGACGGGGCCCCGGGCACCACCGGGTGGTCGGCACCCCCGGTGTCCGGGTCCGTCCGACCACGGCGCGGGCACCTGCTCCCCGCGTTCAGGAGCTGAGCGCCTCCGGGTCAGTGGGTTGACGCGAGCGGGGCAGCGTGTCGAGCACAAGACGGTAGGACTCGGTCACCAGCTCCTCGATCAGCTTCGTGTCGATCGAGTCGCCAGGAGCCAGCGTGATCCAGTGCCGCTTGTTCATGTGGTATCCGGCGACGATGTCCGCGTACGCCTCCCGGAGCGTTGTCGCGTCGCTCGGATCGGCCTTGACGATCACGACGGGCTGACCGGCCACGACCCGCGCGTCCCGCACGCGGGAATGCCGCGGAACCTCGGTCATCAACATGAACCATCTCTCGTGGACTCTGAAGGCCTCCCAACCGGGCTCGAACGAGTACACCGTGGTTTCCGGCAGGTTCTGGGCACACTCTTCCGCCACCTCCTGCAGGGCCTTTCCGTCCACCGTCGGGACCTCCTCATCAACACGGGGCAGCAAGCTCGGGCACCGAACCCCGAGCGAGCCGAATCCCGCCCGGCGTTCCCGCGCATGACCCGTTTCTACCCCTGCCGAACAGTCGCGATTCCGGTGCCAGGGGCTCAGTAGCGGGCGCGGTGTCATCCGGGTGGAGGTTCGGCGTCCCTCCCGGCGTGGGTGGCGCGTGCCCGAGGACGGTGGGTCACGACGGTCGGGCCGTAGGTGACGAGGAACCACCTGCGGCCCGACCGCTTTCCCACGCCCCCTGTTCATCCCCTTGCGTCCGTGAATAGCATCGTTTGTTGTGACACACCAGACGACGGACACCGCGAACAGCGAAGGCCCGCGTCTCGCGTCCGTGCGCGGGATCAGCGTCAGTTACGACGACCGCGGCGCAGGATGCCCCGTCCTGTTCGTCCACGGTCACCCCTTCGACAGGACCATGTGGGAACCCCAGGTCAGAGCACTGGCCGGGCGCGGTTACCGCACCATCGCCCCCGACCTGCGCGGATACGGACGCAGCACCGTGGTACCCGGGGTGACCTCGATGGACACCCTCGCCCGTGACCTCGCCGCCCTCCTCGACCACCTAGAACTCGACGTGGTCAACGTGGTCGGCCTGTCCATGGGCGGGCAGGTCGCCCTGGAGCTGTACCGGCTCTTCCCCGACCGCGTGGACTCTCTGGCCCTGGCCGCGACCAACCCTCTGCCCGAGACCGAGGCCGGCAGGGCCAAACGCAGGGCGATGGCCGCCCGCCTGCGCGCGGAGGGCATGCGCGGCTACACCGACGAGATGCTGGTCGGCATGATGACCGCCGCGAACGTGCGGGACCAGCCCGCCGTGGCCGACCACGTGCGCGCCATGATGTACGCCGCCCCGCCCGAGGGCGCGGCCGCCGCTCAGCTGGGCCGGGCCGAACGACCCGACCACACCATGTTGCTCAGGCACATCTCGGCGCCCACTCTGCTGGTGGTGGGCCAGCACGACGGCTTCACCCCGCCCGGGGGCGCCGAGCTCATGCACGTGCGCATCGCGGACTCGGTGGTGGAGATCATCGAGGGCGCGGGGCACCTGCCCAACCTTGAACGCCCGGGACGCTTCAACGAGGTCCTGCGCCGCTTCCTGGAGCAGGCCCGGACCCGCCCCCGCGACCGCTGAACACGCCGTGACCCGGTGTGGCGGTCACGGCGGCGTACTCGTGGTTCAGGCGGGGGTCCGCTCGACGGGGAGCCACAGCTCCCCCGAGGCGAGGTCTCCGTCGTACTCCACGCTCAGCAGTTCGGGACCGCGCCGGTACCGGTAGGCCGGGTTGGAGGGGAACCACTCGCTGGCGGCGTACACCCAGAGGTGCTGGATCGCTTCGGGGAAGCCGAGCCGCTCGAAGGGGAACACGACCCAGGTCCCCTCGGGCACGTCCAGGGCACGCATCCCCTCCGGGGTCCCCGACGCCGACGTCGCGGCGGCCAGGTGGAAGTCGACGTCGCTGCCCTCGCGCCGGTCGGGGTCGTGCGCGACGGTGACCGAGAGGGCGCCGCGCGGTTCCTGGTCGGACAGCTCCGCCAACCTCTCGTACACCTCGTCGCCCAGACCCAGGACGAACTCGGCCATGGGCTGGTTGACGCCCTCCTGGACGAGCGGAACCCGGGTTCCGGGACCGACCAGGCGGAAGGCGCCCTTTTCGACGATGCGGTAGCGCATGATGGTGTTCCCTTCGATGGTGAGGCGGAAGGCCAGCCGTGACTGGGAGTTGAGCGCCGCGCCCGTGCGCCGGGCCTCGCCCGGGCTCATCCCGTGCATCGCCCGGAACGCCCGGCCGAAGGCCTCCGCGGACCCGTAGCCGTAGCGGACCGCGATGTCGAGCAGGGTGTTTCGACCCTCGATCACCTCCGCCCCGGCCAGGGTGAGGCGGCGCCGACGCACGTACTCCGACAACGGCATCCCGGACAGCGCCGAGAACATCCGCCGGAAGTGGTGCTCGGAGGTGAGCGCGGACCGCGCCATGGCGGCCACGTCCACGGGTTCGCCCGGATCCTCCTCGACCCGTTCGAGCGCCTCGTTCAACCGGTCCAGCACGTGTGCCTCCCTCTTCCACCACCGACGTTAGGGACCCGGCCCCGCCCCGACCCGACAGTCGCCGTTCACCTCCGGTCAGGTCCGCCGAGGTGCCCCTCTGCTGGCAGGAGAACCTTCTGTCACCACCGCCTGCCACGCTCTACGGTGCCACTCCGAGCCCCCACCCCCTTCGGAAGGTCACATGTCCCAGAACGTCCCGCACAAGGTCCCGGACGAACACGGCCGCCGCGCACCGTTGGGCGCACGCTTCCACCAACTCCTGGGGGCGGTGGGGCTGGGCAACCTGGGCGACGGAATCGCGGTGGTGGCGCTGCCCTGGTACGCCACCACGCTCACCGACGACGCCCTCCTGGTCGCGCTGGTGGGTGCGGCCACCCGTCTTCCGTGGCTGTTCCTGGCGCTGGTCGCCGGGGTGGTGGGCGACCGAACGGACCGGCGTCGCCTCATGGTGCGCGCCGGTGCGGTCAAGGCGGTGCTGCTGGTGCTCCTGACCGCCGTGGTGGTCCTGGGTGTCGGTTCGATCCCCCTGCTGGTCCTCATCGCGCTGCTGGTGGGCACGTGCGAGGTGTTCTTCGACAACACCGCGCAGTCGATGGTGCCCTCGGTGGTGTCGCGTCCGCAGCTGGAGCGGGCCAACGGGCTCCTCCAGGTCGTGGAGCGCGTCCTCAACAAGTTCCTGGGCGCGCCGCTCGCCGGGGCGCTGCTGGCGGTCTCCACCGCCTGGGCCTTCGGTGCCCAGGCCGCCCTGGTCCTGCTCGCGGTCGTGTGCCTGGTCGGCATGCGCGGCGACTTCCGTCCGGCGGCGGAGGACGCGTCCGGGGAGTCTGCGGACCGGCGGTCCTCGGTCGGAGCGATGCTGCGCGAGGGGCTGGTGTGGCTGTGGCGGCACCCGGTCCTTCGGCCGCTCGCGCTGGTCTCGGGGGCCTCCAACCTGGCGGCGGCGATGAACGGGGCCGTGCTGGTGCTCTTCGCCCAGGAGGTGCTGGGGGTGGGTGCGCAGGGCTACGGTCTGCTGATGACCGTCACCGCCTTCGGAGCGGTCACGGGCGCGCTCGTCGTTCCCTCCCTCACGGGCCGGATCCACCCCTCCAGCGCCATGGTGGTGGTCCTGACGGTCCTGGGGGCGACCGCGCTGGCCGTGGGCCTCCTGCGCTCCGTACCGGTCTTCGTGGTCTGTTACTTCCTCACCGGGTTCGTCTCCACCTGGTGGAACATCACCCTGATCTCCCTCATCCAGAGACTGACCCCCGACCGCCTGCGGTCCCGGATCTTCAGCGCGCACCGCACCGTCTCCTGGGGGCTGCTGTCGGTGGGGATGGGCCTGGGCGGAGCCCTGGTCTCCGTGTCCGAGGGGCCGTTGGGTCGCGAGTGGGCGCTGGCCGCCCCCTTCGTCACGGCGGGGCTGATCGGCCTGGCGCTGGCGTTGGTCGCCCGTCTGGTGCTCGGTCCGGCGCTTGTCGACCGTGCCCTGTCCGACGCCGAGGCACGGGGCGAGCCCGGGTCCGGCTCACGGCAAGACTGACCCCCGGAAAGGGATGATCGGGAAAAACCTGGAAATCTTCGGGCAACATCCGTGTCTGGATCGACGCGGCGCCCTTCCAACCCGCACCATGGCCCCACAAGATGGCCCGCAGGCCGACCCCGAGAAGGAGGTGGGCGGGGCGGGGTACACACGCCCCGCGGACTCTATGGACCTTGGTTTTCTGCGACCTCTGTACGAAAGCGACGGCCCGGTGGCCTCGGTGCACCTCGACACCAGTCGGGACACCACGGACGCCGACAAGAAGATCGAACTGCGCTGGCGCCACCTGCGCGAGGAACTGGAGGCGCTCGGCACCGACGCGGCCACCCTCGACGTTCTGGAGGAGGCCGTCGGAGAGGGCAACTCCCGCGCCTTCGGTGACCACGGACAGGCGCTCTACGCCTCCGAGGGAAGGCTCCTGGGGGCGCACACCCTCGCTGTGCCGCCCTCACAGGACCGGGCCTCGTTCCTGCCCGTCCCGGACACCCTCCCACTGGCGATCGACCGCGGCCGCCGCCTCCCCTACGTCCTCGTGGCCCTGGACCGGGTCAACGCCAAGGTGTTCGCCTACCCCAGCCACCCCACGCGCGGCCCCGTCATGGAGGCCGCCAACGAGGGTGAGAACATGCAGAACATCGACGGGGCCAGCCGTATCTTCCCCGGTCAACGCGGTGACGCCGGGGGACGCCGCGCCGACACCGGCACCGCGCAGGACCGGTGGCGGGGCAACGCGGCCCAGGTGGCGGACCTGGTCCGCGAGGCGGTGCGCAGGGTGGACGCGGCCGTGATCATCGCCGGTGGAGACGACGAGGCCATCGCCTACCTGCGCGACAACCTCGGCCCGCGCCAACTCACCATCCCCATCAAGGTGGTCTCCGGCGGGCGCGGCGGCACCGACGCCGAGGAACGCCTGCACGAGAACGCGGAGGAGTGCCTGCGCGAGCTCATCCACGAGGAGCGGACCCGGGTCTACTCCGACTACCAGCGCAAGCTCGCGCACGACCAGGCGGTCAAGGGCACCAGCTCCATCCTGCCGATGCTGTCGGAGGCCCGGGTGGAGACGCTCCTGCTGGGAGCCGACCGGGAGAACGAACCCCAGCTGTGGGGCTCCTACCACTCGCCGGTCCTGGTGGACACCTCACCGCGCGGCCTGGACGACCCCAACGCCGGGTTCCAAGCACCGGCCAGCGCGCTCATGCTGCGGGCGGCGGTGATGTCCGACGCCGACTTCACCGAGCTGCCCGTGCCCGCACAGAGCGTGGACACCCGCACCGACCGCGAGACCCCGGACTCGGACGCCGGGGCCACGCTGCGCTTCCCCAAGCAGTAGCGTCCCGCGCCCCGCTCCTGCTCCCGCAGGGGCGGGGCGTTCTCACGCCCGGGTTCAGGAGTCCGCGAACACCCCCAGTTCGTTCCCGCTGGGGTCGGCGAAGTGGAAGCGCCGCCCACCGGGGAAGTCGTAGGGGCCCTGGAGGACACGGCCGCCCGCGCGTTCCACGTCCGCGACCGTGCGGTCCAGGTCCTCGGAGTAGAGCAGGACGAGTGGGCCGCCGACACGTACCTCACCGGCCGGGTTGAGACCGCCCACTTCCGAGGAGCCGTCAGCCGAGCGGATCCCCGCGTACGCGGGACCGTAGTCGTTGAACCGCCACCCGAAGGCCTCGGTGTAGAACCGCTTGGTCTCCGCCAGGTCGGTGACCGGGATCTCCACGTAGTCGATGGTGTGATGCCGCTGATCGCTCATACCCGGCATTGTCCTCGACGGGGCCGACAGAACGGGGCATCGTCCGACGGGTGTCGGAACTCCCCGCTCCACGGCCCGACCCTGCGGTCAACCCCACCCCACCTCGGTGGACCGCCCCATGGCCGGGCCGGGGCACCGGTTCCTCACGTTGTGGACGACACCTGCGACCCCCGGCCCGGCCAGCCGTCCACCGGACCTCGACGCCGGTGTGATCCCGCCATACCGGTTGCTTCCAGTCCGAGGCGGCGGACCGCCCGGGGTTGAAGCCGGAGCTCTCTGCCCGCTCCGTCGTGGCCGGTGCGTGGCAGGCCACGAGCGGTGCCGCCGTTGCGCCCGAACGCCTGGTGGGAGGCGTGAACCCGCTTGGCCAGCCCGGATGGTGCGGTTGGTGGTCGGCCTACGCGGGATCGGCCGCCAACGACATGATGAAGCGCTCGGCCGCGGCGTCGACCTCGGCGTCGGGGGTCAGCAGCCCCTGGAGCAACAGACCCCGCAGACACGAGATCGCGATCAGGCTCCGCTGCCTCGCGTCCGTCGGCGTGGATCCGTCGCGAAGAGCCGCCTCTTCGAGCAGGCGCGCCAGGTCATCGATGTCGGCGACGAACTCCTGGAACGCGTCGGGCTCGTAGACCGCCAGTCCGACCAGGTGGAAGAAGGCACGGGTTCGATCCTCGTGTGCGGCGTTCGAGTAGTAGTTCCAGATGGCCCTGCACAGGGGAACGAACCCGAGTTCGTTGTCGGCCGCGGCAATGACGAGGTTGTCGCGGCGGCGCGCCTCGGACAGCACGGCTCCCAGAAGACCAGGTCGCGATCCGAAGTGATAGGTCAGCAGCGTGTGGTGCACATCGAGCCGCTCCGCTATCTGACGCATCGACAGGTTCGAGCTGGGGCCGCTCTCGCCGAACTCACTGAACAGCGCCTCCAGGAGGCGCTCCTTCCCTTCCCCGACCGGCGATCTCACGCTACCTCCGTTGACATCTTCACCACTGTTGAGTACGTTATCGCACATCGAATTCACCAGTGTTTAGGACAGTGGGCGCTGCCTCCGCGAGGAGGTGCCATGGCCATTCATGGTCCGTCGGCGGCACGGTCGCGGACGGATCGGTCACCGAGTCGACCGCGGTCGACTCGGGCCTGGCGGTCGGCACTGTCACGGCGATGCTCGGCCGCCGAGCTCACCGCCGACATCTTCGCCACCGCGACCCTCAGCCTCGACGCGGACCTCCTGTGCGGTGTCAGCCCCGCGGGCGCGGCTGCGACGGTGCCCCCGGGGCACACCAGGCGCCGTGTGTCACGGGCCGCGTCGTGGGGGAGACGACCGTCGCAGAACGCGGTCGGCAGGGTCGCCCGGCGGCGGGACCCACTCCAGGACGCAACGGTGTTCACCGAACCGGACATGGCCGCCCTCGACGTGAGGGCGGGCGCATCGCGAAAGGAGAAGCTCGATGAGCGAGATGTTGCACGGCTGCCTCGCAGACACGGAGTACCTGGAGGTCACGGCGGAGTCGGGGCACAGCTACGGCGTCTGGGTGACCACACCCCCCGGCTACGCGGACTCCACGGATCCCCTGCCGTTGATCTACGTGATGGACGGCAACTACGCCGTGGGCCTCACCGCGCCCCTCATCGTCACCCAGGCGGACCCGTATCTCGCGATAACCCCGTACATCCAGGTCAGCGTCGGCTACGCCGGCGAGGAGGCCGCACAGTGGGCACACCTTCGCAACCGCGATCTCGTGCCACCTGGAGAACCCGTCGGCGGCGAGACGCTGACGACCCTCGCGGCGGCTCGCGACTCGGGTGCGATGACCCAGGCTCAGGTGGACGCCTACCTCGCCGAGCTGTCGGACACCCACGCCGACGTCTTCCTCGACTTCCTCGCCAACGAACTCCACCCTCGTCTGCGGTCGCGGCTGCGCGTCAGCGAGTCCGGGCACGGCCTCTTCGGCTACTCCTACGGAGGCCTCTTCACCCTCTACGCATGGCTTCGCGGGACGGCCCCGTTCACGACCTTCGGTGCGGGCAGCCCCGGTGTCGTGGGGCCGGACAGCCAGGTGTTCGACCTGGTCGAGGCCCTGCCCGAGCGGGGTGCGGACTCGGCCGCTCCACGGTTGCACGTCACGCTGAACGAACTCGAACTGCTGGGAGACGTTCCGATCTATCGCGGGCTGGCCCGCAACGTCCTCTCGGTCGTGGAAGCGCTACACAGCAAGGGACGATCGCAGGACGTCTCGAGCGCGATGTTGCAGGAAACGCACGTCACCGGCCTACAGGCATCGTTCCTGAGCTACCTGAAGACGTGCTTCACGCGCTGAGCCGACGGTGAGCAGGGCGCCCACCCACGAGGTCACCCACGGCTGCGGCCCGAACGACCAGGTAGGCGCCCCGACCCGGCGGGGCGGGCGGGTACGCGACGACGTCCGCGCCGGGTGTTCTCGGCGTGGACGTCGCGCCCGGCCATCAGCGGGGCGGCCGCGAAGCAGGCACCGTCGGAGTTGCTCCCGCACCTCGGAGGCGGGGAAGCGTCGCGACTCCCGCCGAGTACGCGGGTCCTGCCGGGGAGCGGCGGGGTACCCCCCTTGATGGCGAGCCCAGCCCACCCTAGGGTCGGTGGTCACACCCTCACTCACAGTGAGGCCCCCACTCCGACACGGAGGTCTGCCCCGTGCCCACCCCCCGCACCCGACGCCTGTCCCTCTGTCTGGCCGCCGCAGGAGCGGTCGCGCTGACGGCCTCGGCGCTCCCCGCGCACGCCGAGCCCGTCCCAGCCGACGTCCGGGTCTCGAACGCCCCCGCCCTGGAGGAGGCCCTGGCCAACGCCCAGCCGGGACAGACCATCACTCTGGACAGCGGTGAGTACGTCGGCTCCTTCGTCGCCACCACCCCCGGGACCAGCGGCGCCCCCATCACCCTGACCGGCCCCTCCGACGCCGTCCTGGTCAACGACGAACCCACCTCGGGCAGCGGCTGCCCCGCCCCCGACACCCACAGCAGCGGCTACGGCCTGTGGCTCCACGAGGCCGACCACTGGAACGTGCGGGGTCTCACCGTCGCCGACTCCAAGAAGGGGGTCGTGATCGACCGCTCCGACCACGTCCACCTGAGCGACCTGGAGGTGCGCGGCACGGACGACGAGGGCGTGCACTTTCGCAGCTCCAGCTCGGACGGTTCCGTCCGCGACTCCCGCATCACCGACACCGGCCGCGTGCAGCCGGGCTTCGGTGAGGGCGTCTACCTGGGGTCGGCGCACAGCAACTGGGGCTGCTTCGGGGGCGACGACGGCGTGGACCGCAGCGACCGCACCGAGGTCACCGGCAACCACTTCGGTCCCGACGTCCGAGGAGAGCACCTCGACATCAAGGAGGGCACCCGCGACGGCCGCATCTCAGGGAACACCTTCGACGGACGGGGCATCTCCGGCCAGAACTTCGCGGACAGCTGGGTGGACGTCAAGGGCAACGGCTACGTGTTCGAGCACAACACCGGGACCTTCGAGCGGCCCGGGGTGTTCGCGCACGGCTACACCAGCACGCAGCAGGTCGACGGCGCGGGCTGCGGCAACGTCTTCCGCGACAACCACTCGGACCTGGGCGGGGTGGGCGGCTTCGCGATCGCTCTGTGGAGCCAGTCCGACTGCGCGGGTGAGCCCAACGTGGTGCACGCCTCCAACACCGTCAGCGACGCCACCCGTGGGCTGACCAACATCGACGTCACCCCCTGACGACCGACGCGAGGCGCCCCCGTCCGAGTGGGACGGGGGCGCCTCGCGATCACGGCGACCGGCGGGGGATCAGCCCTGCTCGGCGACCAGCTTCTCGGCACCGACCAGGCGCACGCACACGGCCAGAGCCTCGATGGCCTCCTCCAGCGCGTCCAGCTCCGGGAAGGAGGGCGCGATGCGGATGGTGCGGTCCTGCGGGTCCTCACCGTAGGGGTGGGTGGCACCGGCGGGGGTGAGCGCGATCCCGGCCTCGGCCGCCCGGCGCACCACCTCACGGGCGCAGCCGTCCAGCACGTCCAGGCGCACGAAGTAGCCGCCCTTGGGGGTGGACCAGGTCGCCAGACCGGTGCCGCCGAGGCTCTTGGTGAGGATGCGCTCCACGGTCTCGAACTTGGGCTCCAGCAGCTCGCGGTGGCGGCGCATGTGCGCGCGCACGCCCTGGGCGTCACCCAGGAACATGGCGTGCCGCAGCTGGTTGATCTTGTCCGGGCCGATGGAGCGCTTCCCGGCGAGCCCCTGGTACCAGCTCAGGTTCGCGGGCGAGGAGCCCAGGAAGGCCACCCCGGCACCGGCGAAGGTGACCTTGGAGGTGGACCCGAAGACCAGGGCGCGGTCGGGGTTGCCGCTCTCGGCGCAGGCACCGAGGAGGTCGGCGATCTCCACCTCCTCGTCGGTCAGGTGGTGCACCGCGTAGGCGTTGTCCCAGAAGATCCGGAAGTCCGGGGCGGCGGTGGGCATCGCGGCCAGGCGTCGCACGACCTCGTCGGAGTAGGAGACACCGTCGGGGTTGCTGTACTTGGGCACGCACCAGATGCCCTTGATGTCGGCGTCGGTGCTCACCAGACGCTCGACCACGTCCATGTCGGGGCCCTGGTCGGTCATCGGCACCGGGATCATCTCGATGCCGAAGCGCTCGCACAGCGCGAAGTGCCGGTCGTATCCGGGGACCGGGCACAGGAACGCGACCCGCTCGGCGTCCGCCCAGCGTCCGGTCCCGCCGGGAACCGTGCCCAGGAAGGCGTTGGCCAGGCTGTCGTGCATGAGCTCGAGGCTGGCGTTGCCCGCCGCGATCAGCTGCTCGACCGGGACCTGGAGGAGGTCCGCGAAGATCTCCCGCAGCTCCAGCAGGCCCTGGGGGGCGCCCGCGTAGTTGCGGCAGTCGGTGCCGTCTGCGGCGGTGTAGCGGCCTCGGGGCAGTTCGAGCAGTTCGGCGGACAGGTCCAGCTGGCGCGCGGACGGCTTGCCCCGGGTCAGGTTCAGGGAGAGTCCACGCTCGACCAGGGCGGCGTGGTCGCGCCGGGCCGACTCAAGGAGCTCGGCGGGCGGTGTGGGGCTGCTTGCGGTGGTCACGGGATGTTCCTTCCGATGGGACGCCCCCGGTGCGACGCGCGTCGTGGAACGGGGCGCACGGGGTTTCGCACAGGAATTGTCCCAGATGACGGCGGCGCAGTCCCGGTCAGGTCGTCACCCTCGGTTTTGGCGGGCGCGTCGGGCGGCGCGCTCCTCCAGATGGTCGGTGTCCAGGGCGGGGTCGCAGAAGGGTCCGCCGACGCGGTCGTGGGGCGGCCGGGTCGGGTCGGGTTCGTCTCCTTCGGCCCCCAGGAGCGCGGCCGCGTGGGCCTCGGCGTCGTCCCGGGGTTCGTAACCGAGCTCACGCGCCCCCTCCAACGACCACCAGCGGCGGGTGTTGTCCGACACCCCCCACACCAGGCGGAAGCCCGGGGCGGGGTGGGCGATGACCGCCTCCATCAGGCGGGCGCAGTCGTCGGGGGAGAGCCAGGTCGCCAGCATGCGGGTGTCGGTGGGGAGCGGCTGGCACGACCCGATCCGCACGCACACCGTGTCCAGCCCGTAACGGTCGTGGTAGAGCCGCGCCAGGGCCTCCCCAGCGACCTTGCCCACCCCGTAGTGGGTGTCGGGGCGGGGGAAGGCGAACTCCCCGGGGTCACCGTCACCGCGAGGGTGGAAGCCCACCGCGTGGTTGGAACTGGCGAAGACCACCCGGGGGCCGCCCGCACGGCGGGCCGCCTCCAGGACCTGCCGGGTCCCGTGGACGTTCACCTCCAGGATGTCCTCCCAGCGCTCCTCCAGGCTGAACCCGGCCAGGTGGATGACGGTGTGGGCGCCCTCGAAGGCGGAGGTCATCGCGTCCAGGTCCGTGACGTCGGCGCGGACCGTTTCCACGGCCTCGCCCTCGGCGGCGGGCGGGGGTTCGACGATGTCCACGAGCCGCAGGAGTCGCCCCGGGCGGACCAGGCGCGGGCGCAGGAGGGTGCCCACGACCCCTGCGGCGCCGGTGATCACGACGGTCTGGAGTGGGTCGGCGGTCCTGTTCATGTCCGGTGTCGCCTCCGTCCGGTGTTCCCCCGGGTGGGGGAGGCGGGGTCCTCCTCGCCCGGCGTTCCCGTGCCCGCAGGGTTCACAGGGAGGTGACGCCGAGGCGGCCCATGAGCTCGGGTTCGGTGATGATGTCGATGCTCTGGCCCTTGGCGATGTAGGCCTCGGCCTGCTTGTGCTTGGAGGTCTTGCCTCCGTGGTCGCTGTCGGCCACCACCAGGACGTCGGTCTTCTTGGTGACGTTCTTGGCGGGTTGGCCACCGGCCTCGGCGATGCGCTTCCACACCTCGGGCTTGTCCATGGCGCGCAGGTCACCGGAGACGCACACCGTACGGCCGTAGAGCGGTCCGGCCGGGTCGGCGTCGGCGGACGGTTGGGGGAGCGGGGTCTGCGCGGCCCGCTGCCAGCGACCGAACCGGTCCTCGCGGGCGGGGGCCTCCACCACGGCGGTGATCAGCGGGACGGCCGCCGGAGCGGGCGTGGCACTGACCGCCTCCAGACGGCCCAGGCGCAGCCCGCTGACACGGCTGAGTTCGGGCAGCGTGCCGGTGCCGTGGCGTCGCATGGCCGCGATCATGATGTGCGCGGCCGCCTCGGCGTCGGCGTCGGCCCGGTGGTGTCGGGTGATCGTGTGGCCCACGTGCGCGGACACCGTGGGAAGGCGGTGGTCGGGCAGGTCCCAGGTGCGCCGGGACAGCGCCAGCGTGCAGGCGTAGTCGAAGGCGGGCAGCGCCAGCCCGGTGTGGGCGCAGGCCTGGCGAAGCGCCCCCATGTCGAAGGGGGCGTTGTGCGCCACCAGCGCCCCGCCCCTGGCGAACTCGATCACCTGGTCTCGCACCCTCTCCCAGGTGGGCGCGTGGGCGACGTCCCCGGCGGTGATGCCGTGCACGGCGGTGTTGTGCCGGGAGAAGAACGAGACCGGCTCCGGTGGGCGGATGAGAGTGGTGAACCGGTCGACCACCCGCCCCTCGCTCACCCGGACCAGACCCACGGCGCAGACGCTGCCGCGGTCCTGGTTGGCGGTCTCGAAGTCGATCGCGGTCCAGGTGTGGGACACCCCCGCTACCTCCCTTGTACTCGCGTTGGAACGGGTCGAGCGTACCGGGGCCGTCGCACCACCGCGGTCAGAACGGTTCGAAGGAGGAGATCGCCTGCTCCCGTAGCGAGGTGTCCTCGGCCCAGACGTCCTCACCGGAGGACCAGGCCAGCGTGTAGAACTCGCCCTCGGTGGCGTTGATGTTGCGGGCCAGCAGGCGCCAGGCGCCCTCGCCCCGGTCCCAGCTGAACTCCCAGTCGGCCGCCGAGACGAAGGAGGTCCGGGACGTGACGTCCTCCACCCTGATCCGTTCGTACCCGGGCAGCCGGTTCTCCGCGACGGAGTTGCTCTCCTGCTCCAGCACGTGCTCGTACTCGTCCTCGATCGAGTGGGGGGTGCGGTCGATCTGGAGGTAGGCCTTGGACGTGGGGGAATCGTAGAAGACGCTGGCGCCGTCCGTGCGGCGCTCCCAGCCGTCGGGGACCAGCAGGGCGAACCCCTCGGGGTCCTCTGTCCAGGTCATACCCTCCGCGGAGGGGACCTCGTCCTCCTCTGTGACCGGGGCGGTGGGGTCCCCCGCGTCGGTGGGGACACCGGCCTCGTGGCTCGGCGAACCCTCCTGGCCGGATCCGCCCCAGCGGTCGACGACGACCAGGGAGGCGGTGATCAGCAGGGCGGCCAGGCCCAGGGTGAGCACCACCACGGGCCAGGTCAGGCGTCGTGGGCGCCGTGCGGCGGTGGCCCCGTCAGGCGTGGCGGGGGTGGGTTCGGAGGCGGTCGGGGGCCCGAAGGCGACCGTCGTCCCCACGGGCCCGGTCGCGCCCGGAAAGCCGGTCGTCCCCGGTGGGGTGGAGTCACTCGCGCCCGGCGCGGCCGGGGGGAGGTGTGCCACGGTCAGGGCCGAGGTCCCGGTCTCTCCCCGAGCGGCGGCGCTCAGCAGCTCGCGACAGCCCCGCGCGTCCAGTCGGCGGTCGGGGTCCTTGACCAGCAGTCCGCGAACGGCATCGCCCAGCGGACCGGGCAGGATCTCGGGCGGGTCCGCGCTGAGCACCGCGTGCAGGGTCGCCGGGACGCCCTCACGCAGGAAGGGGGACACCCCCGTGACCGCGTGGTACAGGGTGGCGCCCAGGGACCAGAGGTCGCTGGCGGGGGTGGCGGGCCGGGAGTTGAGCCGTTCGGGTGCCACGTAGGCCGCGGAGCCCATCACCCCGGAGGTCTGGGTGACGGCGGCGGTGTCCACGATCGTGGCGATCCCGAAGTCGGTGAGCACCACCCGGCCCGCCGCGGTGACCATGACGTTCTCGGGTTTGACGTCGCGGTGGGTGATGCCCTGGCCGTGGGCGGTCTCGAGCGCGTCGAGCAGGCCCAGCCCCCAGGCTGCTGCCCGCTGTGGCGGGACCGGGCCGCGCTCGCGCATCAGGCGCATCAGGGAGTCGCCGTCCAGCAGCTCCATGACGATCCACGGGCGACCGTCGTCCTCGACGATGTCGTACACGGTCACGATGTTGGGGTGCTGGCCCATCGCGGTGGCCTGGGCCTCCCGGCGTGCCCGGGCGGCCACCCGAGCGCGTTCCTCCTCGTCCAGGCCCGGACCCAGCAGGATCTCCTTGACCGCCACGGTCCGATTGAGTCCGGTGTCGTGCGCCCGCCAGACCCGGCCCATTCCTCCTCGCCCGACCTCGGAGTGCAGTTCGTAGCGCTCACGCAGTGTGCGGTGGGGAAGGACCACCTGGGACTCCTGTGGGACGGGGGCCGAAGGTACGGGCGACGTGACGGCCGCGGGGGCGGGGCGGGAGTTCACACGTCAGGTCGCCCATTCTAGGAAGGATCGGACCTCGGGGCGTACATCGACTGACGGCTCAGGTGTCAGCTTCGGCCAGGAAGTCCCTGACAAGGCGGTTCACCGTATGGGGTGACTGACGGTTGACCCAGTGCCCCTGGCCCGCGAGGAGTTCGAGGCGGGCTCCGGGCACCGCCTTGGCGGCGGCGACGGTGGTGGCGGGCTTGACGCCCATGTCCTTGTCACCCTGGACGAACAGGGCCGGGCAGCGGATCTCACCCAGGCGCGGACGCAGGTCCACGTTCATCCGCCAAGGGCCGATGGAGGCGTTCTGCCAGTCCGAGGATCCCGCGCCGTGGGCGTCCATCTCGGCCATGACCTCGTCGACGACCTCGTCCTGGTCGGGGGCGGGTCCGGCGAACAGTGCCGTGCGGACGAAGGCCTCGGTCCGCTTCCTGTTGCCGACCATCATCGCGGGCAGGGAGGTGTTGAGCAGGTGGCTCCGGGAGACGAGCCACAGGAGCTGGTGGTAGACGGGCGGAAAGGACAGGGTACCCCCGGGAGCGATGGCCACGAGGCGTTCGACGCGGTCGGGGTGGTCGATGGCGGTGGCGAGGGTCATCGCGCCGCCCTGGGACATCCCGACGACGGCGGCCCGGTCGACGCCGTACTGGTCTAGGGTCGCGAGCACGCAGCGTTGGAGGGCGGCGTGGTCGGCGAATCCGTTCCACGGGGTGCTCAGCCCCTGTTTGGGCCAGTCCGGGGCGATGACCCGGTGGTCCCGGGCGAGGTCGGGGATGAGGTGGCGCCAGCTCATGGTGGCGCTGTCCACTCCCGCGCCGCTCAGCAGCAGCACCGGCGGGGCGTCCTCGGGGCCCTCGACGATGACGCTCAGGCGCCCCTCGGGAAGGGCCACGTGCTCTCGGTGGAAGTCGGGGCCGCTCATGTGTGGTCCTCACGTCGGTCGCGCCAGCGCTGGAGCATGGCGGGGAGTTCGGTCTCCAGGAACCCGTAGAGCTCGTGGACGTTGGCCAGGCGCTCGCGGCGCTCGGGTGGGGCGTCCTCCAGGGCCCTGAGTCCGCGTTCGGTGACCTGACGGAAGCTGGTGGCCAGGGCGTAGCGGCGCTCCAGCATGCGGCTCCAGCCGTCGGCGGCGATCCGGAAGTACTCCTGGCGCTCGCCGCGTTTGCGCACCCCCTCGACCAGACCGCTGGGGGTGAGCATGCGGGTCGCGCTGCTGATGGAGCTGCGGCTGACCTGGAGCACCTCGGCCAGGCGTGCGGCGCTCTGCTCGGGCGGGTCGCTGATCAGCAGCCAGCCGATGACCCGGCCGGAGATCAGCGGCAGGCCCTCGCGTTCGAAGAACACGGCGACGTCGTCGACGAAGGCCAGTTCGTCCTCGGTGGGTTCGTTCATGCGGGCAGATTACAGCCATTGCAGTCATGACTGCAATGGCTGTAACGGGGTTGCCGTCGACCCGAAAGGAACACCCACAGGCGGGAACCCCGCGTTCGGTCGCGTCCCGTCCCCGTCAGGCGGTCGCGCTCCGCTCCTGGAACGGGGGGTGCGCGTGGCAGGGGTCCGCTCGGTGCGGAGCGGACCCCTGCCAGCCGGGTCGGCCCGGGAACCCCCGGGATGGAACGGACGCCGGTTACCGGTCACCGTTCCCTCGGCTTCTCTCAGCCCTGCGCCCTGGCTACGGGACGGAGTCGAATGACGGGGATCGTGCGGTCGGTGTCCTGCTCGTACTGGGCGAACGCCGGGGAGACCGTGGTGATCTGGTTCCAGGTGCGGTCGCGTTCGTCCCCGGCCAGCTCCTCGGCCGTGACGGGGAACTCGGCTCCGGCGACCACCACCCGCACTCGATCGGGGGCCGCGGCCAGGTTGCGGTACCACAGCGGCTGCTTGGCGGACCCGGCCGCGGAGGCGACGATGACGTAGGAGCCGTCGCCCAGCGGGAAGTAGGCGACCGGCGTGTGGCGTTCCTCCCCGGACCTGCGGCCGATCGTGGTCAGCACCAGGGCGTTCATTCCCTCGGGGCCGCTGCCGCCGGCCCGGATGTCGGCGATCACCCCGGCGTTCATCTGCCGCATCTGCTCAGCGGGCGGCATCTGGACGCCACGGGTGCCGTTGGGTGTGTCGAAGCTCAAGAGGTCTCCTCGTGGGGCTCGGGCCGTTCAGGACCGGCCAGTGTCGACGGCGAGGCTGTTGTGGGGCGGGCCGTTGGACGTGCCCTGGTTGCGGGCGAAGGCCACCGGATCGGATCGCAGCACCCCGCCCGGTGCCCCCGGTTCGGGACGGTGGTCAGAGGGTGATTTTCCCTCGCCCACCACCCGAGCCCCTCACGCCCCGACCTGCTCGGCGAGTTGGTCGGCGACGCCCCGGGGTTCACGGCCGAGGAGTTCGGCCAGCAGCGGGTCCGGTTGCGCGAAGTACCCCTCGCGGGTCGCGCGGAACATGGTGAGCATGAAGCGGGCCGCCTGCTCCGGAACACCGTTCGCCGTCTGGTCGGCGACCCACTGTTCATCGTCAACGACGACGCGTTCGACGGGGTGGCCGCCGAGTTCGGAGGCGATCGCCGCGAAGTCCTCGAGAGTGACGGCCTCTCCGGCGATCAGGGTGGCGGCCCCGTCGAGGGAGCGCTCACCGGAGAGAACGACCGCCGTGGCCTCGGACAGGTCGGCGGGGGAGGTCCACGGGACGGGCCCGTCGGCCGGGGCCGTGATCACCCCGGTCTCCCGCCACGGCCCGAGCATGGAGGCGAAGCTGTGGGCGAAGAAGCCGTAGCGCAGGGAGGTCCATGCGACACCGGAATCGGCGAGGATCGCCTCAGTGGCGGCGTGAACGGCCGCAGGAGGGTAGGGGCCGTCGATCGCGGCACCATGCTGGCTGGTGTACAGGATCCTCCGGGCGCCGGCCGCGACGGCGGCCTCGATCGCGTTGCGGTGCAGCCCCACCATGTCGGCGGTCGGGTCGTTCCCGGACACCAGGAGCACCTGGTCGGCACCAGCGACGGAGTCCCGCAGGGCGGCCGGTTCCTCGTAGGAGCCCTGACGCACGCGCACGCCGCGGTCCGCGAAGTGCTGGGCCCTGGAGACGTCGCGCACGCTGACACCGATCCGGTCGGCGGGCACGCGTTCGAGGAGGTGTTCGACGGTGGCCCCGTTGAGGGTGCCGGTGGCGCCGGTGACGACGATCATGCTGGTGGCCTTTCGCTGTGTGCCCGCAGTGTGTGCCCGCACTGGAAGTGGTCCGGTGGCACCGTTTCCCTCAAGTTGACCAGTGGGGTCAGTTTCACGTTGGCAACGACGCTAGATAACCTGACCAACGCAGTCAAGTTACGGTCGGAGCAGCGGAGAGCGGTGGGAACCATGAGCGGTGCGGCATCCGAGAGGCCCCGGCTGCGCGCCGATGCCCAGCGCAACACCGAGCAGATCCGCCACGCCGCGATCGGTGCGTTCCGGGGGCGAGGCCTGAGCGTGCCGCTGGAAGAGGTGGCCAGGGCCGCGGGGGTGAGCAAGGCCACGATCTTCAACAGGTTCGGCGGCCGGATCGGACTCATCGAAGCCGTCATCGAAGAGGTCGTCGCGCGCGAGCTCCGCGCCGTGATCGACCACGCTCGGGCACTCGACGACGCGGGGGAGCGGATCGCGTACTACGTCACCGCGATCCGCGACCTCCAGTACCGCCAACCCACCGCCAACGACGTCCTGCTTCAGGAGTACCCCCACTCCCAGCAGCTGATGGACATATGCCGGGTCGCGGGCGAGATCTACGACGAACTCGTCTCCGCTGGTCACGCCGCCGGAGTCCTGCGACCGGAGTTCACGACGGATGACCTCCACGCGCTCATCGTCGACACCGCGCTCGCACTCAAACACGGCGCCCGCCCGCCCCGCGACGCCTACGACCGCCGCACCACCTTCCTCCTCGACGGAATCCGTGAGCACCAGGGGCCTTCCGGCGAATGAGGGCAGACGGGCCGCGGAGCGGTGACGGCGGGTCGACGGACCGAACACCAGCCATCCCTCCCCAGGCGGCCCGTCCAACCACACGAGCCAAAGCAGCCAACCGACCAGGACGCAGGAAAGCCCCGCCGGTCCCCTGGCGGAGCGGAGTCGCCCGGACGCGGATCGCGACCGGTCGCCTGGAACGGTCGGACTCACCGCCTGGCGGCGCCAAGGCTGCGACTCTGGCCATCGCACCGTTCCGAAGCAACCAGGTCCTGGCCTCCTCGAACTGACCCGCGTCCTCCAGCAGCCTCCCGAGGGTGACCATCGCCTCGGCGTGGCCCGGGTCGGCAGCCCGACGCAACCTGCCTTACTCATCCGACCTGACACGGCCAGGGATGCCCCGAAGAGGAACATCGCCGAGGTGTCGCCTCGGTCTGCGGCCCGGCGCCACCAGTCCCGGGCCCTCCTCCTCCGACCCGTGTTGAGCATCAGGCCCCCGAGGGTGACGATCGCCCGTGTGGCCCTGCCTGGCCAGCGGGGTCCAGGCCCTTTCGGCGACGGCGGCCCGGTTGGCGTCGTGAGCGGCCCCCGCGCGCCTGGCGACTTCGACGATCTACGGCAAGCTCCCCGATGCGCAGTTTGACCCGCTTGTGGTAAAAGTTAGGCGTGCCGAACTTTAGAGATGGGTTCTCTTCAAACACCTGGTCCACCGTGATCCCCGGGGTCACACTGGCCCTGGCTCTCAGCGCCTGTTCCACCTCCGCCGGAACCGACCGCGACGACGACCGCCTCGTCGTCCTCACCACCTTCACCGTCATCGCCGACATGGCGGAGAATGTCGCCGCCGACCGCGTCGAGGTCGCCTCCCTCACCCGACCCGGCGCGGAGATCCACGGCTACGAACCCACCCCCGACGACCTCGTGCGCGGCCAGGACGCCGACCTCATCCTGGAGAACGGCCTGGGCCTGGAGGCATGGTTCCAGCAGTTCACCGAACGCGTGGACGCCCCCACCGCCGTGCTGAGCGAGGGCATCGAGACCATCCCCGTCTCCTCGGGCGGCTACGAGGGCGAACCCAACCCGCACGCCTGGATGTCCCCCGACAACGCCCTGGTCTACGTCGACAACATCCGCGACGCCCTCACCGAACTCGACCCCGAAGGAGAGGCGGTCTACGCCGAGGCAGCCGAGGGCTACAAGGAGGAGATCGCCGAGGTCGGCACCTACCTGGAGACCGAACTCGCGGAGGTACCCGAGTCCTCCCGAGCCCTGGTGACCTGTGAGGGGGCCTTCTCCTACCTCGCCCGCGACGCCGGACTCGCCGAGCAGTACCTGTGGCCGGTCAACGCCGAACGCGAGGGCACCCCCCAACAGATCGCCGCCGTGTCCGAGTTCGTCCGCGACAACGACGTGCCCACAGTGTTCTGTGAGAGCACGGTCAACGACAGCGCCCAACGCTCCGTGATCCGCGAGACCGGCGCAGCCATGGGTCAGACGCTCTACGTCGACTCGCTCTCCGAGTCCGACGGCCCCGTTCCCACCTACCTCGACCTGCTCCGCCACGACGCGGAGGCCATCGTCGCCGGCCTGACCGGCGAGTGAGGAAGGAGACCGCCATGAGGGAGCAGAACCGGTGACCGCCGCCATCGAGGTGACCGGAGCCACCGTTCACTACGGCGAGGTCCTCGCCCTGGACGACGTCCACCTGTCCGTGGAGCCCGGCCGGGTGTGCGGGCTGCTCGGCATGAACGGCTCCGGCAAGTCCACCCTGTTCAAGGCCGTGCTCGGCCTGGTCCCCGTCGACCACGGGCGGGTCCGTCTTTTGGGCATGGGCAACGCCGCCGCCCGCCGCAAGGGCCTGGTCGGCTACGTCCCCCAGTCCGAGCAGGTGGACTGGGCCTTCCCCGTGCGGGTGCGGGACGTGGTCATGATGGGCCGCTACGGGCACATGGGCCGCAGGCGCCGCCCTCGCGCCGCCGACCGCGAGGCCGTGGACCACGCGCTGGCCCGCACCGACCTCACCCACCTGGCCGACCGTCAGATCGGGGCACTCTCCGGAGGCCAACGCAAACGCGCCTTCGTCGCGCGCGCCATCGCCCAGGACGCCGACGTGCTGCTCCTGGACGAACCCTTCGCGGGCGTGGACAAACGCTCGGAGGCCACCATCACCGACCTGCTCCTGCAACTGCGCCAGACCGGGCACACCCTGCTGGTGTCCACCCATGACCTGGCCCAGGTACCGGCCCTGTGCGACGAGGCCGTCCTGCTCCAACAGCGCGTGATCGCGCACGGTCCACCCGAGAAGGTCCTGCTACCGGACGTGCTCCTCGAGGCGTTCGGCATCCACCCCAGTGAGGAGCGACGTTCGTGGACGTCCTGATCGCGCTCGTGGAATGGTTCACGGTGCCGATGCGGTTCGAGTTCGTGCAGCGGGCGCTGCTGGTGAGCGTCGTGGCGGGCGTGGTCTGCGCCGTGCTCTCCTGCTGGATGACGCTGGTGGGCTGGTCGCTGATGGGCGACGCGGTCTCACACGCGGTCCTGCCCGGAGTGGTGCTCTCCTACATGTTCGGCATGCCCTTCGCCCTGGGCGCCCTGGTGTTCGGGGGCGGCTCTGTGGCGCTGATCGGAGTGATCAACCGCACCTCACGGGTGAAGGAGGACGCCGTGATCGGCGTGGTCTTCACCGCCATGTTCGCCCTGGGCCTGGTGATGCTCTCGCGGGTGCCCAGCCAGACCGACCTCAGCCACATCCTGTTCGGCAACGTGCTGGGGGTCTCCGACTCCGACATCCTCCAGGTGCTGGTCCTGGCCGCGGTGGTGCTGGTCGTGGTCTGGTACAAGCACCGCGACCTGACCATGTACGCCTTCGACCCGGTCCACGCCCACGCCATCGGTGTCAACCCGCGCCTGCTGGAGACCCTGCTGCTGGGACTGCTGTCGGTGACGGTGGTGGTCGCGCTCCAGGCGGTGGGGATCATCCTGGTCGTGGCCATGGTGATCATCCCCGGAGCGACCGCCTACCTGCTCACCGACCGCTTCGAGCGGATGCTCCTGATCTCGGCGGCCGTGGCTGTGGCCGCCGCCGTGGTGGGCGTGTTCACCAGCTTCCACCTGAACGTGTCCACCGGCGGCTGCATCGTGCTGGCCCAGGCGATCGCGTTCACCCTGGCCTACCTGTTCTCCCCCCGACAGGGGCTGGTGTGGAAGGGGCGTGCGGTCCGCGCGCTTCGGGCTCGCGGCCGCGGAACCGGCGTCCTCGGCTGATCGAGCGATGAACACTCTGTTTTGAACATTATGTTGACAACTTTTCGTTGTCAACGCATAGTGATGGCATGGAGAACCCACAGGAGACCTTCACCCGGCCCGACCCCGAGCAGGCCCGACGCAAGCGCGTCCACGAGGCCCTCTTCCGCATCACCGAACGCCACGCCACCGGCGAGGACCGCCTCCGCTGGGACCGGACGCGCATGCCCATGTCCCCGCACGAGGCCATCCGCCGCGTCAGCGACCTGGCCGCGGGCAGCGCCCTCCCTGATGAGGGCGCCCCTTCCGTGGACCAGGACGACCTGACCGCGGCGCTGACCCTGGTGCCATGGGCCCGAGCCGAGTTCGACCAACTGGAGTCGGGGCTGCTCACCATGTCCAAGGGGCGGGGCATGACCTGGCAGGAGATCGCCTTCGGTCTGGGGCTGGGCACAGCCCAGGCCGCCCGGCAGCGCCAGGAGCGCCTCACCCGTCGCACCGAGGAGGGGTAGGCCCCGTAGCGGCCAAAGCGGTGTCCTGCTCAACCCATGCGGGGGACAGGGAGAGGCTTCACCATCGCCGAGCGGGTCACGAGCCCGCTCGGCGCGGGGATGCTCCGGAACGCGTCCCACCTGCAACTGCGGCACGCGGACAGCGCCCATGTACCCAACAGGTACGTCAGGTGAGGCCGACCACGGTCCAGGGGCCCGGGTTCTCCTCCGTCACGACCACGGCTCCGGGTACCGCGACCAGACGAGGAGCGTCGGGAAGAGTCATGGCGCTGCCCTCGGACCTGATCCACCACTCCTCGTTTCGGGTCATGTCCGCGTTCAGAACAGCGGGTTCGCCCTCGGAGTCCCAGCCCGCGAACTCGACGTTCATCGATCCCCGGTCCAGGTCGGGGTCGGTCAGGTAGTCAGGCCGGAGCACACCCTCCCCCAGAAGCAGCCCGCGGTCGATGTCACCCTCGGCCGGGCGCTGGGAGGTCTCCAGGTGGGCCAGTTCCTCACCCTCGAAGGACATGCGCCAGTACTCGACCGTGCCTTCGTCATAGTCGACGGCCATCTCGGCGTAGCCGTCATCGAGCAAACCGACGGGGTGTCGATCCCGGTCCTGGTAGACCGCGCCCCTGATCTCCTCGCCCGTCTGGGGGTCGATCAGGAACTCGTGCCGTTGGTTTCCGGTCCCGACCTCCAGGAAGAGCGCTTCGGCTCCGGGGGAGAGTTCGTGCTTGGCGACGCCTCGGCTGTCATCGGCGAACTCCTGGTCCACCTCCCAGAGGACCTCACCGGTTTCCCCCTCGAGGCCGACCGCGAGCATTCCCTGCTCGTGTAGGTCGACGGAGTCGTCTTCGAAGCTGCCGTCGTTGTAGGCCGCGATGACCACCACGGTTTCCCCGGCACTGAGCACGTTCTCGACCGTGACCCCGGTGCCGGCCTCGGGCGCGGGCGGCTCATAGGTCCAGACCCGCTCGCCTCCGAGCAGGGAGAAGGCCTCCACGGAACCGCCCTCCTGCGCGGGGTCCGTGACCGCGACGTGCGAGGTGAGCGCGGCGGCACGGGCGAGGTTCCTGCCCGGGTCACCCTCGTGTTCCGCGATCAGTCGCCCGGTGCCCGCGTCGAGCAGTACCGCGGTGTCCGGTTCACTGCCCGGCAGGGTCAGCAGGACCTCCTGCCCATCAGGTGTCGTCCGGGCGCTGCGGAGACCCCCGTTTTCGAGCCGGTAACTCCACAACTCCTCACCCGAGGCCCCGTCCAGGCCGACGGCACCGTCGCCCGTCACCATCACGGGCCCGGACACACCGGGCAGGACATCGATGAGGCTGGTCTCCCGATCAGCCGTGCTCCACTGCCAGGCCACCTGCGACACCTCAGCCGGTATCGGGTGTGACGGGGCCTTGCCATCGTGGACACGATGCTCGACGGCCGCCGGACCAACATCTCCGGAAGGTGCGCACCCGGACGCGCACACCAGGAGGGGAAGAGAAAGCACCATCGCACCGGTGGTGATCGAGTTATCCATTACCACCACTCACGGCACCGAGTGGCACCCGCGCTCTTTCCGCATTCGTACCCAACTGCGATCCACCTCGAGCAAAGCAATGAAATCCGCAAACCTGCTCCACACTTCTACCATCAGGACTTCCGGGCAGATCCGAGGGAAGGGTTCGAACCAGGTGTCTTCCAGGAGGTTGCAGATCCTGGGCCTGCCACCCGTGGATCCATGAGCCTCACCAGGCGGTGGGCGGTAGGAGGCGGGCACCCGGGACACGACGAACCCGAAAAGCACTCCCATGGGCTCCGGTACCGCCCTCTGGTGGAAACGGCGCCGTGGCCAAGGCTGCCCAAGGGCGCTTCCGCTGCGAAGAGCCCCGCGACGGAAGAGGACGTCGCGGGGCGGGAACTCACAGGAGCATGGCGAGCTGGCGCGCCTGGGCGACCAGGGTGCCCTCGCTGTCCCAGATTTCCATGTCCTCCTCGTGGAGGCCGTTGGATACGTGCTTGGTGGAGACCCGACAGGCCAGCCAGCCGGGAGCGGGCCGGGCGCGCACGTGGGAGGTCAGCTCCACCGTGATCGTGCTGAACTCGCCGATGTCGAGTACTGCGGGAACGGCGAAGTCGACCATGGCGGGCAGCGAGTGCACGTCGGCGTCACGGCCGTCGGCGAAACGCATCCAGAAGTCGGTCCGGGGCTGGCCGTCCTTCTTCCCGTCCAGCCACCCCGGGCGCTCGGGGTAGCGGTAGTCGATGCGGTGGGCGATCGTGATGCCCTCCGGCCTGCCCGCGAATTCCGGGGGCACGTAGCAGTCCTCGGGGGCGGGCAGCTCCGGCGGCCCGTCCAGATGCAGCTCACGACCCTCCGCCGTGAGGTCGCCGTAGGTGGCGGTGGCGCGCAGGATCTCCTTGCCGCCCTGTTCGGCGACGACGGCGCCGGTGGCCGTGCGGCGCCCCTCACGGATGGTCTCGGTGCGCAGAACGGCCTGGCCCGGGGCGGCGGGACGCAGGTAGAAGGCGGAGACCACGAGGGGGTCGGGCTGGGTGAGGGTCTGGCTCAGGGCGTTGAGGGCCGTCCCCAGGACGTAGCCGCCGTTGGGGTGCGAGGTGAAGGTGGTCCAGCCGTCGGTGAGGGTGGCTGTGAACTCGCCGTCGGCACGCTTGTCGACCCGGGTGTCCTGGTCGAACTCGTAGCCCTCGGCGGGGTGGTCAAGGCTCATGATGCAATGTTACCGACTGGTAGAACCCCTGGCCACACCTGAACCGAACGGGGTTCGGTTCTGTGGGCGAGGACACTCGAGACAGGACCCCGAGAACCGCTCGACCCTGACGCCAAGTCGGGCCCCACGTTCGTCACCACGACAGACGCTACCCGCCGCCACAAACGAGAACCTGTCACATCGTGGGCCACACGAACGCCTCACCGCCCAGCATCGACGCCCACGGCGGGGGGCTGAACTGGCGCCCTCAGGAGGACGTTCGCAGCCAACGCCGCGCGTCCCTGGGACCCGACCGGCGGCCGCAGGAACACTCCGCGGGGAAGGCACGGGCAGGCGGGGCGTCCCTCCTCGGGGCGTCTTGCGTCGCGAGGTCCAGGGAGCTTCGGTGGGTGTGTCCGCGAGGTTACGGACCGCCCACGACAATCGGACACCGTCACCCCGGCTTCCGGCTCCCACACGCCCGCTTCGAGTGAAGGGCCCCGGCCCCGGCACTGGCAGAATGGGCCGCCCTCCCGCCCCCTCACCCCTCCTGGCTGTCACACCTTGCACGAGCTTCGCCATGCCTACGACACCCACCTGCGCGGCCACCTCCCTTCCCCGTCCCAGACCGGGGCGGTGCACCTACGGGACCCGCACCTGGACGGCGCCAGCCTCGTCCGCACCCACTACGGCACCCACGGCGTCGTCGACCACGGCCCGTTGCCGACCCGCACCGACCTCTCCGCCCTCGTCGCCCGCCAGAGGGACCGGTTCGACGCGCACTCCGAACCCGCGCAATGGCGGACCCACGCCCACGACCCGCCCGCGCTGGCCCACGCGCTGGACACGGCCGGGTTCACACCGGGCCCCGAGCGTTCCGTCCTGGTCGCCAAACTCGACGACCTCCCCACAGCGCAGCCCCCGCCGGACGAACAGCTCCGCGAGAACGACCGGGTGTCCGCCCGGGCCGTGCGTCGCCTGGCCGCCGGCTCCGGACCACACCGGCGCCCCCTGGCCGAACACGAGGCGGACGGCTACGCCTTCGAGAACCGGACCCTGACCCTGGTAGACGGGGCCCACGTGCGCGCCGCCAGCTGGGCCACCCTGCGCACCGGAACGCCCTTCGTCGTCCTGGAGGGCATGACCGCGCCCCGACCCGAGTTCCTGGGGGAGTGGGCCCGGCACGCCAGCTCCGGCCGCGTCCTGCCACTGTGGTGGGTGTGGACCCAGGCCGAGTCCCGCCTCATGTCCGCCGAGGTCGACCCCGCGGCCCAACCCGACCTGCTCGAACTACTGCTGGCATCGGGGTTTCACCAGGTCACCACCGCGCGTACCCACACCTGGGTCCCGGACGGGACCCCCGCCCCGACCCGACCGGTCACCGAACTCAACGACGACCCCGAACACGACGACCTCTGGGATCGGTTCACCAACCGCTTCTTCTTCGCCCCCAGCGCCACGGTCTTCCCCGGCATCGTCGAGCCCACCCCCTCGGTGACCTGGTCGGTGAGCGCCGTCGCTGGGAACCCCCAACGCCTCGCCGAGCTGAACCGGTCCATGCGACGCGCGCTCGCCGCCAGCGTGCCGGAGGGTGAACACCTCTACTCCCTGGACTGGCAGCACATCGGACGCCGGTACGACCCGCGCAGGGTCGGCGGCGACGAGCAGCCGCGCCATCCGGCGCACACGTTCCCCGACGGCGACTACTACATCAACCTCGCGAGGGACCTGCGTCTGGGGACCTTCGGCCATCCCTGGGAGCACGGTCAGGGGACTCTGTGCGTGTTCGGCCAGGCGTTGCTGACGGAGGCGGAGGCCGACCTCAACCGGTTGCTGGGCTCACCGCTGCGCCGTGACGGGCAGCGGGCCGACTGACCCCGGCACGGGGCGCACGGCGGTGCCTGTCCGAAACCGTGTCCCGTGCCCAGGCGTCTCGCACACGGGGGTGCGAGATGCTGGCTACGCCGCGCTCAGAGGGTGGGGGGCCCTGGCGAGCTTCCCCCCGGGGTGGAGGAGTTTCGGGCCCTGGCCAGCGCTGCGGCGGCCTGGTCCCTTCGGAACGGGTCGTTGTTCTCCCCGAGGAGCTTGACGGCGCGTTCCAGGTGCGGGACCGCCCTCGGTGGGTCACCCGCCGCCATCCAGGTCAGCCCGAGTTCGTGGCGGGCCAGCCCCTCGTGGTGCGGGTCGTGTTCATCGGACAAGAACCCGACCACCTCGTCGAGCAAGGCCAGGGCCTCATCCGTTCGGCGGAGCCCCCGAAAGCAGATGCCCAGGCCCATCCCCGCCTTGGCCACCTCACGGGTGTCGCCCAGCCCTTGGAACATGGTTCGGGCTCGTTCGTGGGCCTCCATGGCCTCCGTGAATCGCTTCTCCTGGCTCAACACCGCGCCCAGGTTGACCCACACCCTGGCTTCGCGATGGGTATCGCCCAGCTGGCGGAAGAAGCCCTGGGCCCGTTGGTGGGCGTCGACGGCCTCGGCGAACCGGCCGACCTCACGCAGCGTCGCCCCAAGGTTGTTCCACGCGATGGCCTCCCGGTGCACGTCGTCCAACCGGGCGAACATGACCTGCGCTCCCCGAAGGGCTTCCAGAGCTTCGGTGAAACGCCGTTCGTCGCCCAACGCGGCCCCAAGGCTGCTCCACGACACCGCCTCGCCGTGATCGTCGAACAGCTCAGCGAAGAGGGATCGGGCACGTCCGTGCGCGTCGATGGCCGCCCCGAACCGACGCGTCTCACGCAGCACGGCTCCCAGGTTGTTCCAGGAGATGGCCTCGCGATCCCTGTTCCCGCTTCGCTGCGCGGCTCTGAGCGCGATCCGGTGCACGTCCTCCAGGTCGGAGAGGTCCCGACGCCGTTTGAGATACGTGTTGAGGAAGACCGGCAGGTCGGTCTCGGTCCGTGTCTCACCGAGCCTGCGGGCCACGTGCACGGTGTCGATCAGGACCGCGCGTTCCGCGTCCAGCCACCGCGTGGCCGCCCGACGGTCGGCGAAGGTCTCCGGGGTCTGCTGGCCCGGCAACGCCACGAGGTTGAGACGGGCGCCGTCGGCCATGGACGAGTAGTGGTCGAAAAGCCGCCGTCGAGCGTGGACGAACCGGTCCGCAGCGTCGTCTCCCTTGCTCAGTGAGGCCGCGTAGTCGGCGGTCAGGTCGTGCATCTGCCACCGACCCGCCTTCCCCGACACCAGGTGCGCCGCCGACAGAGAACGCAGACGCTCCAGAGCCTCGGTCTCCTCGACCCCGGCCAGGACCGCCGCGGCCGCCGTCGAGATGTCCGGTCCGGGAGCCAACCCCAGCAGGGCGAGCAGTTCGGCGGCCTCGGGCGCCAGCCGCGCACGGGACTGTTTGAAAACCGTGTACAGGCTGCGGGAGCCGTCCCTCAACCTGCGCAACCGTGTCTCGGAACCCTCAAGGGTGTTCGCCAGCTCGTCGGCGGTCATGTCCGGAGCCGCTCCCAGGACGGCGGCGCAGATGCGCAGCGCCAGGGGCAACCCGGCGCAGGCCTTCGCCACCCGGGCCAGGGCTGCGGCTTCAGCGACTCGTGGATCGTCCGGGTCACCGACCCGCAGCGCCTCCATCAGGACCCGGACGGCACGGGTGTCGGAGAGGTGGTCAATGGGGATGCGCCGCCAGCCGTACGAGGTGAGGCGGTCGCGTGAGGTCGCCAGCAGGCGGTGCCTCGCCAGACCGGGAACCAGGGGAGTGACCTGACCGGCCTCGGATGCGTTGTCGGCCACCACCAGGATCGGGCCGCCCAGTTCCAGGGACCGTTCCTCCAGGGAGGAGCGGTACAGTCCGCGTCTGGCGTCGGCGTCGTCCGGCCACCGCTCCGTGGGTACCTCCAGGCTGCGCAGGAAGGACTCCACCGCCCGGTCACCGTCGACCGGAGTGGAGTAGCCGTGCAGGTCCACGAAGAGCGCTCCGGCGAACCACCCGCGACGGATAGCCTCGTGCCCGGCAGCCAGCGCCAGTTGGGTCTTGCCGACCCCTCCCATGCCCTGGGAGACCACCACTCCCGCGACGCCCTCGACCCCGGGGTCGAGCACTGCCAGGACCCGCTCCAGTTCCGCGCCCCGGCTGGTGAACCCGGCGTCCAGCGAGGGCAGTGTGAACAGGGTCTGGGCCGCTCCCCGGGCGGGGCCGACACCGTAGTTATTCTGCACACCGATGGTGTCGCGCCGGGACCGGGATCCATGGATGGCCGCGCGGCTCAGCGGGCGGCCGCCGATCTCCCCGGAGGAGTCCTGCCTGTTCACGCGTCCCCGTGCCCCTGGCTCTGGCTCCGTCGATCACCATGGTTGTTCTGCGTGCCGATCACATCGCGGCCAGCCCGGTTGCCGCTCATCTCGACGTGGTCGCCGTCGTAGCGGGTCTCGCTCCGGTGCACGCCCCCGTGAATGGTGCCCGCCTGGATGAGCACCCCGCCGTGCACGTCGCGGGCGATGTTGGTGACGCCTCCGGCCGCGGACGGAGCCACCTCGTCCAGGAGTACACGCAGTTCGGCGGCGGCGGCCGGGTCCTCACGCAGCAGGCGGCGCAACTGGGTCCGCCAGGTCTGCTCGACCTCCTGCACCGACACCGTCTCCCCGCCCCCGGGGTCCAGTTCGCGGCGGGTCTGCTCCACCTCGTCCAGGGCCCTGCTCCGCTTGGCCTCGTCGCCCTTGAACACCCGGGTGATCCAGCCCTGGACCACCGTCCATCCGCCCTTGACCATCTCCTGGGTCAGGACCTTGGCGCCTTCCTCGAACAGCTCCACCGTTCCGGTCTCCCTACCGTCGCGCCGCCTGGGTCACCGGGCCCGCCGAACCCCGCGAAGCCCTGTGGATAAGACACCCTAGCCATCGAACGGTTCCACGCAGGGCCCTCGGGGGCCGTCCAAGCCCCCCGATCCCTCGCCCGCGTCGCACCCGTGAACGCTCTCACCACGGGGAAGACCCACCCCCCTGCTAGCGTTGGACCCCGCGACGCCGAGAGTCGGCCGTGCGGACCCAAGAGGTGAACTGATGACTGTCGTGACCAGCGCCGCCGTGAGCGACGCCCCCAGCACCTCCAGCCAGCGGGTCCCGGCCTGACCACACGACGGGACCCCCGAAAACGAAGGTCCTCAACGTTGTCCCACTCCACCCACGCCTGGTCCACCCGACCCGAGACCAGCGCCGACGTCACCACGATCCACGCGATCAACAGCGCCGCGTTCGAGAGACCGGCCGAAGCCGACCTGGTCGACGCCCTGCGCGCTGACACCTCCGCGTGGATCGACGGCCTGTCCGTCGTCACCGAAGCAACTGACGGCACCCTGGTCGGGCACGCGCTGTTCACCCGCTGCCACGTCGACGGCCACCCGGCCCTGGCGCTGGCTCCGTGCGCGGTGCTGCCCGAGTTCCAGCGCACCGGCGCCGGTGCGGCCGCCATCCGCGCCGGTCTGGAGTCGGCCCGCGCCCTGGGCGAGAACCTCGTCCTGGTCCTGGGCCACGCCGACTACTACCCGAGGTTCGGCTTCACCCCGGCCTCCGGGTTCGGCGTGCGCGCTCCGTTCGAGGTACCCGACGAGGCCATGATGGCCCTGTCGCTGGACCCCTCGCGTGAGACCCCGCGCGGCACCATCCGGTACCCGGACGCCTTCGGCGTGTGATCCACGAGGAACGCCCCCGCCACGGGACTCCGTGGCGGGGGCGTTCCGCATGCAGATGGCCAGGGCAGCCCCGGTCAGCTTGTTGACGTCCCTCCTGGGTCCGAACACCGCCAGCCGCGCACTCCGTGTCCGCCGAACCGGTCCGCGCTGACCGGTCCAGGTGCTCCTCGTGGGTGCGGGGGCGCCGGGCCACCACGTCGAAGGCCCACCACCGTCAGGTCGCTGGACCCTCATGCGGGTCCAGCCCCTCCTCCACCAGCAGCCGCTCACTGACCCTCTGGTAACCCAGGGCGCGGTTGACCGCGAGCATCGCCTGGTTCTCCTGGTTGATGGTCACCGCCACCGCTTCCACATGCGGGAACAGGTCGTGCACCCGCAGTGCCTGGGTCGCCTTGACCCGGCTGGCCAGCCCCTTGCGCCGGTGGGCGGGCAGCACCGCCGTGTCGTGCTGGTCGGCCACCACGCCCCGCGTCACCGTGCTCACCGTGGCCGCGACCACCTGGTCCGACATACGGTCCAGTGCGGCTCCCACCACCAGCCGCGACCCGTCCACGGTCATCTGACGCTCCCACTCGCGCACCCGTGGCACGTCCCAGGCGCGCGCCTCCACCTGGAGGGCGGCCCCGGGGGCGTCCAGCAGGTGGGCCATGACCCGCCCGAAGGAGGCGGCCATGTGGTCGGGTGCGGGCCCCTCCCAGTGGGTGAGCCGGTACCCGCGCGCGGGAGTGGCGGCCAGGCTCCAGCAGCGACGCAGGGTGGATTCGTCCAGGTACTGCTTCTGGAGCTCCAACCGCAGCAGAGTGCGCAGGTAGGGGCTGGCGCGCGCGAAGGACTCGCCGGGTTCTCCGGCCAGCACGGTGCTCTGGAGGCGGTCCATCCCCTGGGCGCGGGCCTCCTCCACCACGGCCTCGCGCAGCTGCCGACCGGTGCCCCGACGCCGCACGTGGTCGGCCACGAACAGGCGCAGGAACCCGATGCGCGCGTCGTGGTGCTGGTGGCGCAGCTCCGCCACACCGTGGATGGGGTGGCCCGGGGTGATCCGAGCCGCCCAACGCCAGGCACGCCCCGCGCGACCGGAGCGCAGACGGGTGGCCAGTTCCTCCGCCGGTGCGGCGCTGCCCGACAGCGCGGACTGCCCGTCGGTGTACACCGAACTCCAGGCAGCGAGGTCGGCCGTCGGGGTCGCGGCGGGGTCGAAGGTCTCAATGTGCGGACTCACCCGGCCACCGTTTCACACCCGGGGTCGCCACGGCCCGCAACGCACTGGTCGGAGGGGCGACGGGGACACTTCAGGCGGGAAGAAGGGCCATGACCGAACAGACCAGCGCCGCCACCGAGGCCAGGGAACGCACGTGGTTCCACCGCACCCACCCCGGCTCGAAGGCGGCCCGCACCGCCGCCGGGTCGCCCAGGTGCTCGGTCGTACCGGCCTGCTCCAGGGCGTTGTTGCGCGGCACGTTCACGGCGAAGGTGACCACCATCGCTGTCAGCAGCAGGACCAGACCAGCCCCGGACCAGACCAGGGGCGTCGGCGAACCGGAGGTGGCGTACAGCGCCGTCGACCCCAGCGCAGCCACCGGCGCCCCCACGAAGACCACCGCGAACAGCGGGTTCAGGATGGCCGTGTTGATTCCCCGCATTGACTCGATCATCGCGCGGTCGCCAGCGCGGGCCAACCCGGGCATGACCGCCATCGAAAAAGACAGGAACAGACCCGCGAACAGGCCGGTCAGCACGGCGGCCAGCACCGGCACGACCCCGAACACCATCTCCGACATGGGAACGTGCCCGCCCTTCCTCGTACGTGCCGCCCACGGGTCACGCGACGCCCCCATCCAAGCACTCCCGCGCGCCCGGCGCCACGGGGTCCGGCCCCGCCCCCGTGTTCGCGCACACCTGTGAGCGAGCACCCGCAACCAGACGGCCCCGCCGCGCGTCTGACCGGCTGACCACCATCCCGGCGCCCCGGCCGGAGCACCGCACCACCACGAGGGAGTCCCCCGACCATGTCCCAACGAGCCCTAGGCGTGACCGGTGTGGTCATCGCCCTGAGCCTGGCCCTCAGCTCCTGCGGCCTGGTCCGCGACCTGACCTCCGGCGAGGAAGGCGAGGAGGAGACCGCCGCCTCCGAGGAGTCCGCCGAGCAGGTCACCGCCGAGGACGTCGAACTCCCCTTCGTGCGTCAGGGCCGCATGTTCGTCGAGGGTGGCAACGACGTCGCCGTGGAGATCACCGTCGAGGCGCTGGAGCACGACGGCGAATACCTGATGATCGACTTCAGCCGCAACATCCTGGAGACCATCACCGGCGAGGAGATCTCCTACGCGGGCGCCCCCGTCCGCCTGGTCGACCCGGTCTCCGGGGAAGTCCTGCTCCCCATCACCGACGAGGACCACGGCGAACCCTACGGCAGCTACTTCATCGAGGGCAGCGACCTCGTTCCCATCCACGAGTATCTGGCCGCGCCCATCCGCCGGTACTTCCCCGCACCCAGCGAGGACGTGGACTTTCTGACCCTGACCGGGATGACCGCCGGACACGTGCCCGGCGTCCCCGTCAGCTACGTCGACGAGTTCACCCAGCTCCCCGAACCCGACGTGCACGACTACATCGACCCCGAGACCTGGATCATCAACGGGGACCTGCCCGAGGACGAGATCGTCTACCCGGAGACCGCGCCGGAGCCCAGGTTGGACACGGCCGAGTTCGTCCAGTCCATGGAGAGCTTCGTGGACAGCTCCACCGCCTCCACCACACGCGCGGGGGACGAGGAGACCATCGCCCTGCACGCGGACAACATGTTCGCCTTCGACGAGTCCGACCCCACCGACGAGGCCGTGGACACCATCAGGGAGGCCGCCCAGTCCCTGCGCGAGAACCTCGGCGAGGACGTGGAGATCACCGTCGTCGGCCACACCGACGGCAAGGGAGCTGACGACTACAACCAGACGCTGTCCGAGGAGCGCGCCGAGGCCGTGCGAGCACTGCTGGAGGAGGAACTGGGGTCGGACTTCACCCTGACCACCGAGGGCCGGGGCAGCGGGGAGCTGCTCGCCCAGGAGGGCGGGGACGACGACGAGGAGGCCCGCGCCCGCAACCGCCGCGTCGAGTTCTCCTATGAGGTCCCGATGGCCGACAACGGCACCGAGGAGGGCGGCGGCCTGGAGGCGGCCAAGCGCCACGTCGGACCTGCGGCGCCCTACTTCGAGGAACTGGACCCCTTCACCACGGTCGCGCACGAGGACCTGGACCTGAACGTCTACCCGATGGTGCGCGACGGCGCGTACCTGTTCCAGATGGTGGGCTTCCAGAACTCCACCCTCTCGGACCTGGAGGCCGACCTGGAGGGCGACGAGGCGTTCCTGCCCGGCAGCCCGCAGCAGTACACCGAGGGCACCATGGGCGGTTTCCGTCTGGAGGAACCCGACACCGGCGTGATCCGGTACGTGATCCGTATCCGCACGGGGGAGGGGGAGTACGAGGACTTCGCCGACGAGATCCTCACCCTGTCCCCGGGCGAGGAGTACATGGCCCTTGCGGTCTTCCCCGCCCCGAGCCCGGACGTGGCCGAGATGACCCTGTACGCGGGTGCCTTCGGCGAGATCCCCGGAGTCCCGATCCAGTAGCCAGTCCACGCCGCGGCCCCGCCCTCCTCACCGGGGGAGCGGGGCCGCGCCGCGTACGGGCCGGTCGGCCCACCGGTGTACCCGGGCCCTGGGATCCGCGACCGCTCGGTGACCGGCACCCCCACCGTGGTCCGCCGTCGCCACCGCCAACGCCTCGGCCACCGGCTCCTTGGGGGTGACCTCCCTCCAGCCCTCCCGGTCCCCCTTCGGCAGGGGTGATCGGCAAAGGTGAGACGACCTGCCCCAACAGGGGGATCGGGCCGTGGAGTCAGGCCCTCCGGGCGTGGGCCTTCTCCAGTGCCGAGGTGAACACCTCCAGCGGCTGCGCGCCCGAGACACCGAAGGCACGGTCCATCACGAAGAACGGCACACCGGTGGCGCCCAGGGCACGGGCGGTGCGGACGTCGTCCTCGACCTCGGCGGTGTAGGCGTCCCCGGTCAGCACGGTGCGGGCCTCAGCGGCGTCTAGGCCGATCTCCACGGCCAACTCCACCAGGGTCTCCACCTCTCCCAGGTCGCGGGCCTCCACCAGTTGGGCGCGCATCAGCCGCTCGTGGGCCTGGCCGCCCACACCCCGTTCCCTGGCCAGGTGGGTGAGCCGGTGGGCGTCGAAGGTGTTGACCATGACGGCGCCGTCGAACTCGTAGTGCAGCCCCTCCTGCGCGGCGATCTCCCCGACCCGCGCGGTCATCGCACGGACCTGGTCGGGGGTCGCGTTCGTCTTCGCCGCCAGGGAGTCCAGGACCGGCTCGCTCACCCCACGGGGAAAGGCCGGGTCGAGTTGGAAGCTGCGCCAGACGACCTCGACCTCGTCGGCGTGCTCGAACCCCTCCAGGGCCCGCTCCAGGCGCCGCTTGCCGATGTAGCACCATGGGCACACGATGTCGGACCACACTTCGATCTGCACGGACGTTCCCCTCACCAACAGCTTCCGTCCGAGCACGCGGGCGCGTCCTCGGACCCCAACGTCACCAGTGCGCCGACCACGGGCAGGGGCATATGGCCCTCGTCCCGCTCCGGCACCGGCTCGGGCGTGCTCCGCGGCTGCATGTCGCTCACACCCACCACCCCTCACATACTTCTTGTGCGTAACCTACTGATCAGTGAGTATGCAGGTAGGACAGACCGACCTCAAGAAGGAACTTTCATGTCCGCGACGAACACCGGTGTTCCCCTGACCGAACGCGACCTCACCCGTGGGCCCGAGGACTGCCCCGTCCGCGAGGTCCTGGACCGGGTCGGTGACAAGTGGAGCGTGCTCGTCATCGTCATGCTCGGCCAGCGAACGCACCGCTACAGCGAGCTGCACCGCGCCATCGACGGGATCAGCCAGCGCATGCTCACGCTGACCCTGCGCGCCCTGGTCCGTGACGGCCTGGTGGAGCGCACGGCGCACGCCAGCGTCCCACCGCGCGTGGAATACACGCTGACCCAGCTCGGACACACCCTGCTGGTGCCGCTCACCGCCCTGGACCGCTGGGCCAACGACCACCGCGAGGACGTACGCGCCGCGCGCGAGCGCCACGACCGTGGGAACGGCTGACCCCTCAGCCCCGGGGGCGGTACCGGGCGGCGGCCCGGTCCCTGGCCAGCGCCAGCAGCTCACGGGTGCGCTCCTCGGTGCGCGGACCCGGGTTGAGCACCGACACCCACCCCTGGGAGGCGTACGCGGGATGGGGGAGCAGCCGGTCCAGCTCGGTGAAGTCGATCCCGACCCGGTGCTCGGCGTGCGCGGCGCGGGCGTGGCCCACGAGCTCCTCGAACAGCGCACGCCCCACCGCTACGTTGACCCGGAACACCCCGGGCCGGTCCAGGTAGGAGTCGGCGTCGAAGCCCGGGTAGTCCTTGGTCACCAGGGTCGCGAACGGCGTGAAGCCGTCGCGTTCGCGCGCCCGACCGTCCGGGTCGTAGAGGAAGAAGGAGTCGCCCCAGGCGATCTCGGGCGCCCCGCTCTCCTGGCTCGCGGTCATCACGTCCACCTCGCCCAGTCCGGCCACGAACCGGATGACCTCGTCCTGGTCCATCTCGCCCCCTCACAGACTCAGGGCGACCCCGCGCCACCCACCTTCAAGTCTCTCATTCAGATGCTTTTTGAGACTTCTTCCGGCGAAGTCCCATCCAAGAGGCCACTCATAATCATCAACCCTCAAACCATGGGAGAGTCCTCGCCCAACCCTGGGCCGCCGGTCGACATCGGAAACGCCAGGGCCCCACTTCGCGCCCACCCGCGCCCGGGCACGCGGCCCCTCAAGCACGAGCGCGACCGCGTCGCCATCACCGAACCCGCCGCGGCCCACACCCCGCCGCCCGCCGTCATCGACGCCACACTCAGCAAGGACGCCCCGGACACCTGAGGCCACGGATCGGACAGCGCACACCCAAAACCGCGCCAAGGGCATGGGGACCCCAGGTCAGGCGTGGGACACTCACCGCATGGCCGCACCGAACCCGGGCCCCCGTCGGCGCCGAACCCACGTGGACCTCCGGGAGCTGCGCCCCTCCCGTACGTGGTTCTGGGTGGGCGGCACACTCCTTGCGCTGTCCCTGTTCGCGGGCACCGTCCTGTTCGCCCTCCTGTCCGTGCGGGCCGTGGCCCTGCCCGAGTTCGCCGCGAGCACCCAGGGCTCCCAGAGCGCCACCTTCACCGTCCCAAGCACCCAGGGCACCGAACAGGGATGGCTGCTGTACGGCTCACCCCGGGGCGTGGACCACACCGCCTGCACGCTGACCGCCCCGGACGGAGGCCACCCCGTCTTCGCCTACCCCACCTTCAACCACCAGGTCGAGGAGGAGAACCGGTCCTGGGCGATGATCGGCACGGCCACCCTGACCCAACCGGGGGAGTACACCCTCACCTGCCAGGGCACCGACGACGTCCGCTTCGGGATCGCCCCCGGCGCGCAGACCACCGGCACCCTCGTGACCGGCCTCTTCGGGGCGCTGGGATCACTGCTGCTCCTGCCCGCGCTGGGCGTCTCCTCCGGGCTGGCCCTGATCGTGGTCACCGCCGTGCGCCGTCAACACCACCGCGAACGACTCCTCCACCCACCCCGGCAGCGCCCCTGACGCTCAGCCCACCGCCCACGCGGGCAGGGGCTCGGTGCGCTCCACCCACTCACGCGGCAGCGATCCGGCCGGCAGCCCCGCCCCGAGCACACCCGCCACGATCGCGCACGTGGTGTCCATGTCACCGCCCGGCGCCACCGTCGCCCACAGAGCCGACGCCAACCCCGACCGGTACCGGGCCGTCACCCACAACGCGAACGGCACCGTGTCCAGGGCACTGACCCGCGACCCGTTGCCCAGCTCGCGGGCCACACCGATCGGGTCGGTGGTGATCAACAGGGCACGGGCGTCCCGCACCGCCTCACGCACCCGCCCCTGGGGCAGGCGCTCCACCACACGGTCCAGGAACGGGCCCGCGCCCAACAGCTCGCGCCGCGCCACCAGGGCCGCCGCCAACGCCACCGCCACGGCCCCGTCCACCGCCTCGGGGTGGGTGTGGGTCACACGCGCGCTCACCTCGGCCTGGGCGGCCACCTCGTCCAGGTCCTCGGCGTACCAGGCGCCCAGCGGCGCCACCCGCATCGCCGCCCCGTTACCGAAGGACCCCGAGCCCTCGAACAACTCCGAGGCCAGCGACCGCCAGTCACCACCCTCCCGGACCAACCGCAGCATCCGACCCGTGGCCGGACCGTAGCCCCGGTCGAAGTCGTGGTGGTGGGCGAAGGAGGACGCCAACCGGCCCCCGTCCACCCCACCGCCGCGCCGCACCTCGGCGTAGACCGACGCCGCCATCTCGGTGTCGTCGGTCCACTGCCAGGGACCGGGCGGCAACTCCCGGTCGACCATGCGGGAACGGTTCTCGGGAACGAAGAACTGGGAGCCGAAGGCGTCACCCACGGCCAGTGCGGACAGGGAGGCCAGAGCGCGCACCGGGCGCGCGACGTCGATGGTGTGCATAGCACCCTCCATCCTGACCACCCCGGCGCCACCTGTCCACGTCCCACCCGGGCCGGGGTCCCGGCATGGCCACAACCGGCAAGGCGTGTGCCGGAGCGACCTCTCCAGGGAAGACCACCGGTGGACCCCCGCCCCACCCGGGCCGGGCTCACCGCCCGACCCCGCACCGGACAGGAAAGCCGTGTCCCCAGCACCCATCCACACACGCCCCGTCGAGGAACCCTCCCACGACCGCGCCGTCGGCTCCCTCCTGGGCGCCGTGGCCGCGGCGGCCCTGGTCGGCACCCCCACACACCTGGCCCAGAGCTTCGCCACCGCCGCGACCACCCCCGCCCCCCAGGGCACGACGGAGGCAACCGGCGCGCAGCCGTTGGCCCACCTGGTCCGCTCCGCCCTGCACCACGGCTCCGCCCCCGCGAGTGCTGCCCCTGAGTACGCCGCGTGGTCGCGGGCGCTGCGCTCCCTGGTCCTGACCGGCGCCGCGCCCACCAGCGAACCCGTGCTGGAGCACACCACCAACGACGACCTCCTGGGGGTCTCCTGGCGGGCCCTGACCCGAACCCCCCACCCCGTGGAGGGCCCCACCCGGGGCGCGTTCCCCTGCGTCCACCTGGTGGACACGGTGTGGGCGGCCTACCACTCCCACGGCGACCTGGCCGCGATGTACACCGGCGCGCTGGCCGGGGCGCGGTGGGGGGCCTCGGCCCTGCCGCTTCAGGCCGTGCGCAGGCTCAGCGAGCACACCGACCCCCACGCGCTGACCGTCGCCGCCCTGGTGGCCCTCAACGGCTCCCACCCCGACCGCTGGCCCCAGCTGCCCATCCGGGTACGGCCCGAGCAACGCCTGCCGCCCTTCGCCGTGCCCCACCCCCTGGACCCTCAGGTGCTCCTCGGCAACCTGGACTTCCTGCGCTCGCGTCCCGAGGACGTGGACGCGGCCGTCTCCCTGTGCCGCACCCACCCCGAGGACGCTCCCCACCTGGCCGGGCCGGACTGGGTGCGGGTGTGGCTGCACGACACCCCGGGCCGCAACCCGAACCTGCACTTCACCCTGGACGAGGCCGCCTCCGCCGTGGCCGCCCTGCGCGCCGAGGGCAAACGGGTGCTGCTGCACTGCTGGGCGGGGGCCTCGCGCACCCCGGCGGTGGCCGCCCGCTACGCGGCCGCCACCCTGGGCGCCCCGCCCCTGGAGGCCATGGCCGCCCTCATCCCCGCCGTGGGCGGACATCTGGACAACCCCACCCTGTCGCAGGCGGTGGCAGAGCTCAGCGGCCTGGACCTGCCCAACCCGCTGACCAGCCTCTTTCCTGCGGGGCTGCCCCCACGTCGACCTGAACTGCGGACGTCCCATATCAGTGGGTGATAAGTTCCACAAACCGGCGCTTTCCGGTACCGTTACCCTCGCGTTACCCCTAGGCTCTGCGCCCGGACCCCGTGCCAAGCCACCGGCGGTCCCCGCTGTCTCCCGTGCTCGGCTCCACTCGTTTCCGGGGCCCGCACCACCTGGCGCACCGCGCCTTCCACGGCCGCCGTGCCGGGAGGTCACCGCCACGCCCCTGTTCCCGTTCGAAGGACTGTGTTGTGGGCACAAACGAGCCCCAGATCCCGCCCGCCGACGATCACGACGCCGCCACCGAGGCCGCACCCGTCGTCGGACCCCGCCAGGCCGCCGCGCGCTCACGCTCGCGCCGCAAGCGCGCGCTGGTCGTGGCCTCGGCCGCCGGCCTGACCCTGGTCGTGGGCGGAACCGCCGCGGCGGCCGTCCTCATCTCCGGAGCCGACCCGGGCACCGCCACCAACGCCGCAGGCATCCCCAAGGCCCAGCCCCAGACGCTGGTCGTGGAGGAGCCCGAACAGGACACCGCCCAGCCCGAGGACGACCAGGACCGTTCCCAGGCCGGGGCACCCCAGGCCCTGACCGCCTCGGGCTCCGACGTCCGCGAGGAGCCCGAAGAGGAGGAGACCACCGAACCCGAGGCACCCTCCGGTGACTCCGGCGGCTCCGACGCGCAGAGCACCGGAGAGGGCGGCACCTGCGAGGCCTCCTTCTACGGAGACGGCTTCCACGGCGCCACCACCGCCAACGGCGAGACCTTCGACACCTACGGCATGACGGCCGCCCACAAGACGCTGCCGTTCAACACCATGGTGAAGGTGACCAACCCCAACAACGGGAAGTCGGTCACGGTCCGCATCAACGACCGCGGCCCCTTCATCGCCGGACGCTGCCTGGACCTGTCCACGGCCGCCTTCGACGAGATCATCGGCACCGGCTCCGGTGTGGGCACCGTCGCCTGGGAGGTCGTGAGCTAGCCGCCACGCCCACCACGGCACACCCGATGCGCCCCGCACCACCTCCCGGTGCGGGGCGCATCGCCGTCTCCGCCCCCCGGCCTGCTGACCTGCGCCGATCACCCTCCACACGCCCCCGACCCCGCGTAGACTCCACCACCGGGGCCACCACCCACCCCCGCACCGGGCCGCCCACCAGCACACACGAGTCCCCGCACGTCGCCCCGACGTGGCACAATCCCCACCACCCACCACCGCAGGCACCACAACACCAAGGGGAGTCGGGCGTTGTTCCGCACCACCACCGGCTGGGTCGTCTCACCCACCGACCTCGTCGACACACTGGAGTGCGACCACCGCAGCGCCCTCAAGAGCGCGCTCGCCGCCCACGTACCCGGCGCACCCCGACCCGAGGAGGTCGACGCCCTGGTCGCCCACCACGGCGACCTGCACGAGAAGGCCGAACTCGAACGCCTCACCACCCTGTTCGGCGACAACCTCGTACGCGTGGAACCCCCCACAGCCGACGACCACTCCCTGGCCCAGGCAGCCCACGCCACCGCCCAGGCCATGGCCGCCGGAGCCCCCGTCATCTACCAGGCCTCCTTCCACCACCCCCTCACCGACACCGTCGCCTTCCACGGACGCGCCGACTTCCTCATCCGCTCCGACCTGGACCCCGCCACCGGCCACACACGCCCCGACGCCCCCACCCCCCACACCTACGAACCCTGGGACACCAAACTCGCCCGCCGCCCCGGCCCCGCCGCCGTGGTCCAACTCGCCGCCTACGCCCAGGCCGTGGCCGTCCTGCACGGACACACCCCCCAGCACATGCACCTGCTCACCGGCGACCAACACACCCACACCCTGCCCACCGCCGAGTTCACCCCCATCCTCGCCACCATCACCAACCGCCTCCTGGACCACCTGGCCACCGAACCGGCCCTGCCCACCCCCACCTGGGGCCAGCCCCGCCCCGGCTGCGACGGATGCGGCTACGCCACCTGGTGCTCCCAGGGACGCACCGCCGCCCGACACCTGTCCCTGGTCGCCGGACTGCGCACCGACCAGGCCACCAAACTCGCCGACGCCGGCCTGGACACCATCGACGCCCTGGCCAGCGCCCCCGACGACGCCCGCCCCACCACCCTGCCGCGACGCTCCTTCGACCAACTACGCGCCCAGGCCGCCCTCCAGGTCCGCCAGGACACCACCCGCACCCCCGCCAACCCCCAGGGCACCGTCACCGCCGAGGTGTTCTCACCCGAGGGCCTGGCCACCCTGCCCGCACCCAGCCCAGGCGACGTCTTCTTCGACATGGAGGGCTACCCCTACCACTCCCGCCAGGGCGAACGCGGCCTCGAGTACCTGTTCGGCGCCACCACCGAGGACGCCCAGGGGAACGAGACCTTCCACGCCTTCTGGGCCCACGACCGCGCCCAGGAGCAACGCGCCCTGGAGGACTTCGTCGACTTCGCCACCGCCCGCGTGGACGCCGACGAGAACGCGCACGTCTACCACTACGCCTCCTACGAAGTGGACCGCCTCAAGCACCTGAGCGCCGAGTTCGACACCCGCGAGGAGGAGGTCAACCGGCTCCTGCGCGAGAACCGGCTCGTGGACCTGTTCACCGTGGTCCGCAAGAGCCTGCGCGTGTCCCAGCGCTCCTACTCCATCAAGTACCTCGAACCCCTCTACCTGGACACCGCGCGCGACGGCGGCGTGACCACCGCGGCCTCCAGCATCGACGCCTACGCCTCCTACCTGGCCGCACAGGAGGCGGGAGACACCGACACCGCCACCAAGGTGCTGGCCGCCATCGCCGCCTACAACCGGGACGACTGCCACTCCACCGCCCGCCTGCGCGACTGGCTGGAGGACCACCGCACCGAACAGGGCATCACCGACCGTCCCCTCATCCAGTTCGAGCTCACCGAGGAGGAGGCCGAGCGCGCCCGCAAACGCGCCGAGAAGGCCGCCCGCCACGCCGCCCTGACCGAACCCCTCCTCGAACACGTGCCCGAGGACCCCGAACAGCGCACAGCCCAGGACCAGCCCCGCGCCTCCCTGGCAGCCCTGGTCGGCTACTACCAGCGCGAGAACACCCCGCCCTGGCGCGAACACTTCCAACGCCAGAGCGCACCCCTCCAGGACCTGGAGACCGACAGCAACTGCGCCGTGCCCTGGCAGGTGCACGTGGGGGAGTGGGAGGAGCCCACCGGCCGACGCACCAAGGCCCGACGTGAGGTGTCCATGCGCCTGGATCGCGCCCACCCCAACCCCTTCACCACCGGCGAGAGCGTCCACCTCCTCCACCCCGGCGCCCCCGGCCAGGCCGCCACCACCCACCCGGCCACGGTCACCCGGGCCGAACCCGACTCCCTCACACTGCTGGAGACCGCCAACCCCGACGAGACGCTCTCCCGCGCCCCCGTCGCGGCCCTGCCCGGCTCACCGGTGGACCTCAAACCCAAGGACGGCGCCCTGGAGAGCGTCGCCCACACCGCCGTCCAGGACCTGCCCGAGTGGCCCCGCCACCCCGGCCTGGACGTCCTGCGCCGCGTCCCGCCGCGCCTGCACCCCCCGGGCCCGCTGCCCGCCCCCGAACAGGGCGACCTCATCAGCGCCGCCATCACCGCCGTGGACCGCCTGGACCACTCCTACCTGGCCGTCCAGGGCCCACCCGGAGCCGGAAAGACCTACCTCGCCGCCCAGCTCATCACCCACCTGATCAAGGAGGGCCGCAGCGTCGGGGTCTGCTCCACCGGACACAAGGCCGTGGAGAACGTCATGGCCGCCGCCCTGCGCGCCGCCGACCAACAGGGCCTGGAAGTGGCGGCCGCCAAACGCCCGCGCGGCGGCAAGAAGGACCCGGACGCCCCCTGGGAGCAGCCCTCCAGCCAGAAGGTCCTGGCCAACTGGCGGAACAAACGCGCCGCGCAAGGACAGCCCGTCCTCATCGGCGGCACCGCCTGGGGCCTGTCCGGCGCGGACACCATCGCCGACCCCCTCGACGTGCTCATCATCGACGAGGCCGGACAGTTCGCCCTGGCCGACACCCTGGCGGTCTCCGCCTCGGCCCACAACCTCGTCCTGCTCGGCGACCCCCAACAACTGCCCCAGGTCGTCCAAGGGGTACACACGGAGGGCGCCGACGCCTCCGCCCTGCAGCACCTCATGGGGCACGACGCCATCATCGACCCCGCCCTGGGCTACTTCCTGGACCAGACCCGACGCATGCACCCCCACGTGTGCGCGCCCGTCTCCGAACTCTCCTACCAGGGCCGCCTCCAGGCCCACCCCTCCACCGCACACCGCACGCTGGGCACCCCCACCGCGCCCAGCCGACTCACCCCGGGCGTGTACACCCTGCCCGTCCACCACACCGGCCGCACCACCCACAGCCCCGAGGAGGTCGAGGCGGTGGTCGCCGCAGCCCGCCACCTGGTCACCGAACACGTCACCACCGACCCCGACCAGGGACCCCGCCCCCTCACCGGACACGACATCCTCGTCGTGGCCCCCTACAACCTCCAGGTGCGCACCCTGCGCCAGGCCCTGGCCCACGCCCAGGAGGACACCCCCGCGCTCGAAGGGGTCCGGGTGGGCACCGTCGACAAGTTCCAGGGGCAGGAGGCAGCCGCCGTCCTGTGCTCCATGACCACCTCCGACGCCGCCGAGACCAGCCGCGGACCCTCCTTCGTCCTGGACCGCAACCGGCTCAACGTCGCCCTGTCCCGAGCCCAGGTCCTGGCCCTGGTCGTGCACTCACCCGACCTGCTCACCACCGCGCCCCGCACCATCGACGAACTCCGCCTCCTGGCCGCCTTCACCGGACTGGTCGCCACCGCCCGACCCTGGCCCCACCAGTGACCCCCACACCATGAGAACCACCCCACACGCCAACGCCCCCGGGTTTCGGACACCCCCCAGGTGGAGTACGTTTTAGGGAGCACACCACGCCCGACCCGCGAGCGCCCAGCGCCTCGCGTGGGCGGGCCACGGCGTGCGCACGCGAGGGAGTGTTCCGCGGACGCTTTGCCAGGCTCCTCCGAGCCCGCGCCCACCGGGTCGCGCGGCACGGCCACAGCCACTCCGGTCCGGCGCCCGCACCGGCGAACACGACCCAGCCCACCCCCACACCCGTTGGTGGGCCACGCCGCCCCGGCCCGCCACCGTTCTCGAAAGGCACCACGGCCCCCGTGTCTGAACGTCCCTCCTCCTCCGGCGGTGGCCGCAACACCCGCCACCCCACCGGCATCCGTGTCGTCGTCATCGTCCTGGCCCTGCTCGCGCTGGCTCTGGGCCCCTTCGGTTACCTGATGGGCGTCGACGCCGACTCCCACGCCGGTTCGGCCGCCGAGTGGTTCACCCTGGCCTTCGGCGCGGCCGTGGGCCTGCCCTTCCTGGCCGCGGCCGTGGCCACCGTGGCGGGCGACCGCAGGGCCGCCCTGTGGTCCCTGGTGCTGCTGGTCTGGCCCGTGGTGTTCGTGGTGGTCATCCACCTGGCCGGTCTGGCCGGGTAGGCTCCCGGGAGTGTCACCGAAGAAACGCAACCGCCGCAAGCCCCTGCAGGGGCCGTCCGAGCCGACCCCGGCCACCGAGCAGGGCCGTGTCGAACCCGGGCAGATCCCGGACAGACGCCCCGTGAGCCGGACCCCGGTCACCGTCACCGACCCGCCCGACCGCCGGGTGACCGCCCTGTGGGTCCTGCTGTGGTCGCTGTGGGCCCTGGGCAGCCCACTGGCCCTGCTCGCCCTGCTCCTGGCCGGACTCAACGCCTTCGACATGACCGCCGACCCCATCGACCCCGGCGCCGTACCCGACCCCGGGCTGCTGGCCGAGCAGGAGGCCCAGGCGGTGCGCGCCATCGGCACCGCCCTGATCTGGTTCCTGATCATGGCCTGGGTCGTCCCGGCCGTGGGGGCCGTCACCGCCGCCTTCCTGCGGCGCAGGATGGCGGCGATCTCCTTCGCCGTCGCGCTGGTCCTGTCGGTGGGCCTGCTGCTGTTGACCGTCTCACCGGTCGAGTTGTGGGGAGCGCTGACCACCCACCTGTTCGGCTGACCCCCCGGCCCCACCGCCCACTCGCCCGCCCCGCCTGCCACTCCCGGGCCCCCACCCGGGCCACAATGGAACCCGTGGACACCACCAACCCCTCCCCGACACCCGAACCCCAGGCCGAGATCGCCCTGCCCACCACTGTGCGGGCCCGCCTGGAACACCTGGACACCGGCGTCCTGGTGGACACCCGCGCCCTGGAACGGGTCCGCGAGCGCTTCGACGCCGAACAGGCCCACACCCTGGGCCGGTACCTGACCAACGCCCAGTCCCCGGCGACACTGCGCGCCTACCGCGCCGACTGGACCTCCTTCGGCGCCTGGTGCCTGGCCGAGCAGCGCACCTCCCTGCCCGCCGACCCCGTGGACGTGGCCGTCTACCTGGCCGCCTGCGCCGAACAGCGCGGCGAGGACGGCACCACCTGGGCGTTCTCCCCGGCCACCCTGGAGCGCCGCTCGGCCGCCATCGCCGCCGTCCACGGCGCCCACGGCCTGGACTCACCCACCCGCGCCGAGGTGGTGCGCATGACCCTGCGCGGCATCCGCCGCACCCGCAGGGCCCGCCCCCGCCGCAAGGCCCCCGTGGTGCTGAGCACCCTGGAGTCGATGCTGGCGGTGCGCCCACCCGAGGGTCACCCCGGGGGTGTGGCCCGCAGACGCGACGCTGTACTGCTGCTGACCGGCTTCGCCGGGGCGCTGCGCCGCTCGGAGCTGGCCGGGCTGAGCTTCGACGACCTGGAGCTGCGCACCGACGCCGCCTCCGGAGCACCCACCCTGGTGGCGTCGCTGTGGGCGACCAAGACCGACCAGGAGGGCAGGACCCACCAGCGCGTGGCACTGCCCCGGGGACGCCACCGCCTGACCTGCCCGGTGTGCGCCGTGGCCGACTGGTCGGCGCTGGTGGTGGTGCACCGCGACGGCGGCAACGAGGCCGTGCGCGCCTGGCTGCGGGACCCCCGCCCCCCCGAGTCCGGGCCCACCCACTCCTGCCAGGACCTGAACCGTCTGGAACTGTCCGACGGCACCGGCCGACCACTGCTTCCGGCCGTGGACCGGCACGGCCGCCCGGCCGAGAAGGCGATGACCCCCAAGGCCGTGGGCAACCTGGTCAAGCGCTACGCCGAGCGGGCCGGGCTGGACCCCGACGACTTCGGCGGGCACTCCCTGCGCGCCGGGTTCGCCACCCAGGCCGCCCTGGGCGGAGCCAACGACCGCGAGATCATGCGTCAGGGCCGCTGGACCAACGCCCAGACCGTCCACGACTACATCCGCACCGCCAACCCGTTGGAGGACAACGCGGTCACGCGACTGGGCCTGTGACCCCGCGCGGGCCGTGTGAGCTGCCACTCAACGAACACTCGCTCATCTCGAATCACCAACAAACCCACCATCAAAGCCTGATACAGCCCGTTAAAGTGCGATCCTTCCCTGATGAGACATTAGGTTGGTTGCGTGAGAAAGGGGACGGACCCATGGTCGACGAGTTTCGCGCGGCATTCCAAGAACTGATCGACGCCTCCGTCGCCACCGACCCCCAACAGTTCCCACCCGCCGTCCACAAGGTCTACCTCCTGGCCTCCCAGATCCCCGCCTCCGAACGGGAACTGGCCCTGGAGGCCCTGACCCCCCTGCTCTCCGGAGACCACGCCGCCCCCGGCATCATCGCCGACCTGTCCGTGGTCGCCGGAGCCCTGGTCGAAATGGGCACCGACCCCGGCCCCGCCGGCATCGAGACCCTGCACAGCCTGCGCACCATGGGCAAGGGCGCCATCGTCTTCGTCCGCGCCTGGGAACGCACCGGCGGCGGACCCCCACCCGACCCCGACGCCGTCACCGCCGACGCCGAAGCCCGCGTGGCCGCCGAACTGGGACCCGACGCCCCCGCCGCCACCATGTGCTGGTGGACCATCCGCCGCCACGGCCTGGCCGCCCGCACCATGCTGGGAGAGCCCGGCGTCCGCGCCCACACCAGAGGCGACCCCTCCCTGCACGCCGACCTCGCGGCGATCGCCAACCAGCTCAGCGACCTGCTCGCCGAGTTCGACGAGGTACGCGCCCTACTGCGCATGGCCGAGGCCTCCTCCGCCCTGGTCATGGACCGCACCTCCGGCCGCGCCTTCCGCGTCCTCTTCGACGGCATCAGCGACAACTTCCAACTCCACACCCTGCTCGCCGACGCCCTCATCGGCCCCCGAGGCCAGGGCCTGCCCGGCGAGGCCCCGGACCCGCGCTGGACCGCCTCCTTCCGCGACGGCCCCGTCGACCCCGCCGCACAGACCGTGTGGGGCTGGTGGAACCTGGTCGCCCACGACGGCGCCTGGGTCTGGAACGAGGGCGTCCCCGCCGAGATCCCCACCATCGACGGCGAACACGTCCTGGTCCTGGACGAACAGCCCTACCCGCGCTCCTGGAACGCCGGACGGCGCCTGCCGCACGTACGCGGCTGGTTGGAGGTGGACTCCGAGCTCGACGCCGAGGACGCCGCCCTGTGGTGGAACCGGGTGGCCCCGGCAGAACCCGCCATCCCCGACCCCGACGCCCAGGACCACACCCCCCTGCCCGAACCCGTCGTGCTGCACACCCCCGCGGCCGAGGCCCAGCGCGTGCGCGGGTTCGTCCCCCGAGCCGAACCCGACGACCGGGACCAGCCCGCGGGCACCACCCCCGACGGGCACGGCCCCGGCGCCGCGCCCAACGCGGCCGCCCCGGAGGGGATCCCCGGGCGCGTCGGCACCGCCCCCGGACACGACAGCACCGGTCTGCCCGCCACCGGGCCTGGGAACGGCGCCGACGGCACCAACCAGAACGCCGGGCTCGCTGACGCCCTCCCCGACGAAGCCGCCCAGGAGAGCGTTCCCTGGGAGCCGGTCCCGGCCGACCAGGACCTCCCAGCGGTCACCGAGCAGCGGGGGAGCGGCGCCCCGACCCCGCTCACCCACCAGGGCGAACACGGTGGGCCCACCAACGCGCCCACGTTCGCCGGTTCCGCCGAGGAGGACACCGCCCCGGCCGTGGAGGAGCCCAACCCCACCGCCCCGGCACCGACTGGTCAGGGGGAGCGGGCCTCCGCGCCGGGTGCGCCCTCCACGACCGCCCCCACCGGGCTGCCCCGGATGCCGCGCGGGGTCTCCCAGAGCTCGGGTTGGGGCCCGGCCTGGCGCTGAGGGCCCAGCCAAGGCCACGTAGCCGCACGTCAACGCGATGGGGCCCGGGAGAGTGCTCTCCCGGGCCCCATCGTGTTCTGGGCGGCCTCAGCCCTCAGGCGTCCTCCAAACGGTGCCGGGGCTGGTGGTGCTCCGGGACGGGCTCGGCTCGGGTCGCGGTGGAACGGGGCCGGTCGTCGTCCCCTCCGTCCTCGTAGAGGCCGTCGAAGTACTCCTCCCGGGTGGGGCCGTCCTCGTTGTCGCGGACCCAGCGGGCACCCACGAACACCGGAGCGGCCAGCACCAGGGCCAGGGGCACGAACACGCCCAGGGGCAGCAGCGTCAGGGCGCCCTCGACACCGGGCAGGACCGGCAGGCGTTCCAGCAGGTGCATGCGCAGCAGGGCGGTGGCGGTCGCCCCACCCACGACCAGGGCGGCGGCGAAGGGCAGCATCGGGGTCAGGCGCGGCGGCACCGCGACCAGGGCGACTAACAGGCCCACGCCCACCAGTCCGGCCACCGCCACGGGGCCGGTGCCCTGTAGGGCGTCGGACTGCACGGCGTTCAGGCCCCGCAGGTGAGCGAACGCCCAGCCAGTCACCAGAAGTAGGACCGGGCCCAGGATCAGGCCGGCCAGGAAGCCGACGAAATGTCGCACGGGGGTGCTCCTCTCAGGGGTTGCGCAGCACCATAGCGACAAAAACGGAGTTCAGCACCATAACCACCAAGAGGTGCGTTCCGGACACCCAGGGGTCATCGTCCCGTCGACCGCACCCCGAACCCGGCACGACACCCCCCTTCGCGCCGCTCACACACCCCCGCGAACGCGACGTGGCGCCGCCCCCACCAGGGAGACGACGCCACGCGAACCCCCACTCGGAGCCCGGTGCGGGGACGGGCCCCGCTCACTTGCCGGGGGAGTGGTCCTCACCCTCCGAACCCCCACCGGGCGGCTCCTCACCCTCGAAGCCCTGCGATCCACCGACGGCGGCCGACACCGAGCCCGTCCCGGCCACCCGGTCCAGCTCCTCGGGCGTGGCCCGCCCCTGCACACCGAGCACCCGCCGACTGGGCGGGTTGGCACCGAACACACGACGCGCCTCGTAGGCCAGCACCGCCACCACCACGGCCGCGACCGTCGCCCACAGCGCCTGACGGTGCTCGGGCAGGGTCGCCATCGCCAGGAAGATCGCCACCAACCCCAGCAGGGTCACCCACGTCAGATAGGGAAAACCCCACATCCGCAACGTGAGCCGCTCGGGCGCGTTACGCCGCACCCGCGCCCCCACGACCAACTGCGACGCGCAGATCGTCAGGAACAACACCAGCAGGATCGCGCCGATGGAGGCGACCAGGAACGCGAACACCTGCCCCGGGAACAGGTAGTCGGCGACCACGGCCGCGTACCCCACCACGGTGCCCAGCAGGATCGCCCGCACCGGCACCCCACGGCGGTTGGTGCCCCGGAGCACCCGGGGAGCGTCCCCCTGACGGGTCAGCATGAACAGCATCCGCGAGGACGTGTACATGGCGGCGTTGAGCACGCTCAGCACCGCGATCAGCACCACGATCTCCATGATCAGCGCCGCGCCCGGAACACCCACGATCTCCATGACCACCACGAAGGGGCTGCGGTCCAGATCGGTGGAGTTCCACGGCACGACCATCACCACCACCAGGATGGAGGCCACATAGAACAGGCCGATGCGCCACAGCACGTTGGTGATGGCCGACGCCACCCCCCGCTCCGGCTCGGCGCTCTCACCGGCGGCGATCGTGATGATCTCCACGCCACCGAAGGCGAACAGCACCACCACCGTCGCACCCAGCACCGCCACCCAGCCGTTGGGCGCGAACCCGCCCAGGTCCCACAGGTGGGAGACCGTCGCCCCTTGCGCACCGGTCCACAGCCCCAGCGCGTACAACCCGCCCACCAGCAGGAACGCCACGATCGTGGCGACCTTGATGAGGGAGAACAGCGACTCGGTCTCGGCGAAGACCCGCACCGAGATCAGGTTGGCCACCGTCATGGTGAGCAGCACGATCAGGGCCAGCGCCCAGGGCGGCACGCCCTGCACCCACTGGCTCAGGATCGCGGCCCCGGCCACCGACTCCGCGGCCACCAGCACCGCGTACATCCACCAGTACAACCAGCCGATGCTGAACCCGGCCCGGGGTCCGAAGGCCAGCCGGGCGTAGTCGGAGAACGAACCCCCGGCCGGCACCGACACGACCATCTCGCCCAACGCACGCAGGGTCAGGAACACCAGCGCCCCGGCCAACGCGTAGGACACCACCGCCGCAGGGCCAGCGGTCTGGATCACCGCGCCGGAGCCGATGAACAGCCCGGCCCCCACCGATCCGCCGATCGCGATCAGTGCCATGTGTCGGCGGCGCAGCGAGTGCGCCAGCCCCGACCCGTCGTCTGTTTGTGTCGCCTCTGGGGGCGACTTCTCACTGCCTGTCACGGCCCCACCCTAGGACGCAAGGTTCACCACCATCCTCACTGACCCCACGAAACAACCCATCAACCAACGAATGTGAGGCAGGCCATCTCACGCACGCCCTACCCCGTGCCCCCACACCACCACCGTCACACCACCCCCACCTCACACCCCGCAACCCCGGCGGCCGCCCTCACTCCCATCACCCAAGGACGCACCAGGACACCGAGATCGCCACCCGCACCCACCTGGGAATCCAGACCGTAAAACCCACGCATCCAGCCCCCTCACCGAACGCGGCACACACGACCCCACCCAGACCACCATCGCCGCCCCGACTCCAACCCCATCCGACCCGACCACCAGCCCCCGGAAACCCACGACACACCCACGAAACCACTAACAGAGAGCAACAACACTGTTACTTTCGGCAATCAAAGGTGGCCCAACACGACCCACACCACCCCGGGGAGCACACCCATGTCCAGCACGCCAACCATCGACCTCGACCTCATCACCACCCTCTACACCACCCACCGCGACGACCTCGCCCGCGTCCGCGACCAACAACGCCAGCACTACGCCGACGCCGACCCCGCCATGACCCCCCAACTCGACGACCTCGAAGCCGAGATCACCTACCTCCTCCTACGCCACCACCGCCCCGCCAACGTCGTCGAGATCGGCACCTACTACGGCTGGTCCACCTCCTGGATCCTCTCCGCCCTCCGCGACAACGGCACCGGCCACCTCCACTCCTTCGACATCGTCGACCACGCCACCACCCACGTACCCCACACCCTCGCCGACGACCGCTGGACCTTCACCAAGGGCGACGTCCGCGCCAAGATCACCCACATCCCCTCCAGCACCGACTACCTCTTCATCGACGCCGCCCACAACGGCTGGTTCGCCCGCTGGTACATCCACCACCTCCTGCCCACCCTGCCCGCCCACATCCCCGTCAGCGTCCACGACGTCTTCCACCAGCGCTACGCCCTGCCCTTCACCGAAGGCGCCGTCGTCCTCAAATGGCTCGCCAACAACACCACCAACTACTTCACCGCCTCCGCCGCCCGCGCACCCCACCACCACCAGGCCCTCACCGACCTCAAGACCGAACTCGGCCTCAACACCCCCGTCCGCGACTCCGCCCACAACCCCATGATCTTCTTCCACCTGCCCGAACGCCCCCGACCCGGCCAGGCCATCCCCAGCCCGCCCCGCCCGCGCGCCCACAACGACGACCCCACACATGACCCCACCCACAGCTGAACACCACCCCACCCACCACGAAGGGGGGCGGCGGGCCACCACGGCCCACCGCCCCCCTTGTCACACACGGCCCTCAGACCCCGTCCGACTCCAACTCCGACGGCGGGGAATCGATCACACCCTCACGCGCATCCGAATCCAGCCCGGCCCGCGCCTCACGCACCCCCACCACGTCAGCGGCATCCGACACCATCCGCGAGAAGATCACCGGCTGATCCAGACTCACCATGTGCCCCGCACGCGGAACGTTCACCAAACGCCCCTCCACGCACGCGTCGAAGAACGCCTTCTCATGGATCCGGAAATGGTCCCGCGCCCCGTTCACCAACCACACCGGACCCCCGTACGCCGACAACGCCGACAACGCGTCGATCGTCGCCAACTCGTCGATCACCGCCGTCGCCGCCTCCACGGCCAGACCACCGTCGACCACCGCGTCAGCCGCACCATCACGCAACGTCAACCGATGGAACCGCTCATTGACCGCCGCACCCTTGTCCGGCAACCGCTCCATCAACACCGCAGGAATCCGGTACACCTGCGCCAACGACTGATCCGGCTGCGCCGTACAACTGGCCGCCACCAGACCGGCCACCCGACCCGGAGCCGCCCCCGCAGCCGCGATCGACACCAACCCGCCCATGCTCAAACCCACCAACAGGGCCCGACCACCCACGGAGTCAATGGCCTCCAACAACGTGTCCACCGCACGCCCCACCGAGAAGTCCTCACCCCGACGAGACCCGTGAGCCGGAAGATCAGGAGCCACCACCGTGCGCCCCTGCGCCTGCAGGAACTCCACCTGCGGCCGCCACATACTCGACGACGAACGCAAACCGTGCGCCAACACGATCGGAACACCCATCACCGCACCTACTTCCCGGCCCCGTAGGACACCGTCACCGGAGCATGGTCCGACCACCGCTCCTCACGGCTGGGATAACGCTCCACCCGCCCCGACAGTGCCCGAGCAGCCAAACCCGGAGTCGCCACCTGGTAGTCGATCCGCCACCCCGTGTCGTTGTCGAAGGCACGACCACGATAGGACCACCACGAATACGGCCCCTCCTGGTCCGGATACAGAGCACGCACCACGTCCACGTACCCCGCCTCGTCGAACACCCGCGACATCCACGCACGCTCCTCCGGCAGGAACCCCGAGTTCTTCCGGTTCCCCCGCCAGTTCTTCAAATCCGCCTCGGTGTGCGCGATGTTCCAGTCACCACACACCACCAACCCGCGCCCCCGCTCCTCCACACGCGCACGCCGCTCCACCAGGTACGGCAGGAACGCCTCCATGAAGCGCTCCTTCTCCTCCTGGCGCGGCGTGCCCACCTCACCCGAGGGCAGGTACAGGCTGGCCACACTCACCGCACCGAAGTCCGCCTCCACATACCGGCCCGACTCCGCGAACTCCTCCACACCGAACCCGACCCGCACCTCATCGGGCTCCGCACGAGAATAGAGCGCCACCCCCGCACGCCCCTTGGCCTGGGCCGGACACAACACCACGTGCCACCCCGGCGGAGCCACGACCCCCTCCGGAAGCTGATCGGCCTCCGCGCGGGTCTCCTGCAAACACACCACGTCCGCCTCAGAAGCCGACAACCACGACCCGAACCCCGGATCCTTCTTCGCGGCCGCCCGCAACCCGTTGACGTTGACGCTGGACACAACAAAACTCGACTGGTTCACGCCCCACAGCGTAGCCACCCCCCACCCCCACAAAGGCCCCACGGACCCCCTCACCCCGCATCGCCCACCTCCTCCCGAGCCAGCCGACGCAACACCCCATACGTCCGGTTCGACCCCGCGGCCTCACGCTGCGCCCGCGCCGTCACCTCGATGTAGGCCTGCGACGAAGTCACCGACGAATGCCCCAACAAATGCATGATCTCGGTGACCGAGGCACCGTCCTCCGCCAACCGGGTCGCGAACGTGTGCCGCAACGCGTGCACCAACGTCCCCCGAGCCACCCGATCGTTCACCCCCGCATGCCGGTAACACTGCTTCACCAGATACTGCAACCCACCCCGACGCAACCCCTCACCCCGGTTGTCCACCAACAACGGATCAGCCCCCCGCACCGGAGCGTCGAACCGCACCCGACGCGACTCCAGATAGGCCTCCAACAACGCCTCCAACGGCACCTCGATGGGCAGCACACGCTCACCACCCCCCTTGCCCACCACCCGAATCCGCCGCTCACCGGGCCGCCCACCCAACGACTCCACCCGCAACGACAACATCTCCGCCGAACGCATCCCCGTCAGCAACGCCAACGCCAACACCGCCAGATCCCGCTCCGGCCACGGATCACGCGCACGCCGCGCACCCCGCGCCAAGGCCTCCAACAACCGCTCCGGGGTGTCCTCACCCATCAACGGCTTGGGCCCCGAGGGCTTCACCCGGGGCCGCGGCACCGCCGACATCGGATTGCCCGCCACCACGCGCTCCGACACCCAGAAGGCGAAGAACCCGTTCCACGTCGACCACGCCCGCAACACACTCGAGGCCGCCCGCTCCTCGGCGAAATCAGCGAACGCCTCCCGCAACACCCCCGCGTCCAACTCGGCCAACCCCACCCCGGACGCCTCACGCCCCAACGCCCGCCCCACACACCCCAGGACCCCCACCAGGTCACGCCGATAGGCCGCCACCGTGTGCGGCGAGGGCTTGGCGGCCCGCCGCGCCACCAGATACCGCTCGATCGCCCGCTCCACCGACACCGCATCACCACTCATGCCCCCAGCATTCCCGATCCCGGCCCTGTCCGCGCCCCCAGACCCACCCCGAACCCGCCGCACCAACACCACCGACCCCACTCACCTCGACACCCTGGCCACCGAGGCGAGCACACCACCGCCAGCCAGGACCGGGGCTTCCACGCCCACCGCGAGCAAGCTGTTCGGCACCGCCGCAGTGGCGGGCCTCCATGACATGCACAGGCCGCACGCACGCGAGATCGACGACGCCCTGCTTGGGCCGGTGGACGGGGGAGCGGCAGGGGGACACGACCGGGGCGGGCCGTGCCGCTGTGCCACGCCGCTTTGGGGCCGGCGGCGCCGATCCATGGACGGGGACTCAGGGACTCGGGGGTGGGGGAGGACGGCCATTTCACCTGGTGTGTACGTACGTCCAAGCAGTTCGACCCGATGCCGCCGCAGGGATGTGAGAACGACAGCGGGGGAGTGGGGCGACAGTTACCCCCTTCTGAACTGCGATTATGCGACCGGGGCGGGGGCAGGGGGCTCCTGGCTTCTCCTTCACTCTGGTCGCCGCGTTCGACCTCACCGTCCCGCTCTGGGCGGTGGGACTCGGTGGCCTTCGCTGGCGGGGTGCCCGTGGGCAGGCCGCCCAGGCCTCCACCAGGGACCTACGGGGTTGCGACGCCAGGGGAGTGGGCGGCTCTCGGGTCCCCATGTGAACCGTGCCGAACGGTGTCTCTCGGCTGACCCAGGGGAGTGGTAGCCCGGTTCGTACAGGTGTACAAGCCCTCTCATGAGTCGCAGAAAGGGAACAGGTGTTCGATACGCGGGCACACAGGCACGGGAAGTCGAGGAGCGGAGGCGTGCCAACGAAAGCCGACACGAGGCTCAAAGCAAGCCATCTCGGTCATGTGTCGTCAAACAACCCCAAAAGGATGCATAACACCGTTTATGCATGAAACATGAAGGGGTCCACAGGCAGAAGGGGCTCTGGATCGCCCCGCGCCCATGGGTGAGAAAACACAGTTCAACCAGCATGCGAGCGGAACGAGGCCCGCGCGTCAGATCCCGGGCCTGACTCCCACGCGCGGAGAAACCCCAGATCAGGCCGAGTGCACAGGCAGGCGAGTGGCCCCAGCAAACATCGCCTGAGGGCCTGCCAATCCGACCCTTGGAGCCGGGGAACACGGACGCTGGAGCGAATCCAACAGCGACCCGCCAGGGGGCGGCCTGGTGCGGCGAGCACGCACGGCGCGGTTGTCCACAGGCAGCGACCCTGGGAGTTGTCTGTGCGGGCCTGTGTGACGCAAGCTCGAATTCGGGGGCATCAGGCTCCGCCAGTGAGCGCCCACAGCGCCCCCGAATCGACGCTAACCCGAAAGCACCCAGGGCCGCCAGCGACCATCCGGCTGCCTGTGGACAACCCGACCCGCCCAGCGCCACACACACGCCCGCTCAGCGTTCGGGCTTTTGGGCCCCCGGAGCCCTCGGGATCTCCACGCCGCGGCGCCCACCAGGGGCCGGTGGTGCGCTCCAAGAGCCCCAGTGGCCGCCCACGGCACGAGAACCCCTTCCCCGCAGGCATTTCCGTATCGCCGATAATGCACATTATGTCAAGTAGAGCTTGCTGAGTGCTCCCCGCAACCACCAACACGCCCTGGGCGCCCAAGAAACGGGAAAATCCGCCGAACCGCCCACGCCTTGCCCGTCCACGCCCCCAACGGACCCGATCCACGCCCCGGCCCCGCTTGGCCACTCACTCTCGCGCAGCCCTCGAGGAAACGCCCCACACGAAGCGTGCCCACATGACCACTCAACGCACCCGCCCGCCTCGCGCACCTCGCACCACAACGCATCCGGCACCTGTCCGCCGTGGCCCCCCTTCTGCTGTTCCGGTCTCCTGTCGAGCACCACGCTCGGCCAACCTCACGCATTAGAAGGGGTCGAGACCCGAACCCCGACCACCACCGCAGTCCCCCGTTCGAGCCGCCCGAACTCCGGTCCGGCCCGGACGCCTGCGGGGCATCGCCCAAGCCACACCCACCAAGACCCGCAGGCCTCCCCACCGACCGCCTGACGATGCGGACCTTCACCCGCAGGCCCGCAGGCCCGCAGGGACATCCCCACCCGCCCAGCACCGCTCACAGCACCTCCCTCACCACCTCCTGCGCGTCCTCGCCTTCCAGACCCCGCACCTGATCAGCCAGCTCCACCATGTCCAGGTCGGGCATCTCCATCTCCGGAGCCCCGTCCTTCGACTGGGGTACACGCGCCGTCAGGTACGCCAGGACACCGTCCTCGACCTCCACCAACGCGTTCATCGAGGGGATGGGGGCATCGGAGCCGTCGAACACCGTCACCGATCCGTGCCGCTCGCACCCGTACTGCTCATCGCCCTCCGAACACTTGACCCAGTAGGGAAGCCCCGACTCCCCCGCCTCCTCCACGACCGTGCTCACCTCCAACTGGAACCCCCTCTCCCACACCACCTCGCGAGAAGGCTCGTAGATGATCTTCACCGGAGCCTGCTCGTCCCGCACATGGACCGCCACCGGCTCCCACCCCGGAGCCTCCAACGCCGCGATCGGAGACTCCACAGCGGCCACCGCCCGCCCCAGTTCCTGGTTGTCGCGCACGTCCTCCACGCGCTTCTGCCACCAGGCCACCCCCGTCACCACGGCACACAAAGCCAGCACCACACCGACCGCGACCACCACCCGCATCACTCCGGGTCGCATCGTCCACACCACGGCCGCGCCCGAGTACGCCAGAACAAGACACCAGAACACTGGCGCCACCGGGTTGATCTGCTCCGCCACCCCCCACTCCAGCCGCAGTAACCCCACGAGCACACCGACCACCACGGCCGTCAGCACCACCAATGGCAGCTCCCACGAGCGTGCCGCCCCCTGGCGCCGCATCCACGCACGAAACCCGTACAGGGACCCCACGGTCACCGAGATGCCGACCAACCCGACCAGCGCGCTCACACCGTCCTCATGGGTCAGGCCGAGCAGGCCCAGCACCACCGCGACCGGGATGAGCAACGACCACAGCGGCGCCAGCACCAGAATCCACACCGCCCCCGTCCCCGACGGTGCGGTCTCGCGAACCGGTGCCTCCTCCCCCGCAGCGGCCCACCCAGCACGCTCCTGCGGGTTGGGGCCCACAGCCAGGTGGTCCCTCGGGTTCTCCGCCGCGGGATCGGGATCGGGGTCGGTACTCAACGTCGGTGCTCCTCACGAGTGGGGTCCCTGGGTCCGATGCCCAACCCCCTCGCCGAGTTCGCGCTCCGTTCCCTCACCTCACCTCCGGGCGCCCAGCAGGACCGGCCGACGCTCCTACACTCGAACACACGCCCCGCGGTCTCCACCGCCAACGACCGCGCGGCCTCGCACCCCGAACGTCACACCCTCACCACGAGCAACGGCAGGTCATGGACGACAGCTCGAACACCCACGGCGACCACCCCCACAGGAACCAGTACCTGTCCGCACTGTCACTGCGCCGCACCCTGACCGCGGCCCAGTCACTGACCCACGACGCGTCCGAACCCAGCGGTCCCGGTCAGCCCAACCCACACCCCCGGGGGCTGCCACTCCCCCTGGTCGTGTCGGGCCTCGCCGTCGCCCTGGCCGCCACGACCACCACCCTGTGGGCCCTGAGCCCCTGGCTGCCCTGGTGGGCACTCGCCCTGATCGCACCCCTGGCCGCCGTCCCTGGCCTCGTCATCGGCACCATCGCCATGATCCCCGTCATGGTCTCCACCACCCGAGCGAGCCAGGGCTTCCCCACCGGCCGCGACTGGGTCTCCCCTACGGCCCTGACCTTCCTGGCCTGCACCGCCCCGCTGCTGTCTCCGCTGCCCGCGTGGTGCGGCGCCCTGGCCCTGTGGGCGCTGCTGATCACCGCCGCACTCCTGAGCACCTACCGGGCCCTGCCCGCCTTGGGCCGCGACATCGACCTCGAACGGGCCCGCGCCGCCTGGGACACCCACCCCGACTGAAGCCGCCCCCGCACTCCCGCAAACCCCTGGCCTCGCCCAGCGCCCCCGAGGCTCCCTGGGCACATGGGCCAGCACGTGTGGAACACCAACGGGCACGAAGCCACGACGACGCCTTCGCACCCGACTCCGCATCAGGCCCTCCCACCCGCCGTCGACTTCCTCACCAACCACGCCCTCGGCACCCCCACATCGCGCTGCCGCTGCGCACCCTTCCCCTGAGCAACCAGGGCGCCCCGTCACCGGGATCGAACTCCCCCGCCCAAGGCCGAGCAACCACGCCAAACCCCGCGACGACACCACCCCCTCCCCCTCGGAAGGCATGGCCACCACCCGCGCCCCGGCAGGTTCGGGTCGTCCACGCCGTCCACAACGCCATCACCTGCCCGTTTTCACCCCACCCAGGTCAGGCGTGCGGGCCCACCGTGACGGCACCGAAGACCAACCGCGCCCGCGCCTGCTGGACACGCCCCAACTCCTCCACCCGCGCGGCCACACCCTCACGCTGAGCCGCCGACAGCCCCACCACCGGCTCCACCCGCACCTCCAACCGGTTCCCCGAACGCCTCTGGTGCCACACCCCCGCAGCCCGCCCCTCCAGGAACAACACCGGATAGTTGCCCGCCTGACCTCGCGCCAGCGCCCGCTCGTGTGCCCGGCCGGGAAAGACCACCTCACGAGGGTGCGACCCCACCGTGTACGGATCGAAGTAGGGCAACAGCATCACCTCGGGCACCGGCTCCACGGCCGGTTCGACGTCACCGGCCACCCGCCAGAACCGCTCCCCACCCACCGAGACCGGCTCGACCACCCCCGCCAGGGACTCCAACAGCCGATCCGTCCACCCGCACGGGGCCGCCGCCCACCTGGCCAGGTGCGCCGAACCAGCCGGACCGTAGGCACGCAGATACCCGGTGACCAGGTGCGCCAGCCCCTCCCGCTCCGAGGCCAACACGAAGTCCGGCACCCAACGACGCACCCCCGTGAACGTCACCGCCCGACCTCGGGGCCGACCGAAGCACAGCACCCCGCGAGTGGCCAGCTCCTGAGTGGCCCACCGCCACCGGGGCCACCACCCACCGAACGCGGGCATCACCCGCTCACCCGCCCAGGCACCCACCCGCGCCTCCAAGGCCAGGGTGAGCTCGTCGACGGTCAACTCGTCCTCTTCCAGGACCTCCCCCACCGCCGCCACCAACTCCTCCACCTGCCCCGGTTCGAGCGGCACACCCCCACCACCGCGAGCCCGCTCCACCGCGCCCAGCGCCGCACACCACAACCCCAGATCACGCGAGGGCAACAGGTGCACGGTCCCGCGCGGCCCGTAGGTACGCACCACCTCACGCCGCTCCCACAACGCCTCCCGCACGCGCTCCCGGCTGGCCCCGCCCAACCGCAACCCCACCGACACCTCAGCCGCGCCCGCGATCTGCGCGTGCGCCCCACACATCGCCCCCACCACCTGGGCCACACCCGTCCCCGGACGGCTCAGAAAATGGCGCTCACACCGGCGGGCGATGGCCTCCGACCAGTCGGGCGAACCCGTCGCAGGGGCGTCGGGGACAGGGGACACGGCAGGACTCCTCAGGGTCGACGCTGACATCCGACCACCGTAGACACGGTCCAGGCCAGGAACGGTCCGCCACTCGCCCCCACACACGAAAGGGGGCCCACCCCAAGGTGGACCCCCGCACCCGCCGCGGCTCACGGCAGCCGCAACCACCCCGTACACACCCTCAACCCCGCACCCGACTCCAACCGCTCCAACGCCGCACGCTCCAACCGGGTCCGACGCGGCGCACGCTCCACCTCCACCCGGGGCATCCCGAACACGAACCGGAACACGTCACCCTCCCCGGGCGCCCCCTCGTCCACCAGCGTGAACCTGCGCTGGAACCGCACGATGTTGGACCCCTCCCCCAACGCCCGCTCCCACCACGGATCCAACAGCCACGACGTGCACGTGGCCACCCGAGCATCCACCCCCAACTGCTCCCGCGCGAAGGGGCCCGCCAACGCCAACGCCTCACTCACCGCGTCCGGATCCAACCCACCCGAAGGGATGTGCAACCGCAGCACCGGATCACCCGGAGCCAACCCCGCACCCATCGCCGCGGCCTCCTCCTCCGAATACCAGCGCACCGGCCCCTGATCCCCCAACAGCGCCGGCTCCAGCTGAAGACCCCCCACCCAGAACAACCGGCCACGGAACTGCGCCGCCACCCAGGCCGCCGTCTCCACACTCAACCGACCGAACAACCACCGCGACCGCCGCACCTGTACACCCACATCGGCCAGGGACGCCACCGTCACCGACCGGTCGATGCCGCGCAACGCGTGCCGCCGAAGCTGCTCGGGCACCATCGCCACGAACGCCCACAACGACGCCACCCGCACCCGAGCGTCCTCGGCCTCCACCAGCGTCGGCCAGGGACGCCACACCCCCACCGGCAGATCCGCGTCCGCCCACAACCGCCGGTACATGCACCCCACCAGGTGCCACAGCTCCTCAGGCCACCCGCCGTCCACGCCCGGAGTCCCCGGCCACAACGCCTCCAGCTCCGCACGGTCGTCCTCGGCCAGGACGAACATGTCCAACACCTCGGCGGCCTCTGCCCTCGAGGGCACCCTCAACCCCACCTCCGGCTCCGGCAACCCCTCGCAGGCCTCCAGCCACTCCCTCACACCCGCGTCGAGCCCGAACCGATCCACCACACGCGCACTGTCCATGCGACACATCCTGTCGCCCCCACCCACCCCAAGGGAAGAAGCACACCAACCCCAAAAACCCGCAAAAACACCAAACCACCCGCGCCTCACCCACCCCCGATGAGACCAGACCCACAACACCACACCAGGTGCGCATAGTGTTGTGGTAACCCACCAAGCAACACCACACCCACCGAAAACGAGGAACACCACCGATGTCCGACCCAGCGCAACTCCTGCGCGACTGGATCGCCACCTACGACACCCCCACCACGTCGGTGGCCCACCTCCTCTGCGACCGCCACGACCCCGACACCATCGCCACCACCGAAATCGGCCCCACCCTCGAACCCACCACCCTCACCTACGGCCAACTCCGCGAACGCTCACAAACCCTCGCCACCGGCCTCGCCCACCGCGGCATCCAACCCGGCGACCGCATCGCCACCCTCCTCCCCAAGGGCATCGACCTCACCGTCACCGCCCTCGCCACCTGGCGCCTCGGCGCCGTCCTCGTCCCCCTCCTGTCCTCCTTCGCCCCCTCCGCCATCACCCAACGCCTCACCGACTCCAACACCCGCCTCGTCATCTGCGCCGACGAATACCGCACCAAACTCGACCCCACCCCCCACACACCCGCCCACCCCACCTGGAACATCGCCACCACCGGCACCCACCCCCTCCGCGACGGCGACCACACCCTCACCACCCTCAGCCAACACCCCCCACACACCACCCCCCACACCACCACCGGAAACGGCGACATCGCCACCGTCTACGTCTCCAACCTCATCGGCCCACCCCGAGGCGTCCGCGTCCCCGCCCGCGCCCTGTCCGCCATGCACGCCTACCACCACTTCGGCCTCGGCGTGGACGAAGACGACGTCTACTGGAACACCGCCGACCCCGGCTCCGCCTACGGCCTCTACCACGGCCTCATCTCCCCACTCCTCGCCGGACACAACTCCCTCGCCCTACGCGCCGGATTCTTCGACCCCGAACTCACCCTCGACGTCCTGGGCCTCTACCAGGTCACCAACTTCGCCTCCGACCCCACCACCTACCGCACCCTGCGCGCCGCCACCAAGACCCTCCCGCCCGAGATCGTCGTCCAACGCATGGCCAGCGCCGGAGAACCCCTCTCCCCCGACGTCATCGACTGGGCCACCGACCTCTTCGGCGTCCCCGTCCGCGACCACTACGGCCAGACCGAACTCGGCTGGTGCGCCGGACTCCCCAACGGCGACCTCCCCGACCCCGCCACCACCACACCCCCAGGAGCCATCGGCCCAGCCCTGCCCGGCTGGAACATCCAGGTCCTCGAAGCCATCACCGACGAACCCGCACCCCTGGGCGCCTACGGCCGCATCGCCATCGACCACGCCCAGAGCCCCCTCGACTGGTTCGACAGCTACCTCGGCTACGAGAACACCATCGACATCCGCTTCTCACCCGAACGCACCTACCACCTCACCGGCGACACCGGCATCATGGACCGCCAGGGCAACCTCCACTTCTCCACCCGCGACAACGGCGCCATCATCACCCGCAGCTACCGCATCGGCCCCACCGAGGTCGAAGCCGTCCTCAACGCCCACCCCGCCGTCGAGGAGAGCGGCGTCTACGCCATCCCCGACGACCTCGCCGGACACCTCGTCGGCGCCCGCGTGGTCCTGGCACCGGGACACACCGCAACACCCGAACTCGCCGAGGAACTCCGCGAATGGGTCCGCGCCCGCTTCGCACCCCACGCCGCACCCCACACCGTGGAATTCACCGACGAACTCCCCCGCACCGCCTCCGGAAAGATGCGCCGCGCCCGCCTACGCTGACCACCACCGCACTGGCACGACCCCCGCCGCGCCCCAGTCGGGCCCAGACGGCGGAGGGTCCCCCACCGCGACACCGCGGGAACACCCACGGTGAGCGAGCGCACCGGCCGCGCCACCACATCCCCCTCGCCGCTGAGCGGCACCAGTGGTCCGAGCGGCACACCCACGCCCCCGGGGCGCACCCCACCTGCGCTGTGAGCCCCCACCACCAACGCAGCCGAACGCACCACCCGTACCTGGTGGCGCCCACTTCGCGGAGATCGGCGACACCGTCGCGGCGTCGCCCCCACCCTCCTGGCCGCGCTCCCCGACGCCGTGTCCCGCCCCACCCCTCGCAGATGTGTGCCCGTCCCCGCCCCCAGGTGGCCCCTCAGCGACCCGGCGAACGCATCGGCCCGCCCCGGGACACACCGCGGCCCGGGCAGCCGCCCCTTGAGGCAGCCCCCGGGCCCGGTGTCGCGCTCAACGCACCGGACGGGAACTCACTCCGCCACCCGTGCGGTCCCCTCGACCAACTCGTCCACCCGGGCCGCCAACGCCATGTCCTTCTCCGTCACCCCACCCTCGTCGTGCGTACTCAACGCCAACGAGACCGTGTCGTAGCGGATGTCGATGTCCGGGTGGTGCCCTGCCTGCTCGGCGGCCTGCGCCACCTCGTTCACCAGTGACACCGCCTCCAGGAAACCCACCAACCGTACGGATCGACGGATCACCGACTCCTCGGTGTCCCACTCCCAGCCCACCAGTCGACCCAGCCCGTCCCGGATCTCTTCCTCACTCAGAACAGCCATCGCTCCCCCAACACACTCACCACACGGTCCGTGCCAGGCCCTTACCCACACCGACCCCACCCCCAACAAACGTTGGCCGCCAGAACGGCCCAGGGAGCCCCTGACCACACTGGGCTCGCACGACGGGCCACGTTCGGCTGTGCTCCGGGGCCACTGATGGACCAGGCGTGCGCCGATCCGAATTCACCCCGCGCGACCCCTTCCCTCGGGTGGGCGGTGGTCGGGCCTCGGCGGCCTCGTGGGAACGGGAACGGCATGAGCATGCCGGTGCCGGCCGTCAGGTACACGACCAGGACCGTGCCCAGGGAGAGTGCGATCGTCCGGGGCGATGGTGGTGCGGGGGTGGCGGACCTGACCGCCCAGGGTGGCGATGCCGCGCCCGTTCGGTGGCGGGCTCCCCGTCACGGTGCACGCGATCCAGGACCAGTCGGTGGTACCAGCCTGGGATGAGCACTGACGCAGGGTGCCGGTTTCGGGGCCAATCCACGATTGGCCGGTACCGGTCGCCGTCCGCTGCCGGTTCCGCGAGCGGTGTCCCGCCACACAGGGGGACATCCCTCCCCCAAACGGGACGCAGGGCGAATGCCTTGGGTTGTTCGGTGCGGCGTGAGCCGCTCCTTTGTGTTGTTGCTCTGGCTTTTCCCTGAAAGGGCGCGACACCTTTACGACGTAGATTTATAAGGAACGAATCAGTACCCCGTGAAGCACCCCACGAGATGTCCTGCGTCCTTACCGTCACATCCGCACCCGGCCATCCACGAAACCTTGCAAATCCCCTCTCGGAGCGGTTAGCTCTGGGAAACTCCACCCCTCCCCCTCACCGGCTTCCTCCACCAGCCACGCGCGCCCCTCCCCCCGGAAGCGAGCCCATGCCCAACGAGAAGCGCTCCTCGCTTCGTGCCCGCATGGTCAGCCTGGTGCTCCTCCCCAGCACCGCCCTGCTGGCCCTGTGGGCGGTCTTCAGCACCGTCCTGGCCACGGACATCCGCGATCTGGGCGCCACCACGGCCTTCATCGACGAGGTCGGCGAGCCCGTCGTGGACGTCCTCACCCACCTTCAGCGGGAGCGGCGCGCCACCATGGGCGTGGCCCACCGGCCCACGCGCGGCGAACTCGACCAGCTCGAGGCCGCCCGAACCGCCACCGACGAGAGCGCTCTCACCCTCGACCGGGCCCTGGGCCGGTTCGGCCGCGGCGACCTGCCCGCCGAGGTCCTCACCCTCCAGAGCCAGCTCAACCTGTTGGAACGCCACCGCACCGAGGTGGTCGACACCCTCGATCCCGGAGTCGACGCCCTGGAGGTCGCCGCCCAGCCCTACAACCGCATGATCGAGTCCGGGCTGGAGATCTGGGACGCCCAGGTCGACCGCACCGACGTCGCCCTCTCCCCCCACCTGCGCTCGCTCACCTCCCTGTTGCGCTCCCGCGAGTACCTCAGCCAGCAGGACGCCGTCCTGGCGCACTCCATGGCCACCGACTCCTTCACGGCCCGGGCCCACACACGGTTCGCGTCCGCCGCGGGCGCCCAGCGCCACACCTGGACCCAGGTGGAGCCCGCCACCGGCAGCCATCGCAGCCAGGACTACAAGGAACTCAACGGCTCCGCCCAGAAGCGTTCGGTGTACAACCTCCAGGACATCGTCATCGGCAACCCCGGCGGACCCGACACCCGCGTCCCCGTCGACTCCCGCAGTTGGAGCGAGGCCACCGGAGCCCTCGACGAGCGCCTGCGCGCGGTCGAGCACGCGCGGATGGTCGAGATCGTGGAGACGGGCCACGCGCACTCCCGGGATCTGCTCCTGAGCGTGCTGCTGGTGAGTGTGGTCGCGCTCGCGGTGGCCCTGGCCTCGGTCGTGGTGGCTGTGACCGGCTCCCAGCGGCTCGGGCGCCGTCTCCAGGACCTGCGAACGCACACTCTGCACCACGCCCGCTTCCGGCTCCCGCAGGTGACGGCGCGGCTGCGGTCGGGCGAGAGCGTGGACGTGGACGTCGAGGCGCCCCGGTTGGCGGGTGAGCGGCGTGACGAGCTCGGGCAGGTGGCAGAGGCCTTCGACGACGCCCAGCGGGCAGCGGTGGTCGCGGCCGTGGAGGAGGCGCAGGTGCGGGCGGGCGTGCGCAACGTGTTCCGCAACATCACGCGGCGTACGCAGTCGCTGGTGCACCGGCAGTTGTCGCTGCTGGACCGGTTGGAGCGGAGCGAGACCGACCCCAAGGTGCTGGAGTCGCTGTTTCGGATCGACCACTTCAGCACGCAGATGCGGCGCAACGCCGAGAACCTGATGCTGCTCAGCGGTGACCGTCCCTCACGTCCCGGTGGCGCGTCGGTGGGGTTGCACGAGGCGGTGCGGGCTGCGGCCGGCGAGATCGAGGACTACGCCCGGGTGCGGGTGTTGGCCCTTCCGCGGGTGGCGCTGTCCGGGGAGGCGGGGTCGGATCTGGTACGGCTGGTCGCGGAGCTGCTGGAGAACGCGGCGTCCTTCTCGCCTCCGGGGACGGAGGTGTCCGTGGGCGGTCGGGCGTTGGAGGGCGGCGACTGCCTGGTGGAGGTCGAGGACGAGGGGTTGGGCATGACCGTCGGCCAGCTGGAGTCCGCGAACGCGTTGCTGGCCGAGCCGCCGCGGTTCGATCTGGCGCGGATGCGGGAGGACTCGCAGCTGGGGTTGTTCGTGGTGGCCACCATCGCGGCGCGGCACGGGTTCGTGGTGGAGTTGCGGGCCTGCCCGTACCAGGGGACGAGGGCGCTGGTGCGTCTTCCCGGTCCGGTGCTGGTGGAGCGCGACCACCAGGGCGGACCGATGCGCCGTGTCGAGCCGGTGGGCCCGCAGGGCGTTGGGGAGGGGGTCGATCCCCATGGCGGACGCATCGGCGCGGGTGAGGAGGCCCCGGGCCACTCCCCCACGGCTGGAGCCGTCTCCGTGGCCCCCAACGTCGGTACGCCGCCCTTGGCCCGTCGGGTCCGCCCGGGGGATCGCGGCACGGACGAGGTGGGTTCGGTCGCCCAGGGTGCCCGGCCCGTGGTCGTTCCCGGGAAGGAGGGGCAGAGCGGGCCGACCCCCTCCCCCACGCCGGAGGGCACCTACATGGGGTTGCCCGTGCGTCAGCGTCGACGCTCGACCCCTCCCCCAGCCCCGGGGGTGGCGGAGGCCGGTGACGACGGGCCCGGCCCGGGGCCGGAGCGGGTCACCGGCGGGCAGCGTTCGCTGTCGGAGATCAGGTCCATGATGAGTGCCTTCCAGGCCGGTACGGAGCGCGGACGTGCGGTGTCCACCGGCGAGGAGGCAGCGGAGGGTGTGCCCGAGCAGGGGTCGCGCCACGGTGAGAGTGCGGAAGGGTGATGTCGGTGTCGGCTGGGACCACGGCTGAGGGGCGGAGCGGTGTGGACGGGGCGTCCGCGGGTCAGAGGCTGGACTGGTTGATGGGTGACCTGGTGGAGAGGGTGGCGGGGGCGCGTCAGGCGCTGTTGCTGTCGGCGGACGGGTTGCTGCTGTCGTGTTCGGCTGGTGTGGAGCGCGAGGAGGGTGAGCGGCTGGCGGCGATCGCGTCGGGGTTCGCGAGTCTGGCGCGGGGTGCGCGTGCGCAGGTGGGCGCGGCCGAGGTGCGCCAGTGCGTGGTGGAGATGGACAACGTGTTCTTCTTCGTGCTGCCCGCTGGGCAGGGCGCGCAGTTGGCGTTGGTGGCGGACGCCTCGTGTGACATGGGGCAGGCGGCCTTCGAGGTGAACCGTCTGGTGCGGCAGGTGGGTCCGTACCTGTCGGCGCTGCCCCGGAGGCGGGGAGGTGCGGGGTGAGGTCGGTGCCTGCGGAGGAGGGGTGGTCGGGGGAGTCGAGTCTGATTCGCCCGTACTCGTTGACGGGGGGCCGTACGCGTCCCTCGCGGTCGGATTTCTCGATGACTTCGCAGGTAGTGGCGGTTCCGTCGGTGGATCGGCGGGAGGTGGACCCGGAGTTGGAGCTGATCCTGTCGGTGTGTGCGCGCCCGGTGTCGGTGGCGGAGGTGGCTTCGCGTTCGGGGTTCGCGTTGGGGGTGTTGCGGGTCCTGTTGGCCGATCTCCTGGATCAGGGTCTGGTGGTGGTGCACACCTCGGACTGGGAGAGGGAGCGGCCGGACGCGCGGACGTTGCGTTCCGTCCTGGAACGCATCCGGGAGTTGTGAGGTGTTGATGGAGGGCTCTGTGGCCCAGGGTGGTCCCGTTCCGGACACGTTGAAGATCGTGGTCGCGGGTGGTTTCGGGGCGGGCAAGACGACGCTGGTCTCGGCGTTGAGTGAGGTGGAGTCGTTGCACACCGAGGAGGTGATGACCTCCGAGAGCGTGGGTGTGGACGATCTGGACGGGGTGGAGGGCAAGACCACGACGACGGTGGCGTTGGACTTCGGTCGGATCACGTTGGACGAGTCGACGGTGGTGTACCTGTTCGGGACACCGGGTCAGCGGCGGTTCTCGTTCATGTGGGAGGAGTTGGCGCAGGGGGCGTTGGGCGCGGTGGTGCTGGCTGACACGCGGCGGTTGGCCGACTCCTTCGACGCGATCGACTTCTTCGAGTCGCGTGGGGTGCCGTTCGTGGTGGCGGTGAACTGTTTCGACGGTCAGCGCACGCATCGCGCGGAGGACGTGCGGGTGGCGTTGGACGTGGCCGAGGGGGTCCCGGTGTTGTTGTGTGACGCCCGTGAGCGGGAGTCCGTCAAGGAGGTCGTGGTGGAGCTGGTGTCGTTGGTGTTGCGTCTGGAGTTGTCGGGCGCCTAGCCGGGTGGCGGGGGCTTCGGCCCCCGCCCGGGGCGTCCAGCCAGGCTCTCCCTCAAGTTCAACCTTCCACTCGCCTGTTGATACTTTTGGGGTCCAGCCCCGGGGGTGGAGACAAGAAGTCTCAAATGTCCCAAAGGTTCCACTCAGGTGCCCAGAGCCCGCCGAAGGGCGTCGAGGTGGTCGGCCACCGGACCCAGGGTGAGTATCCCGGTCTGCGCGCCGGCCTCCTCTGCGACGGCCGGGGTGAGCTCGGTCAGGGCCCGCCGCATCAGGGCACGGTCCCCCAGGGCCATGGCGGCACGGGCGGCCAACGCCCAGCGGGCCTCCAACAACAGGTCGCGCGGTGGCTCCGGCAGGCTCGACAGCGCGCTTGCGGCTTCGTCGGTCCGGTGTCGGGCGAGCAGCACGTGGGGGCGGGCCCAGGGTTCGTGGGGGCCGTAGTCGACGTCGGTGCCGGTGGGAGCGGGCAGTCCACGCCGCAGACGCAGGCACAGCAGCGCCAGGGGCTCCAGTCCGTGTTCGAGTCCGGGCATACCCGCGCCGCGCAGCCCGGCGGAGGCGTCGCGCAGGGCGCTGAGAGCGCTCTCTGACGTGACCCGGGGATCGGCGGCGGCCCGCAGGGCCCGGTACCAGCGGGAGAAGACCACGGTCAGCGGGCGTTCGTGGCGCTCCCCCAGCTCCAGCGCGGCCCGGTCGTGCTGGTCGGCGCCCGACCAGTCAGCCAGCGCGGACAGGGACTGCACCCGGATCAGGTGGCCCAGGATCCGGAAGGTGACGAGGTCGTGCCGGGTGGCCAGGGCGATGAGCTCGGAGCCCAGGGCGTCGCGCTCGGGTGCCAGCCCGGTCCGGTGGAAGGTCTGCATGTAGCGGGCGTTCAGGGCGAAGGCCAGCAGGGTGGGGTCGCCCAGGTCCCTGGCGAGCCGTTCCGCCTCGGAGGCCGCCTCGGGTCCCCGTGCTCCACGGGTGCCGCGCGACTCCAGGGCGACGGTGGCTGACAGCCGGGCGCGGGCGCCCTCGTGCCCGGTGTCGGGCAGGGCGGCCAGGGTGCGTTCGGCGGCGGCGACCACCCGGGCGGAGCGTTCGGGGTCGTCCACCCGTGTCCAGTTGGCGGGGACGTCGTAGGTGCCGATCACCCGCGCGGTCAGGAGGGGGTCGCCGAGTTCCTCGGCGGCAGTGACGGCGGCCAGGCGCTGCGCACGGGCGGTGAGCAGCCCCTCGGGGCCGGTGACGGCGAGGTCCCGCAGCAGGCTGACGGTGGACTCGAGCCGGACCCGCGCTCCTGGTGTGACGGTGCGCCGGTAGGCGTCCGCCGCCCGGTTCCACAGCTGGTCGCCGAGGTCGTCCCCCTCGTCCGCGGGCCGTGACGAGCCGGGGCCATGGGAGGGCGGGCCGAGCGGAGGGGTGCCGGTGGTCCCGCGCGGACGAGGCTCCGCGAAGGTGTCGGGGTCCAAATGGGCGGCCTGGCGCAGGATGTCCTGTTCCAGACGGCGTAGTGCGGGTCCGGGGTCCACGCCCAACTGCTCCACGAGCAGGGACCGGGCCCGGCGGAGCACTCCCAGGGCGTCCCCTTGGCGGCCGGTGCGGTACAGGGCCAGGGCCAGCAGTCGCCAGGCGTCCTCGCGCCAGGGGTGTTCGGCCACGTGGGCGTCCAGGTCGGGGGCGGCCCGGGCGGCCAGTCCCAGGTCCAGTCGGGTGCGGGCGAGGTGTTCGAGGGCTCCCAGGCGCAGTTCGGCCAGGCGGGCGCGTTCGGTGCGGGCCCAGGGGGCTTCGGGGAAGTCGGCGTAGGCGGGGCCGCGCCAGGGGTCCAGGGCCTGCTGGAGTCGGGGCAGGGCCTGTTCGGGAGGCAGGGCGGCGGCGCGCTGGAGGCGTTGTTCGAACATCCAGGCGTCGACGGTGTCGGGGGCGGCGTCGAGGGCGTAGCCGGGGCCCCGGGTGGTGAGCAGGGTGGCGGGGGTGCGCGGTGGCCGGTCGGGTTCCAGTGCGCGGCGGAGCGCGGCGACGAAGGTGCGCACGGCGCTGGTGGCCCCGGGAGGCGGGGCTCCCTCCCACAGGTCGTCGACGAGGAGGTCGACGGGCACGACGCGGCGGCGGGCGAGGATCAGTCGTGCCAGGACCGCGCGGTGGCGCGGTCCGCGCAGCGCGAGTTCCTCCCCGGTCCCGTCCCAGGCGGTGACGGGGCCGAGCACCCCGAAGGCGACCCGCACCGGCACCCCTCCCCCGTGTTGTTCGTGTGCGTCGTGGTCAAGGTACCGGCTGGTCAGCGATGACGCGGTCCGGGGCGCGGCGCCTACGCGGGTCCGTGGCGCGCTCCGGCCGGGCCCGGGGGTGTCGATCGTGACTGTTGATGTCCAGTGGGGGGCGGCCTCCGACCGTGAGCGGCGGGGGGTGGTCCCACGGCCGAGCGCACCCGTGCGCCAGCCCGTGCGGTCGCTCATCGGTTGCTCATCGGGGGGCGACAGGCTGGGTTCGACCCCGGAAGGAACGAGTGAGAGGCGGACGTATGGCTCCGGTCATCGAGGGATTCGAGTACGAGCGGGTGGGGGTGGCGCCCGAGGTGTCGCTGAACGTGGCTGTTAGAGGGTCGGGGCCGCCCCTGGTGCTGCTGCACGGGTTTCCGCAGACCCACCTGATGTGGCGGCACGTGGCCGCCGACCTGGCGGCCGACCACACGGTGATCTGCCCTGACCTGCGCGGATACGGGGACAGCGACAAGCCCGAGGCGACCGGGCCCGAGGTCTACTCCAAGCGGACCATGGGCGCGGACGTGGTGGAGCTGGCCCGGGCCCTGGGCCACGACAGGTTCGCGCTGGCCGGTCACGACCGCGGGGCGCTGGTGGCCGTGCGCACCGGCCTGGACCACCCCGACGTGGTCACGCACCTGGCCAGCCTGGACGTGCTGCCGACCCTGGACATGTGGGAGGCGCTGAGCGGGGTGCGCGGCGCGGTCGGCTTCCACCTGTACCTGATGGCCCAGCCTCCGGGTCTGCCAGAGCGGATGATCTCCGCCAGCGCGGAGGAGTTCTTCGGATACTTCCTGGACGCGTGGGCCACCGAGCCGGGCGCGATCCCGGGCGAGGTGCGCCGGGCCTACCTGGACGCCAGTGCCGGGGCGGTGGACTCGATCGTGGCCGACTACCGTGCCTCGGCCGGGATCGACGTCGAGCACGACGAGGCCGACCGGGCCGCCGGGCGACGGCTTCGGATGCCGGTGACGGTGCTCCAGCAGGACTGGGGCACGGCCCTGGGGTACGACGCCGCCGCGCTGTGGGGCGCGTGGGCCAGCGACCTGCGGCACGCCACGGTGAACAGCGGACACTTCATGGCCGAGCAGGACCCGGCCGGGGTGGTGGCGCACCTGCGCGGTCTCCTGGAGCGCTGAGCGGGGCGCGTCCGGTCCGGTCGGACCGGACGCACTCCTCAGTGGCCCTCGCGGCCCCTGCCCCTGCGGTCGACCGGGACGATCATCGGCGTGTGGGTCTCGGGGTCGGGGATGATCCGCACCGGCAGCCCGAACACCTTTTCCACCAGGTCGGCGGTGACCACCGTGGCGGGTTCGCCCTCGGCCACGATCTCACCGTCCTTCATCACGATCAGGTGGGTGGCGTAGCGGCATGCGTGGTTGAGGTCGTGCAGGACCGCGACCAGGGTGTGCCCCTGCTCGGCGTGCAGGTCGGCGCACAGGTCGAGCATGTCCATCTGGTGGGCGATGTCCAGGTACGTGGTGGGCTCGTCCAGCAGCAGCAGCGGGGTCTGCTGGGCCAGGACCATGGCCAGCCACACCCGTTGGCGCTGGCCACCGGACAGCTCGTCCACGGACCGGTCGGCCAGCGCGCTGATCCCGGTGGCCGCCATCGCCTCGGCGACCACGGCCTCGTCCTGGGAGGACCACTGGCGCAGGAAGCTCTGGTGCGGGAACCGGCCCCGGGCCACCAGGTCGGCCACACCGATGCCGTCCGGGGCGATGGAGGACTGCGGCAGCAGGCCCAACCGGCGGGCCACCTCCTTGGCCGGGTAGGAGCTGATGACCTGCCCGTCCAGGAGCACGTTGCCCTGCGCGGGCTTGAGCGTGCGCGACAGCGCGCGCAACAGCGTCGACTTGCCGCACGCGTTGGGCCCGACGATGACCGTGAAGGAGTTGTCGGGGATGCGCACGGCCAGGTCGCGGGAGATGACGCGCTGGTCGTAGGACAGGGTGAGGTCCTGGCCCGAGAGGCGGTTGCTGGCGTCGTCGGTCATCGTTCTCTTTCGGGTGCGGCTCGGCGGTGGCGGCTTGGGAACAGGATGCGGGGCGCGGACGGTCAGGCCCGGCCACCGCGCCATTCGGTGTAGAGCAGCCAGATGAGGTAGCTGCCGCCGATGACGGCGGTGACGACCCCCACGGGTAGCTGGGTGGGAGCCAACAGGCGCATGGCGACGAGGTCGGCCAGGACCAGCAACGCGGCACCCATGAGCGCGGCCCCGACCAGGGTGGTGCCGCCGGTGCGGGTCAGGCGCCGGGCCAGCTGGGGCGCGGCCAGGGCCACGAAGCCGATCGGCCCGGCCACGGCGATGGCCGCACCGGTCAGGGCGCTGGCGGCGGCCAGGGCGATGATCTGCGTGGACTGCGCGTTCACGCCCAGGCCCCGGGCGGTGTCCTCGCCCAGCTCCAGGAAGCGCAGGCGTTGCCCCACAGCGAAGATGACCGGGGCCAGCACCACCAGGCCGATCCACACGGCGGCGGTCTCGCTCCACCCCCGGCCGTTGAGGCTGCCGATCATCCAGATCTGCGCGCCCAGGGCGTCGGTGAGTTCGGCGCGGGTCATGAGGTAGTCGCGTACCGAGGCCAGCATGGCGCTGATACCGATGCCGACCAGGACCAGCCGGTACCCCTGGACACCGTTCTTCATGGCCAGCAGGTACACGACACCGGCGGTGATCAGACCGCCCGCGACGGCCCCCAGTGAGACCACCACCCGTCCGGCGCCCAGGATGAGGATGGCGGCCACGGCACCGGTGGCGGCACCGGAGGTGAACCCGATGATGTCGGGACTGCCCAGGACGTTGCGGGACAGGCTCTGGAAGACGGCCCCGGCGATGCCCAGGGCGGCTCCCACACCGATGGCGGTCAGCGCCCGGGGCAGGCGCACCCCCTGCACGAAGAACACGTCGAGCCGTTCGCCGTACCCCATGAGGGCGGCGGGGACCGCCGAGAGCGGGATCTCGTAGTCGCCGACCGCCACCGACACGACCAGGGTCGCCAGCGTGAGGGCGATCAGGGTCAGGCTGATCACGAGGGTGCGCGGGCGCATCAGGAAGGAGACCCGGCCGCCGCGGGAGCGCCAGGCGCGGGTGCCGCGAGGGGTGAGGCGCTCGGGCCCGCCGGTGCGGGCTGGGTGTGTCAGGGTGTCGCTCACAGCTGGGCCATCTTTCTGCTGCGGACCAGGGCGATGAACAGGGGCGCCCCGACGAGTGCGGTGATGATGCCGACCTCCAGTTCGGAGCTGGGCAGGATGACACGTCCGACGGTGTCGGCGGCGGTGAGCAGGATGGCGCCAAGGACGGCCGCGTAGGGCAGGAGCCAGCGCTGGTCGGGGCCGGTGATCACGCGGGCGGCGTGGGGGATGATCAGGCCCACGAACCAGATGGGTCCGGCCGCGGCGGTGGCGGCTCCGCACAGCAGGATGACGCCCACGGCCGTTCCGGCTCGGATCAGGGGGATCCTGGCGCCCAGGGTGGCGGCGAGGTCGTCACCCAGGGCCATGGCGTTCAGGGAGGGACCCAGGGCCAGGGTCACCAGGATGCCGACGATGAGGAAGGGCGCGACCTGGAGGAAGAGGTCGAGGTCGCGTCCGGTCAGCGAGCCGACCTGCCAGAACCGGATGCGGTCGAAGACGAAGTCGTTGAGGACGATGACGCCGTGGATGATCCCCTGGAGGACGGCGGCCAGCGCCGTTCCGGCCAGCGCCAGGCGCACGGGGGTGGCGCTGGCGCGGCCGCGTGAGCCCAGGGCGTAGACGGCGATCGCGGCGATGGCCGCGCCGAGGAAGGCGGGCCAGACCAGGGAGGAGCCGCTGGCGCCGAAGACGAAGGCGGCCACGACCACGGCCGCCGCGGCACCGGAGTTGATTCCGAGGATGCCGGGTTCGGCCAGGGGGTTACGGGTCAGGGCCTGCATGAGGGCACCAGCCAGCCCCAGCGCGGCGCCGACGAAGATCCCGATGATCGTGCGGGGGACGCGCAGGGTGCGAATGACGTCGTGGTCGTAGGAGCCGTCGTAGTTGGTCAGGGCGGCCCACACGTCGGCACCGGGGATGGGTTTGGCCCCGACAGTGATACTGAGGAGCGCGCAGACGGCGAGAACGCCCAGGGCGATGATGAGGCCGATGGGGCGGATGACGCGTCTGGTGAGGGTGGGGCGCGTTGGCGCGGGCGCGCGCAGGGCCACGGGTTCCCCGTTCGTCTTACTGGGTGTGCTGGGTGTGTTGTGGAGAGGCTCGCCCGTGGTGGGACCGGCGGAGCGTCGCGGAGGTCCTGGTCGGAATCGGCCAAAACCCACCCGGACAGGTTAGCCTTACCTACATCCTGTTCGCACGGAAGGGTCCCCTCAGATGCCCGAACTCACACGCCCGTCGCGCTCTCTGAGCGTGTTCGCCCTGGCCGGGGCCCTGACGCTGACCGCCTGCGGCTCCGAAGGCGTGGGTTCCGACGTCGGTGCCGACGGTGGGTCCGGCGGCACCCGGACGGTCGAGGGCGCCAACGGGAGCGTGGAGATCCCCGACTCCCCCGAGCGGATCGCCGTACTGTGGCGCCCCACCCTTGCGGCCCTGACCCTGTTGGGCCACGACGCGGTCGCAACCATGGGCACCCCCGGTGAGGCCGACCAGGGCCTGGCTCCCTTCCTACCCGAAGACGCGGACGGCGCCGAACTGACCCTGGTGACCAGCTCGCCCGTGGAGGACGACGTCAACATCGAGGAGCTGGCCAACGCCGCGCCCGACCTCATCATCGGGGTGAGCACGCCGAACGGCACCCAGGCCAAGATGGTGGACCACCTGGAGGCGATCGCGCCCACGGTCCTTGTGGAGTGGGAGGGGACCGGTTCCTGGCGCGGTCATCTGGAGGAGGTCGCACGGATCCTGGACGCGCAGGACGGGGCCGAGGAGGCGGTGGCCTCCTATGACGCGGCGATCGAACGGGCCCGGACCGACCTGGCCGGGGCCGGGGTGGATCCGGCCGGGACCGAGTTGTCCCTGGTGCGTCTGCAGAGCGACACCGAGATCCGGTTGGAGACACCGGAGTCGTTCCCGGGGCAGATCGTGGCGGACCTGGGCTTCGCCCGCCCGGACACCCAGGTGGAGGGCGGGGGCGACACCGACTTCATCCCGCACAGCTACGAGGACCTCGACCGGGCGGACGGTGACGCGGTGTTCGTCCTGGCCGGTTCCGGGTATCCGGACGCGCCCACCACCTTCTCCGGCGGACTGTGGGCGAACCTGGGGGCTGTCGAGGACGAACGGGTGTACCGGGTGGACCACGACTTCTGGGGGTCGGCCAACTACCACGGGGCCCACCGGATCATCGAGGACGTCACGGCGGCGCTGACGGGCGGGGCCGACCCGGCGGTGTAGGGGCCGGTACGGCCGGGCCCGGTTGCCTCGGTGGTGGGCAGCCGGGACCCGTGCGCTCAGGCAAAGACGTCCCAGCCCATGCGGGCGAGCAGGGCGAGCACCACCACGAGCAGGACCCCGCGGACGAACCCCGATCCCCGCTGGAGGGCCATGCGGGCGCCGACCTGGGCTCCCAGGATCGTGCAGACCGCCAGCCCGAGGCCCAGCAGCCAGTCCACGTGGCCGCCGAGCCCGAAGACCACCAGGGCGCCGAGGTTGGTGCACACGTTGACGATCTTGGCCGAGGCGGAGGCCTGGAGGAAGTCCATGCCCAGCACCGCGGTGAAGGCGATGATCAGGAACACGCCCGTGCCGGGGCCGATGATGCCGTCGTAGAAGCTCACGCCGACCCCGGCCAGGGCCAGGGCCGCCAGGATCCGGTTGCGGGTGCGCAGGGCCGGGTTGGGTGAGGTGCCCATGGCGGGTCGGAACACCACCAGCAGGGCGACCCCGGCCAGGACGACCATGATGATCGGTTTGAGCACGTCGGCGGTGAGCGCCGTGGCCAGGGCGGCGCCCAGCCCGGAACCGAGCAGGGCCAGCCCGGCGGTGGGGACCACAACACGGCGGTCGATCCTCACCTTGCGGGCGTAGGCGATGGCCGCGGAGGTGGTGCCGAAGACGGCGCCGAGCTTGTTGGTGCCCAGCAGCGTGGCCAGGGGCGCGTTGGGGGCGGCGACCATGAGGGCCGGGAGCAGGAGCAGGCCCCCTCCCCCGACGACGGCGTCGATCCAGCCCGCGGCGACGGCTGCGAGCAACAGCAGTCCGAGGATTTCGGGGTCCATCACCGGAGCCGTGCGGTGTGAGAAGAGAGGATCATCGGGTGTCTTCCATGACGGGGAACGGGGCGCGAGCCAATCTAGCCACTGACGCGTACCGCTTTGTCACGGGACCGGAGCGGTGGTCCCCTTACACAGGTTGGAATGGTTTCGTGCGTTGCTGCCTCGTTGCTTCCAGGGGCGCACACCCATTGGAACGGCCAGCTTTACGACGTAGATTCACTTTTGGCCGAAGAGAAGCGGTGACGCCCGGGTGCAGGGGGCGTCACCGCGGCTGGGCGGTCCCCGAGGGCCAGGCCCCCGTGCCTGTCCCTCGGGGCGAGCTCAGAACTCCTCGTGGGCGAACCAGTCCCGGGCCTCGGCCAGCACTTCCGGCGTCAGCTGGTGTCCCCCGGCGTGCTCCCGGACCAGGACCCGCGCGCCCCGCTCCCCCAGCTGGGAGGCGAGCAGGCGGGACTGGTCGATGGTCGTGATGGGGTCGGCCACGCCGTTGCCGAGGAACACCCGCGTCCCCGACAGGTCCACCGGAGCGGGTTCGCGCCCCTGGAGCGGGGCGCCGCCCGCGAACAGCGCGGCGCCCGCGACCAGTCCGGGGTGGAGCAGCAGCAGCCCGGCACCCGTGTTGGCACCGTTCGAGAACCCGCTCACCACGATCCGCGCGGGGTCGAGGTCATAGGCCTCGGTGGCGGCCTCGACGAAAGCGGCCAGCTCGGCGGTGCGCCCGATGAGGTCGTCGACGTCGAAGACCCCCTCCCGCAGACGACGGAACCAGCGGTTCATGCCGTTCTCGTCGACCCTGCCGCGCGGGGACAGCAGCGCGGCGCCCGGCGCCAGGGCACGTCCCAGGGGCAGCAGGTCGTGTTCGTCGGCGCCGGTCCCGTGCAGGAGAAGCAGGGTCGGCGCGTCCGGCGCGGTGGCCGGTTCGAAGACGTGGACGAAGTCCTCGACCGAGGTCGCGGGTGTGGTCACTGGTCGACCTCCACACGCGGCAGGCGGGCGGCGATCTGTTCGTGGCTGGGCTCCAGCCACGGCGGCAGCTTCAGCGAGCGACCCAGTTCGAGCAGGGGTTCGTCGTAGTCGAACCCCGGGCCGTCGGTGGCGATCTCCAGCAGCACGCCGCCGGGCTCGCGGAAGTAGATCGACGTGAAGTACGTCCGGTCGCGGATCTCGGTGACCCCCACGCCGTCGTCCTCCAGGCGCTGGCGCCAGGACTCCTGCACGGGTGTGTCCGGGGCACGGTAGGCGACGTGGTGGACGGTTCCGGCGGCGACCACGCCCCGCTCGGCCCGGGGGTCGGCCACGACGTCGACGATGGTGCCGACGCCGTCGCCGGTGTCGTTGGTCCGGAACCGCATCCGGTTGCCGTTCTCGCTCTGCAGGTGGAAACCGAGCTGGTCACCGAGCATCAGGGCGGTGCCGTCCGCGTCGTGTTCGGTGAGGGTGACGGCGCGGATACCCCGGATGGCGTGGTCGACGGGGACCGCTCCCCCGTCCCAGGGGTCGGTGTCGTGGTGGTCGGCGCTGGCGGCCAGCTCGATGACGAGTCCGTCCGGGTCCCGCAGGGTGAGGACGTCCTCCTCACCGCGTTCGGTCGGGCGGGAGGCGGGCACGTTCAGCGCGGCCAGGTGCCCGGCCCACCAGCCCAGGGAGCCCTCGGGGACGGAGAAGGTCGTGGTGGTGGCCTGACCTGCGCCGATCCTTCCCTTGGGCGCGTCGGGCCAGGGGAAGAAGGTCATGATGGTGCCGGGATTGCCCGCGCGGTCCCCGTAGTAGAAGTGGTAGGTCTCCGGGGCGTCGAAGTTGACCGTCCGCTTGACCATGCGCATGCCCAGCGCGTTCAGGTAGAAGTCGGCGTTGGCCTGTGGGTCGCTCGCGATCGCTGTCACGTGGTGAATCCCCGAGGGACGCACGTCCATGTCCTTCACCCTTTCTCGTCCGGCTGGCCACTCAGTGCAACAAGTTGAATCTTAAACTACTTGTGGTCCGCTGTCTCCCCCTTCCCTTCCCACACGGGTTCCCCCTCCATCACGGCGCGGGGGAACCTTCTCCGGCCCGGGTGCCGGACGCGCGTCCGACGGTCGGGCACTTCTCCCCAACCGTCGGATGCGGCGCATTCGGTGACGTTCCGGAGGCACCCTTCCCCGTCCGTGTACTCCACGGTTACGGTGTCCTCATGAGCACGAGCGACCCCACCCGCATCCTCCCCTCGGGGATCTGCCGCCGCGGCCATCACGAGTGGCGTCACGACCCACCGGGTGGCAGGCGTCTGGTGTGCGTCCGCTGCAAGTCCATGAGCATGAACAACTTCGGCGCCCCGTGCCGGACCGACTGCGCGGACTGCGACCGCGTGGCCGTTCGGGCCGTGGAGACTCAGTAGTTCCGGGACCGAATGGCCCCGCAGTTCGAGCACTGCTCCGTTCCGCCGTTGGGACCTGAGGTCCAGTCGTGATCGCATGCGGCCATAGATCCTCCTCGTTTCACGGGAGGACCTACCCACACCGGCGGCGTGCCGCCACCGGAGGCACCGTCAGTACACGGGACTGATCGCGGTCTCGCGAAGCACGGATCCGGAAAGCAGCTTGTCGCAGACCGCCCGCCAGCCGGGATGGTCGTCGACCAGGACATGACCCTCGGGCGGATGGAAGCCGTCGAGCATCCGGTCCAGCTCCGGGTCGGAGAAACCGGAGAACTCCCGCACCCGCCGGACGGGCATCGCGTACCCCACCTCACCGCCCCCGGCCAGGTACTCCTCCACGAGGGCCCCCTCACCCGGGCTCTCGCGCTCGGCGATCCGCGCGATCTCGCGCGGGGTGTCCACGATCGCCGCCCCCAGGTCGATCACCGCGCACAGCCGCCCCTCGGGGCGGGTGAGGTACACGAACCACTGGGCGGGCGCCCCGGTGAGGAAGCGGCGCCGGAACTCGTGGGTCCTGTCGCCACTCCACATCCGCTCGTACCGCTGGGCGTCCAGGCTCATCACCACCGGCACCGGGGAGAGTTCGGGGAGACCGAACAACGACTCGTGAACCAACGGGCCACCTCACGATCGCAGGGACGAGTGGGGCCACAGTAGCCATTGGAATCCTGACCTCGCAGGCGGTTGCCCAAGTTCTCACCTTCGCCCGCCAGGCCACCACACGACCCGCGGGTTCACGGGGTCGGGCGCCCCACCCCGTACAGGTACAGCAGGGCCGTCATCGAGGTTCCCGCCACCAGACTCCTCCCCGCCACGAGTCCGGGCACGTCGGCGAGCGGCACCCACTCGACGCGCTCCGACTCCCAGTCCTGCGCGGGATCGCCCACGTACTCGGCGGTGTCGGCGAAGAAGACGTGGTGGGCGGAGTCCGAGATCCCCGGGGTGGGCTGGACGTACACCAGCGGACACAACGGTCCCGGCCGCCAGCCCGTCTCCTCCAGCACCTCACGCGCCGCCGCGTCCTGGGGACTCTCACCGGACTCGACGCCGCCCATGGGGATCTCGTAGGCCCACGTGTCGGTGATGAACCGGTGGCGCCACTCCAGGAGCACCCGGTCCTCCTCGTCCATGACGACCGCGCCCGCCCCGGGCGACGTCCGGATCAGCCGGTGCTCCAGGTGCCGCCCGCCGGTGATCTCCACGTCCGCGATCCGGACGTCCAACCACTGGTCGGTGTACAGCGGCTTCTCGGAGTGAACGGTCCAGCGCACGGTTCTCCCCCGGTGTCGTGTCGGCGCACAGCGGACCCACCCAATCACGGCCCGGCCTGGAGCGGAGCTCTGTAGCCTTCCTCACTCACCCGATCCCTTGTAGCGAATATTTCCTATCGCCTAAGTTGATTTTCAGGTCAAGAGTTCCAGCGCGAAGTTCCGGCTCGCTGGACGGCAACCCTCCTGCACGGTGGGGTGCCCCGGAGACGACGACCCGGCTGCGTGAGGCGGCAAGCGTGCGACACCCACTACATCGTCGCCGACGGTCCCCCCTCGCAGGCCTACGACCCGCGGGTGCTGAGCTCGGTGTACGGGTTGGACGTGCGGGTGACCAGCGGCGAGGGTGGAGTGGTGGAGGTACGGCCGTCCGTGCTGGAGCCCTCCCCTGCCGGAGCGAACGGAACGGACGGGCCATGAGCGGTACACAGGACACCGGCGCACCGGCGCGCGACGACCTCGCCCGGAGCGCCGGGCACGGTGCGCACGAGCGCTACGACGCGGTCGTGGTGGGCGGCGGCCCCCGAGCCGTCGCGGTGGTGGTACGGCTCGCCGCCCGGCTGGGCGGGGGCGAGCGGCCCGTGCGTGTGGCCGTGGTCGACCGGGTGGAGGTCGGTCCTGGCGCCACCTGGCGCACCGACCAGTCGCCCCTGCTGCTAAACAACACCTACAGCGCGCACACCACGATCCACGCTGACGAGAGCACCCCCATGGACGGGCCCGTCGTGCCCGGCCCCGACCTGGTGCGGTGGGCCTCGGACGACCGTGTCCGGGCCGACCGCCCGGCGTGGGCGGCGCGGGAGATCGCGGAGCTGCGTCCCTGGACCTACCCCTCCCGGCGTCTCCAGGGCGTCTACTACGACGAGCAGCTGGCGGACGCGGTGGCGACCGGCCGGGTCGAACTGACCCCCGTCCTCGGCACGGCCGTGGACCTGGAGTCCGCCGGGAGCGGTTGGCGCACCGTGGTGCTGGAGGACGGCCGCAGGCTGGCGGCGCCCTCGGTGGTCCTGGCCCAGGGCATGGTGCAGACGCGTCGTTCGCCCCGGGTCCGGTCCCTGTCGACGTCAGCGGAGCGGCACGGACTGGTGTACGTGGAGCCGGGCATGCCCGCCGAACGTGACTGGGACCATGTGCCGGGCGGTGAGACCGTGCTGGTCACGGGGCTGGGCGCGAACTTCTTCGACGTGGTGGCGCTGCTGACACAGGGTCGGGGCGGACGCTTCGTCCCGGCCGGGGATCCCGCGCGTCCGGCCCGGCTGCGCTACCTGCCCGGCGGGGACGAACCGCTGCTGGTCGCGGGGTCGCGCCGCGGGCTCCCCTACCGCGCCAAGGCCGCCTACGCCGACGGTTTCCCACCACGCTACGAGCCGGTGCTGGCGACGCGGGAGTGGTTCGCGCGGGTGGCCACCGGGTCCTCGCAGGACTTCCGGACGGCGGTGTGGCCGCAGCTGGCCCGCGAGTTCGCCTGGGCCCATCTGTCGGTGCTGTTGGAGCACCGGCCGGAGGCCGTGCGCGATGGCCTGGGGCGCGGTGAGCTGCTGTCCGCGCTGGAGGAGGCCGACGCCGACGGCGTGGACGCGGTGGTGGCGGAGGCGGTGACCGACCCTCGGCTGCGTCTGTGGACGGGACGGCTGGACCGGCCCTCACCGTCGTCCCCCGGAGGGGCGGCGATGTCGGAGGCGAAGTGGCGTGCGGAGGTCGCGCGCTTCGCGGAGGAGGAACTGGAGACCATCGACGACCCCGAGAGGAGTCCGCGCAACGCCGTGAACCGGGCGATGGCGGCGCTGCGTGGGCCGGTGCAGCGCCTGGTGAAGCTCGGCGCGCTGGACGGCGTGAGTGTGGCGCGCGACGTCGCGGGCTGGTTCACGCCGCTGGGACTGGCCCTGGCGTCGGGGCCGCCTCCGCACCGGGCCGCCCAGGTGCTGGCGCTGATCGACGCGGGCGTGGTGGAACTCCTGGGCGAGGGCTCCTCCGTGGAGTTCGAGGACGGGCTGTTCGTCGGCCGCTCCACGTCGGTGCGGCGCGCACCCGTGCGGGCGCGGGCCTTCGTGGAGACGCGCATGTCCAAGGGGGTGGTCACCGACACCGACGATCCGCTCTTGCGGACACTGCTGGGTTCGGGGCGGGCGCGTCTGCACCGGTGGCCCGGCTCGGGCGGCGCCGCGGTCTCCAGCGGCACACTCGACGTGACCTCTGAGGGGTTCCACCTCGTCGGTGACGACGGCGCGGCGGACGAGCGCGTGACGGTGCTCGGCATCCCGGCCGGCGCCGTGCAGCCCGGGTCGGCCATCGGGGCCACGCCCGGTGTGCCCTCGCCGCTCCTGGCCGGGGCGGACGTGGCCGCCGCCGGGATCCTGGCCGCCCGTGCCTCCCTCGGAGCGGGCGAGGCGGTGGCGGCGCGGGGCTGACGCGAGGGGCCTTCGGTCCGGTTCGTCCGCGACCGAAGGCCCGACCTCACGCTCCCGGGGGCGGACCCAGGCCGCTGAGCGCCGCGAGCGTCATCGCCCGCACCCCCGTGGACAGGGTCGGCTCCACCGCCGGGGCGAAGTAGGGCGAGTGGTTGCCCGCCCCGGCGCTCTCGGGTGCGGGCGCGGTGCCCGGGGCGAGGGCCCCCAGACCCCAGAAGACCGACGGCGCCCCCGCGTCGGCCCCGAAGTGGCCCACGTCCTCGCTGCCGATCATGCGGTCCAGGGGCACCACCCGGTCCGTGCCCAGCACCTCGCCGAAGACGTCCTCGAGTGCCGCGGTGGAGGCGGGGTCGTTGACGGTGACAGGAAAGGCGCCCAGGCGTTGGTAGGTCGGAGGCACCGGTGCTCCGGAGACCGCCGCCTCGCCGTCCAGGACGCGGCGCGCGGCCGTCAGCACCCGGTCGAGCACGTCGCGGTCGAAGGCGCGCGCGTTGAGGGTGAGCACCGCCTCGTCGGGGATGACGTTCTCGGCGTGCCCGGCCCGCAGGCGCGCCACGGTCAGCACCGCCTGTTCCTCCGGGTCCAGTTCCCGCGCCACCACCCCTTGGAGGCGCATGACCGAGGCGGCCGCCATCACGACGGGGTCGACGGTGCGGTGCGGCTGCGAGCCGTGCCCGCCGCGGCCGGTCAGCGTCACTTCCAGGTTCTCGGTGGCGCCCAGCACCAGGCCGGGGCGCAGGGCGAGAACCCCTGCCGGGAGGGGGAACACGTGCTGGGCGAACACCGCGGACGGGGTGCCGAAACGGCGGTAGAGGTCGTCGTCGAGCATCGCCCGCGCCCCGGCCCCGTTCTCCTCCGAGGGCTGGAGGACGGCCATGACCGTCCCGCTCCAGTTCCCCCGCGCGGCGGCCAGGACGGAGGCCGCGCCGACCAGGCAGGTGACGTGCATGTCGTGCCCGCAGGCGTGCATGAGGGGGGTGCGGGGGTCGCCGGGGGCGCCCACACGCGAGGCGTAGGGCAGCCCCGTCAGCTCGCGGACCGGCAGGGCGTCCATGTCGGCGCGAATCAGCACCGTGGGACCGGGGCCCGAGCGGAGCACGCCCACCACGCCGGTTCCGCCCACGCCGGTGGTGACCTGGTAACCCGCGTCCGCCAGGGCGGCGGCGCCCACGGCGGCGGTCCGCTCCTCGCCGAAACCCGGTTCGGGGTGGGCGTGCAGGTCCCTGTACAGGTCGGCCAGCGCCGCGGGGTCGGTTCCGGGTGCACCCGAGCCGTAGCGGGAGAGCACGGCGCGGGCGCGCGCCCCCTCCACTGCGGTCACGGCAGCTCTCCCTCGCCACGGGCCGCGTCGTCCTCCACGGCCGCCACCGCGTCCAGCAGAGCGGCGCGGGCGCCCGTCAGCTCACGGTCCGTGGCCGGGACCGAGGGGAAGCCGTCCGGCAGCAGGTCCAGGGCCTCGCCGAGCACGCGCACGCGGCGCCCGTGCCGGGCGGGTGCGGGCAGGCGGAACAGGGCCGCGATCAGCCGGTCTGCGGTGGTCTCGTCATAGAGGGCGTCCCACCGGTCCCGTTCGGGACCAAGGACGTGGGCTCCGTTCGCGGGGGTTCCCGCGGCCCTCAACTCGACGGTGCCCTCGGGGTCCACGGCGGCCCTGGTGCCCTGGCCGGTCACCGCGACCCCGTAGTCGCGGGCCGCGGCGCCGGGGCTGACAACACCGCTCACGACGTCGCGCAGGACCTCGGACTCGGGTCGCTCGAAGGGGTCGCCGTAGCCTCCGGCACCCGAGGTGCGCAGCGTCACGGTGTCGCCCCGGCGCAGGGCCAGGACGTCGATCTTGCCCACCCGTCGCTCGACGCCCTCGGCGGAGGCGACGACCAGTTCGGCGGGTGCTCCGGCGCCGCCGCCCTCGCGTCCCCAGGGGCGGAAGCGGAGCCGTTCCAGTCCGCGGGCCAGCAGCCGCGAGTCGTCCCGGGTGACGCGGAAGGAAAGCTCCAGCCCGCTGCCGCCGCGCCAGCGTCCCGCACCGCCGGAGTCGGGGCGCAGACCGTAGCGGAGGATCTCCACACCGATCTCGGTCTCGACGGTCTCCACGGGGTTGTTGGACAGGTTGGAGATACCGCTGTCGCGCCCGTCCACGCCGTCGGCGCCCTCCCGAGCGCCGGTGCCGCCCACCATGGGTTCGAGGACCTGGACGTTCTGGCCCCCCGCGTGCCGCTCGGCGACCACGACCGGGACGACCAGGCCGCTGCTGGCCGCGGGCATGACTTCGGGCGCGGCCAGGGCCAGCGCCCCGCCGAGCGCGTCGTTGACCCGGGAGGCGGTGGCGTGGCGGATGCCGACGGCGGCCGGGTGGAGCGCGTTGACGACCGAGCCCTCGGGGGCGCTGACCCCGACCGGGGCGATGAGCCCGGCGTTGAGCGGGGCCCGCGGGTCCAGGGTGCAGATCAGTGCCAGGACCCGGGTGGTGATCCACGCGTGCGCGGTGCCGTGGCTGGCGATGTTGAAGGCCGCCTCGACCTGGGGGTCGGAGCCGGTGAAGTCCAGGTGCAGGCTGTCGGCGGAGACGGTCACCGCGACGCTCACTCGCACGGGGACCGGGGTGAGCGCGTCGTCGTCGAGGTAGTCGGTGAAGCGGTAGGTGCCCTCGCGCAGACGGGACAGGGCCGCGCGCGCCCGCCGGGCGGTGTACTCGACGAGGTCGCCGTGGGCGGCCAGGACGTCGGCGGACCCGTGTGTGTCCACGACCGCCGCCAGGCGTTCGCCGCCGGTGCGCAGCGCGGCCAGCATGGCCTGGAGGTCGCCCTCGTTGGCCTCCGGGGACCGGCTGTTGGCGGCCAGGAGCGCGGCCACGTCACGGGCGGGCTCTCCCGCACGGACCAGTTTGACCGGGGGGATCTGGAGTCCCTCCTGGTAGATCTCCTGGTTGGTGGGCGACAGACTGCTGGGCACACGGCCGCCGATGTCGGAGCAGTGGATGAACGCCCATCCGTAGCCGATGACCGCGCCGTCGTGGAAGTAGGGGCGGATGAGCTGGATGTCGGTGAGGTGCGTGGCCAGGCCGCCGGACCGGTAGGGGTCGTTGGTGACGATGACGTCGCCGTCCTCCAGCGGCCCGACCGCCTCGATGGCGGCGGTCAGGTCGAGGCCGACGAAGCCCGAGACGCCGATGCCGCGCGGGTAGGCGGAGAAGCGGCCGTCGGGGCCCGCGAGTGCGCAGCAGAAGTCGGCGGTCTCCTTGACGTACAGGGAACGGCTGGTGCGCTGGAGCGTCAGGCACATCTCCTCGGCGAGGGCCGTGAGCTTGTTGCCGATGATCTCCAGGGTGATCGGCGGGAGTTTCATGATCGGCTCCTCAGGCGCAGGTGACCGGACGGTTCGACCTGGGCCGACCATCCGGGTGGGACGAGGACGGTGCTGTCGTCCTGGACGATGACGGCCGGTCCGGCGAGGCTGTGGCCGGAGCCGAGGGCGGCGCGGTCGTGGACGGCGGCCCGCACGTCGCGGCCGTGCACGGTGACGGTGCGGTGGCCGCGTGGTTCGACCGCACCGGTCGCGGCCACGGCCCGGTCGCCTCCCGGGTCGGGGCGGGGGGCGACGACCGCGAGGCGGACGGTGCCCACGCGGATCGCGGCGCCGGTGTCGCGGAACCCGTAGAGGCGCTCGTGCTCGGTGTGCAGGGCCTCGGCCAGGACGGCGGCGTCCAGGTCGGAGAGGTCGTCCCCCTCGCCCAGGGCGACGCGCAGCTCGTGGGCCTGCCCCAGGTAGCTGAGGTCGGCGGAGGCCTCCAGCCGGACCGGTCCGGCCTCGTGGCCGCCCTGGTCGGCGAGCCAGGATCGGGCCCGCTCGGCGAGGTCGTCGAGGACGGAGCGGACCGCGACGGCGGACTCGGGGTCGAGGGGTCGGCGCAGACTCCGGGCGAAGTCGCGGCGCAGGTCCGCGCCGACCGCGCCGAGGGCGCACAGGGTGGCGGCCGAGGCGGGCACGAGGATGTCGGTGATGCCGACCTCCTCCGCGAGGAGGGCCGCGTGCGTGGGTCCGGCGCCGCCGTAGGGCACGAGCGTGAAGTCCGCGGGGTCCAGTCCCCGGCGGGCCAGGGTCTTGTGCAGTTCCACGGCCATCCCGGCGGTGGCGATGCGCAGGGCGCCGTCCGCGATGGCGCGGGCCGTCCGGTTCCCCTCGACGCCGTCGAGAGCGCGGGCGAGTTCGGCCAGGGCGGCCTCGGCGGAGTCCCGGTCCAGCGCCATGCGCCCGCCCAGGAACTCCTCGGGATCGATGACTCCGGTGACCAGGTAGCAGTCCGTGATGGTGGGGCGCAGGCCACCGCGACCGTAGGCGATGGGGCCGGGGTCGGCTCCGGCGCTGTCCGGTCCGGTCTTGAGCAGGCCGAAGTCGTCGACCCGCACCACGGAGCCGCCGCCCGCGCCGATCGCGCCGACCGCCACCACCGGCAGGATGAGCGGCATGCCCCCGATGGTGGTGTTGACGGCGAACTCGGGCGCGCCCCCGACGGTGACCGCGATGTCGCTGCTGGTTCCGCCCATGTCGAACGTCACGACGTCGGTGGTCCCGGCCGCCTGGGCCAGGCGGGCCGCCGCGGTCACCCCCGCCGCGGGGCCGGACAGCACCGTCTCGATGGGCCGCGCCCTGGCCGAGGCCAGGCTGAGCGAGCCGCCGTTGGAGGCGGTGATGAAGATCGGGGCGCGCACGTCCAGGTCGGCCAGGAGTTCCTCGAGCCGGTCGAAGTAACCGCTCATCAGGGGCTGGATGTAGGCGTTCATGCAGGCCACGAGTGTGCGTTCGTACTCGCGGACCTCGGGCCAGACCGCGGCGGAGGACACCAGCGGCACGTCGGGGGCCAGGGCGGCCAGGCGCGCGGTGAGGTCGGCCTCGTAGTCGGGCGCGGTGTGTCCGTGGAGCACCACCACCGCGGCGGCGTCGGCTCCGGTGGCGGAGAGTTCCTCGGCGGCGCGGGCGAGGTCGGCGTCGCCCGGGTCGCGCAGGACGCGCCCGTTCGCGTCCAGGCGGGCGTCCACCTCGATGACGCGTTCACGCGGGACGAGTGGTTCCTCCTTGGCGGCGTGCAGGTCGAAGGAGGACGGCATCCGGCTGCGACCGATCTCCAGGATGTCGCGGTGGCCCCGGGAGACGATCAGCGCGATGCGGGCCCCGCGCCGCTGGATGATGGCGTTGAGGCCGATGGTGGTCCCGTGCGCGATGTCCACGACGTCGGAGGGGGACAGCCCGGCGGCCGCGGTGGCCGCGCTCAGTCCGCGCGCCACCGCCAGGGCGGGGTCGGAGGGCGTGCTCGGCTCCTTGTGGTGGGCGGTGCCGCCGCCAGGGAGGGTCAGCACGACGTCGGTGAAGGTGCCGCCCACGTCGATGCCGACCCGGGGTCCCCGGGGTGGGTCGGTCCCCGCGCCGGTTCGGGTTCCGGTCGCCGCGTCGTCGTTCACACTGCCTCCGTGAGTCGGGTCATCCGGTCGACGACCACCATCACCGCGACGCTCGCGAGCATGAGCAGCGTGGAGACCGCGGCGACCGAGGGGTCGAGTTCAAACTTCACCGCCGAGAAGACGCGCACCGGGACGGTGGTGGTGTTGGCTCCCGAGATCAGGACCGACACCGCGACCTCCCCGAGCGAGGTGACCGCGGCGAACACCGCGCCGGCGAGGATTCCGGGGCGCAGGAGCGGCAGCGTCACGGTGAGGAAGACACGGACGGGTCCGGCCCCCAGGGTGGCGGCGGCGCGTTCCAGGGCGGGGTCCAGGCGTGCGGCGCTGATCATGATGGTGCGGACGGTGAAGGGGAGCGCGACCAGGGAGTGCGCCAGCCACAGCCCCGGAACGCTGTTGAGCAGTCCCAGCCCCTGGAAGTAGTAGAGGAGCCCCAGGGCGATGATGATCTCCGGGACCATGAGGGGCGCGAGCGCGGTGGCCTCCACGAGCCGCCGCCCGGGGAAGGTCCCGCGGGCGAGTCCGTAGGCGGCCAGCGTGCCCAGCACCGTGGTGGTCGCCACGACCATGAGCACCAGCAGTCCGCTGAGGCGGAACGAGACCGCCCAGTCCGGTGAGGACAGCACGGAGGCGTACCAGCGCAGGGACACGCCCTGCGGCGGGAACTGGAGTGAGGCGGTCGGGTTGAGCGAGCTGACGGCCAGCACGACCAGCGGGGCCGCCAGGAAGAACAGGATCAGTCCGACGGGCAGGCCGAGCGCGACCCGCCCCGCGATCCGGGCCGGGGAGCCGCGTCGGCGCGCGCGGGGCGCGGCGGTGGACTCAGCCATCGTGCCTCCTCTCCCAGAAGCGGAATCCGGCGCCCATGGCGGCGACGCACACCAGGGTCAGCGCCAACAGGGTCAGGCTGAGCGCGGCCGCGACGGGGTAGTCGTAGACGCTGGTGATCTGGCTGTAGACACGCAGTCCGGCCAGCGGCTGGTTGGCGCCGCCCACCAGGAGCGGGGTGATGTAGATGCCCATGGCCAGCGGGAAGACCACCATGCACGCGGCGGCCACGCCGGGCAGGCTCAGCGGCAGAGTGACCCGCGCGAAGGTTCGGGCGGCGCCCGCTCCCAGGCTCTGCGAGGCACGCCGCAGGTGGGGGTCGATACTGCCCAGGGCGGTGGTGAGCGGAATGATCGCGAAGGGCAGCAGCACGTGGGTCACCGAGACGACGACCGCCGTGTAGCTGGTGAGCAGGGGCAGCGGCTGGTCGGTGATCCCCGTTCCCACGAGGAGGCGGTTGACCGCGCCGTTGGCCGAGAGCAGCACCACCCAGCCGTAGCTGCGCACCACGACGCTGGTGAGCAGCGGAGAGAGGACGATGACGAACATCAGGGTGCGCGTCAACCCCGTGCGGGTCCGGGACAGGGCGTAGGCGACCGGGTAGCCGAGCACCAGGCACAGCGTGGTGACCAGGAACGAGGTCTGGAGGCTGCGCACGAGCGCCTGGGAGAAGAAGGTCTCGGTGAACACCCGCTCGTACTGGACGAGTGAGAACTCGGGGAGCGGGTTGCCGCTCCCGTCGACCGGATGCAGGCTCAACGACAGCACCCGTACCAGGGGCACCAGGAACACCAGGAGCAGGAACACCGCCACGGGCAGTACGAACCCCACACCGGACAGGCGTTCCCGGGTCGCCCTCATCAGGCGCCGCCCGTGTCGCGGAGCCGGATCACGCTCTCGGCGTCCCAGTGCGCGGTCACGCGCGCCCCCACGGCGGGGGGCTCGGTGTCGGTACGGGCTCCCAGGGACAGGGACTCCCCCACCCGCACCCGCGTCTCCCAGCCGTCGCCGAGGAAGGCCCGGTGGACCACCTCGCCGTAGGCGCCGCCGTGTCCGGCGGCCCCCAGGGGTCGCTCTCCCCCGGAGACACGGACGCGCTCCGGCCGAAGGGCCAGGGACACCTCGCCGGTGGGCGGCTCCGCCAGGCCGGTGCGGACCAGTGCCCCGTCGACGCGGACGCCCTCGGCCCCGCCGACGCCCTCGATGACGTTCGCGGCGCCCACGAACTCGGCCACGAAGCGGCTCACCGGGGCCGCGTAGACCTCCTGTGGTGTGCCCTCCTGCTCGACGCGCCCGCCGTTGAGGACCACGATGTGGTCCGACAGCGACATGGCCTCCTCCTGGTCGTGGGTCACGAACACCATGGTGATGCCGAGCCGCTGTTGGAGGGCCCGCAGGTCGACGCGCATCTCGCGGCGCAGCTGCGCGTCGAGGTTGGACAGCGGCTCGTCCAGAAGCAGGACGTCGGGCCGGGTGGCCAGTGCCCGGGCCACGGCCACCCGCTGCTGTTGACCGCCGGACAGCTGCCGGGGGCGGCGCCGCGCGAAGGCGGCCAGGCCCACCAGGTCCAGTGCCTCCGCCACGCGCCGGTCCCGCTCCGGACGCGGCGTACGGCGCGCCCGGAGACCGTAGGCGACGTTGTCGGCCACCGACATGTGCGGGAAGAGGGCGTAGTTCTGGAAGACCATGCCCAGGCCGCGGCGGTGCGGAGGCACCGCGGTGACGTCGCGGCCGTCGATCGTGATGGAGCCGCCGTCGGGCTCGACGAACCCGGCGAGGGCGTGCAGCAGGGTGGTCTTGCCGCAGCCGCTGGGCCCGAGGATGGACAGGAACCGGCCCCGGTGGAACGCCAACCGGTCGATGTCCAGGATCCGTGTCCCGCCGTAGGCCGTGGTGAGCGACTCGACGACGATGTGTTCGGCGTGGGGGTCGGTCACTGGAAGATCTCGTTCCATCGCTGCTGCCAGTCGTTGAGGTTGGGTGTGGCGGCGCCGTAGTCCACCCAGGTGAAGCCCTCGTAGACGTCGGTGCCGTAGCTGATGCGCTCGTCGAACTCGGCGGAGTGGTCGATGCCGGTGTTGCCGCCGCCGTAGAAGGTGCCCTCGGCGAACGGCTTCTGGTGTTCGGCGGAGGTCAGGTAGTCGAGGAACGCGTAGACGTTCTCGCGGTTCTGGGTGCCCTCGGCCACGTAGTAGGAGGTCAGGGCGCCCACAGCACCGGACTCGGGGTAGGTGAAGCCGATCGGCTGCCCCTCCTGCTCCATGGCGGTCGCGCGCCCGTCCCAGAACGGGACGATCCAGGCGTCGCCGTTCTGGAGCACGGTGCCGACGTTGCCGGCGTCGGAGGGGTAGGCGGACACGCAGTCCTGGAGCTCCTCCAGGCGTTCGAAGGCGCGGTCCACGGCCGCGGGGTCGGACAGGTCCCCGCCTTCGGAGGCCACCAGGCCGGAGAAGAACTGGAGGCCGATGTTGTAGGTCAGCGGGGGCAGGGCCACGTGGCCGCAGTACTGCTCGTCGAAGATGTCCTCCCAGTCCTGCGGGGGTTCCTCGACGAGGTCGGTGCGGTAGACCAGCCCGGCCGAGCCGGTGGTCAGGGGAGCCCCGTAGGAGGTACCGTCCACGGTGGACTGCTCCACCAGCACCGGGTCGAGTTCGGACCAGTGCGCCAGGGCGTCGGGGTCCAGGGGCTGGACGAGGTCGTTGGTGACGGCCTGGTGGAAGGTCTCCGAGGTGAGCGCGACCAGGTCGAAGGGGGGATTCTCGCCCCCGGCGGCACGCATCTGGGTGACCCACTCGCCGTCGGCGCCGGTGACCACGTTGACCTTGATCCCGGTCTCCTCCTCGAAGGGCTCGACGAAGGAGGAGGTGAAGAGTTCGCCCCAGGGACCGGCGAACGCGGTGACGGTGATCTCGCCGCCTCCGGAGCCGTCCTGGGCGGAGGTGTCGATCCCGCCGCAGGCGGTGGCACCGACAAGCAGCAGGGCGCCGCCCGCGGCGTGGAGAGGGAGTCCCAGTCCTCGGGGTACTCGCATCGTTCTTCCTTTCACCGTTTCGGGATCGAGGTACACGGCGGGGCGAGTGGAGGAGGGACTCCTGCGCTTGCCGTCGGAGCGCCGATGCTCCGAGGACCGTGTCCTCACCCGGGGCACCCCACCGCAGCGGAGGGTTGCCGTCCAGCCAGCCGGGGCTTGTCGCTGGAACTCATGACCAGCAGGAACGTACCACGAAAACCACTTTTCCTACCAAAAAGGTTACAAGCACCACTTTTCCCAGGGGCACCACTGGCCCCAATCCGCGGCCTCCGGTAGCGGAACGGTTCGAACGGTGGTGGATGATGCTGGAGGCACGAAACCGTCGTACAGGAGAGCACTTTGGGCCAGAACGCGTACTTCGTCCGGGCCGGCACCGACCGATACCTGCCCACCGAACACGTCAGTGGCGCCTGGAACACGGCCGAACAGCACTTCAGCCCCCTGGGCGGGCTGATCGCCCACGTGATCGAGTCCCACTCCGCCGGGAGGGGACTGCTGCTCTCGCGGATCTCCTTCGACATCCTGGGCCGACTCCCGATGGTCGAGTGCCGCGTTGAGGTGGAGACCCTCCGCCCCGGGCGCACCATCGAACTGGTGGAGGCCCGCGTCTTCGCCGAGGACCGTATGGTGGTGCGGGCCCGGGCCTGGCTCCTGGCCCCGGGAGACACCAGCGAGGTCGCGGGCGGCGCCGCCGGTCCGCTGCCGGCCCCGGAGGGACTCAAGCAGCGCCAGATGAGCTCGCTCTGGCCTGGTGGCTACATCGCCTCGCTGGACGTGCGACCCGTCGGCGAACCCGGGCGAGGCCGTGGCACGGCCTGGCTCACGACCGGAGTGGAGCTGGTCCAAGGCGAACAGGCCGGTCCGGTGGCCTCCTACGTCGCCTTGGTGGACACCGCCAACGGCGTCGCCGTGCGACAGGCGCCGACGGAGTGGATGTTCCCGAACGTGGACCTGACCGTGCACCTGCACCGCCGACCGGAGGGCCCCTGGGTGGGGCTGGACACCCGGGTGGTGTTCGGGCCCGAGGGTCTGGGGCTGACCAGCACGGTGCTGCACGACCGGCTCGGCGAGGTCGGGACCGCCGAGCAGTGCCTCACGGTGCGCCCGCTGAGCTGAGGGAGCCCGTGTCGGCGAGCGCCTGTCGGCCGTCCGGGTGGCTAGGTGCAGGGCATGGCTCGACCACGCGGACTGGCCGGTTGGGAGATCGGCGAGCACATCCGTGAGTCGTTCATCCTGGTACCGGTGTCGGGCATGGTGCTCTTCGCCCACCGGACGCGTTCGGACGTCCGGGCCGTGCGGGGCACTCAGACGGGGTCGGGGGTGGACAGGCGGCGCAGGCGCAGGCCGATCAGCCCCGCGAGGGCGGTGAGGGTCAGGGCCAGCGTCACGGTGCCGTTCCAACCGACCGCGTCGTAGACCACTCCGCCGAGCCAGCCGAAAAGGCTGGCGCCCAGGTAGTAGGCGAGGGTGTAGACGGCCGCCGCCTGAGCACGCCCCGCGACCGCGTGCGAGCCCACCCAGGCGGAGGCCGTCGCGTGGGCGCAGAAGAACGCGAAGGTCAGCACGAGCAGAGCCACCAGCAGCAGGAGCACCGAGGTGGTGAAGAGCCCGCCCAGGCCGAGCAGGAGCATCAGGGTGGCCGTGGTCAGGACCCCGTACCTGCCCCAGCGCTGGGTGGCCGAGCCCGCCATGCCCGAGCCGAGCATCCCGGCCGTGTAGGACAGGAAGAGCAGGGACGCGACCGCCTGGGACAGGCCGAAGGGCTGGTCCGTGAGGCGGAAGCCGAGGACGTTGTACACGGCCATGAACGCGCCCATGAGCAGGAGCGCCTGGGCGTACATGGGGATCAGTCCCCGCGTGGTCAGGGCCGCCTTGAGGCGTCCCCCCAAGCGGTCGCCGGTGCCTGTGGGACGGGCGCGCGGACCGGACTGTCCGCGCGGCAGGACCAGGACGAACACCAGGAGGGCTGCCAGGCCGAGGAGGGTGTTCGCGGCGATCCCCCACTGCCAGCCGCCGTGTTCGGCGGCGAACCCGGCGAGCAGGCGGCCGCCCATACCGCCGAGCGGATTCCCTGCGATGTACAGGCCGGTGGCCCTCGGTGCGTCGCGCGGGTGGATCTCTTCGGCGAGGTAGGCCACGGCTGCCGCGGAGACCCCGCCGAGGGCGGCGCCCTGGAGGGTGCGCAGGAGCAGCAGCATCCAGATGTCGGTGGAGAAGGGCACGATGGCGCCCAGGATGGTGGCCAGCAGCAGGGAGAGCACGATGACGCGGGCGCGGCCGACGCGGTCGGCGACGCCGCTCCAGATCAGGGTGAACCCGGCCAGGCCTCCGGTGGACAACGAGACGGCGAGGGCGGTCTGCCCGGCGGAGGTGCCGAAGCCGTCGGCGATGGCGGGCAGGATCGGTTGGACCGACCACAGTTGGGCGAAGGTCGCCACGGCGGCCGCCACGAGGGCGATGACCGTGCGCCGGTAGGCGGCCGTGCCCGCGCGGGGGCGCGGGTCGAGGTTCGTGGGGGAACTGGTCACGGTCATGCTTCAACGCTAGGAAGGCCGCTTTCATACGTCCAATGCATGCTTTCACGTTGTTGCATACTGATGTGTATGGATGACCCGGATGTGGACGCGCTGACCCGGACCCTGGCGCCCCGTTTGCGGATGGTCGCGGCGGTCGCCCGGACCGAGCACATCACCCACGCGGCCGAGGCGCTGAACATGCCCCAGCCCACGCTGAGCAGGGCTTTGGCCCGCTTGCAGGAGGAGTTGGGGATCGCTCTGGTGGAGCGCACGGGGCGGGGCGTCCGGTTGACGCGCGCCGGTCGGTTGCTGTTGCCCCACGTGGAGCGAGCACTGGACGATCTGCGGCAGGGAGTGGCCGAACTCACGGGCGCCGAGGAGGGTCGGGTGGCGCTGACCTTCCTGCCCACGTTGGGGGTGGAAGTGGTGCCCGTGCTGTTGCGGGGGTTTCGCGCCGAGCATCCGGGCGTGCGGTTCACCCTGACCCAGGAGGCGTGGGCGGAGTCGTTGCGCCGGGTGGCCTCCGGCGGCGCGGACCTGGCGCTGACCTCACCGTTGCCGTCGGGTCCGGGGCTGGCCTCGGCGGTGCTGCACACGCAGTACCTGCGGTTGGTGGTGCCCGAGCACCATGTGTTGGCGGGTGCCGGGGACGTGTCCCTGGCCGACGTGCGCGACGAGTTCATCCTGCTCAAGCCGGGGCGCGGTGTGCGGCACCTGACGGACCGGCTCGGTGACCGGGCGGGGTTCACGCCCAGGGTGGCCTTCGAGGCCGACGACATCGCGACGGCCAGGGGGCTGGTGGCCGCGGGACTGGGAGTGTCCGTGCTGCCCGCGCGGCCGAAGGGGGCGTTGGGCGGGACCGTGGAGCTGGCGATCCGGGACGGGCAGGCCGAACGGCCGGTGGGGGTGGTCTGGCCCGAGGAGGGATCCGGCGGAGGGTACGAACCCCCTGCGGTGGCGTCGTTCCGCGACTACGTGCGGCGGGTGGGCCCGAGGGTCATCCCCGATCTCACGGGATGACGGCGCCGCCACCCCTGAAGGCACGGCGAAAACCCTTTGTGGGGGCGTCGTTCCGGGCCCAGGATGGGGCAGCATGAACGTGCACCGCGGCCCCGCCGAGGCCACCGCCCCGCCCGCCGCCCGTCCCGTCGCCCTGGTCACCGGGGTGGGCCGCACCGTGGGCATCGGCGCGGCCATCGCCCGGCGTCTGGCCGCCTCCGGCTGGGACGTGGCCCGCAGCCAGTGGACCCCCTACGACGACCGCATGCCCTGGGGTGTGGAGAGCGGCGCCACCGACACGGTCGACGCCGACCTCTCCGCGCTCGGGGCGGCCACGGTCGCGGTCGAGGCCGACCTCTCCGACCCCGAGACGCCCGCGCACGTCCTCGACGAAGTCGAACGACGACTGGGACCGGTACGAGCACTGGTGATGTGCCACTGCGAATCGGTGGACTCGGGACTGCTCGACACCACCGTGGAGAGCTTCGACCGCCACTTCGCGGTGAACGCCCGCGCCTCCTGGCTGCTGGTGCGCGAGTTCGGGCGGCGGTTTCGCGACGAGCACGGCAGTGGCCGGATCATCGCCCTGACCAGCGACCACGTGGTGCACAACCTCCCCTACGGGGCGAGCAAGGGCGCTTTGGACCGGATCGTGCTGGCCTCGGCGCGCGAACTCGCCTCCCTCGGGGTGACGGCCAACGTGGTCAATCCGGGACCGGTGGACACCGGGTGGATGCCCGACCGGGTGCGCGAGGAGTGCGCCGCCCACACCCCGTTGGGGCGCCTTGGCACCCCGCGCGACACCGCGCACCTGGTCGACTTCCTGTGTTCACCGCAGGGCGGCTGGGTCAACGGCCAGCTCCTGCACAGCGACGGCGGGATCTCGGCCTAGAACGGGTGGCGGGCGGGATCGGCCCGCATGGTGATCCACTGGGTCTCGGTGAAGGCCTCCAGATTGGCTCTGGTACCGCCGAAGCGCGCTCCCGTGCCGGAGAACCCGACCCCGCCGAAGGGCGCCACCGCCTCGTCGTCGACGGTCTGGTCGTTGATGTGCACGATCCCGCTGGGGATGCGGTCGGCGATCTCCATGCCGCGCATCGGGTTGGTGGTGACCACCCCCAGGGACAGGCCGTACTCGGTGGCGTTGGCCAGTCCCACCAGTTCGTCCACCGTGGAAAAGCGCACCACCGGGGCGACCGGGCCGAACACCTCCTCCGCGTAGGCGGGGGTGTCCGGACCCACCCGGTCCAGGACGGTGGGCCGGTAGTACAGGTCCTGGTAGGTGCCGCCCGCACGCAGTCGGGCCCCGGCCTCGACGCTGCCGGTGACCAGGTGGTGGATCCTGTCGCGCTGGGCGGAGTCGATCACGGGTCCCAACGCCGCGCCGTCCACCTCGGTACTGCCCACGACCAGGGCGTCGGCCCTGGCCGCGAGACGCTCCACGTAGGCCTCGGCGATCGACTCGTGCACCAGGTGGCGGCCGGTGGTCATGCAGATCTGCCCCTGGTGCAGGAAGGACCCCCACGCGCCGATGGACGCGGCCTGCTCCACGTCGGCGTCGTCGAGGACGACCAGCGGGGAGTTGCCGCCCAGTTCCAGGTGGACGCGCTTGAGGTGGCGGGCCGCCGCCTCGCCCACTCTGCGTCCGGCCGGAGTGGAGCCGGTGAAGGAGATGACGCGCACGTGGGGGTCGGCGACCAGGGCCTCTCCGGCGCTGGCCCCGCCCGGCAGGACCTGGAACACGCCCTCGGGGACGCCCGCGCGGCGGAAGACCTCGGCCAGGACGGCACCGCCGCAGATCGCGGTGCGCGGGTCGGGTTTGAGGATGACGGCGTTGCCCAGGGCCAGTGCCGGGGCGACCGATCGGACACCCAGGATGAGCGGGACGTTGAAGGGGGCGATGACTCCGACCACGCCCGCGGGGACCTGGCGGGAGAAGCTGAAGCGGGGCTTGGCGGTGCGCAGGATCTCGCCGTGCGGTTGGGAGACCAGCGCGGCCGCCTCGAAGCACCACCCGAGGCGACGTGCACCTGGAACCCGGCCATCCCGGCGGCGGCCCCGCCCTCGCGGCGCAGCCAGCCGGTGATCTCCTCCTTGTGGGCCTCCAGCAGGTCACCCGCGCGGCGCAGGACGGCGGCGCGACGCTCGTAGGAGGTGGCGGCCCAGTCGGCCTGGGCTCGGGCGGCGCGCGCGGCGGCTTCCCGGACGTCATCCGCGTCGGCGAGGCCGGTGCGGCCCAGCACGGTGCCGGTGGAGGGTGAGACGACCTCGGCGTCCCCGCCCCTGGCCGGGGTCCACGCCCCGGTGAAGACGGCGGACGTGTGGTCCTCGGCGACGAGCAGGCTCATGGTGGTACTCCCTACGGATTTCGGGTTCGGGCGGCGGTGAGGTCGGGGGAGAGCTCGGAGTGCTCGGCTCGGTTGGGGCGGAACTCGTCGGGATCGCCCTGTTCGACGCCGGGGTGGATGGGGTCCACGACCGGGCCGGGGCGCATCGCGGCTCCAACTGCGAAGGGCACGACCTTCCGAGTTCGCTCGGATACCGAACATGTGTTCTGAAAGTGAACATAGGTGTTCCGCGTCACGGGGTCAATGCGCCCGCCACGCAGGGGGACACGGGAACAGCACGGGATCGGACGGCCACACCGGACCAGGGCCCCTTCGGAGCCCGGAACCTCCGATTCCCGCGCGCCTCTCCTCATGCGGAGCGGGAGACGGGGCGAGGGATACGGGCGGACGCGAGGGTGCGGAGGGCGAAGTGGGCGAAGGTGCTGGCGACGACACCCACCCCGACCACGAGCGCAGGGCAGGATAGGGTAGCCTAACCAAACAGCCACACGGCGGGGCGCTCCCCTGACGCGGACCCCGTGTGCGCGCAGCAGTGAGCACCATCCGATTGGACGTGGACCCGTGCGGCTACCCACCGCCCCGGACGGCCGACGAGGCTGTTCGGCCCTGGCCCGCTACACCGACGAGCAGATCGCGGGCACCGCCGGCCGTACCGGCGGATGGCTGTTGATCGAGCACGACGGACCCTGGCGCCACCCGGCCTTGGCCAGTGAGGGCCTGGACAGGGACGTCGTCTCGGAGCTCTCGCGACGCATCGCCGGGCGCGACGTCCGCCCCCAGCTCATCAAACGCCCCGGCGCCCGGGACCGCGCCCGTATCGGCCGCCCGCTGCGCGCCTACCTTGTCCACACCAGCCGCACCCACCCCTGGGTGCGCAGGGTGGACTTCCACGACCTCGCGGAGCTCCTGGCCATCGACGTCACCGCGGCCGAACGCCCCGAACCGCCCACGTTCGGCCGCCCCGTGGACCACACCCTCTACCTGGTCTGCACCCACGCCAAGAAGGATCCCTGCTGCGCGATGCTGGGCCGCCCGGTCGCCGCCGCCCTGGCCGGTGGGGAGGCCGAGGTCTGGGAGACCACCCACGTGGGCGGTGACCGCTTCGCCGCCAACCTCGTGGCCCTGCCCCAGGGTGTCTACTTCGGTCGGCTGACCCCGGAGGGGGCCCAGGACACGGTCGCCGCCTTCGAGCGCGGGCTGGTCCTGCCCGAGAACTACCGGGGCCGCTGCACCGACTCCTCCCCCGCTCAGGCCGCCGAGGCCGCGCTGCGCGCGCGTCTCGGATTCCCCGTGGGCGTCGACGCGCTCACCCACCTCACCGAGGAGGCGACCGAGACGGGCGCCCGGATCACCCTGGGCCACGACGGCGGCCTGTACTCGGTCGAGGTGGAGACCGAGGAGGGCACGGAGTGCCCCAGCACGTGCTCGGCGCTCTCCCCCACGCGTCCGGTCTTCCACCGGGTGCGCAACATCAGCGGGGAGCGCAGCGGCGCCCCGGTCTGAGCCGGGGCACGGGAGCCGGGGAACGAGAGCCGGGGACCGGCCCCGTGGCGCGGGACCGGTCCCCGGTCACGTCGGGATCCTCACCCCGAGCGCGCGATGGCGATGGTCGCCCCGAGGCGGTGCCCCGCCTCGTAGAACATGTACTCCCTGCCGCCGTCGATCGCGTAGGAGGGTGCGGCCGAGCGCCCCGAGTCCGGCGGACCGGACAGCGGGGTGTGCACCACGCCCATGTGGCGGCGCGTCCCGAAGTCCCGGCCCACCTCCGTCATCCGGATGTCGCCCCGGTCGGTGTGGTAGACGACGTAGGTGCTGCCGCCCCTGATGACCAGGTGCGGGCCGGACAGGTTGGCAAGCCCGACGTCGGCGTGGCTGACCAGCGGTTCGGGGTCGAAGTCGAACGTGATGCCGTCCGCCGACCACCCCCAGCCGATGGACCGGTTGTCCCCGGTGCTGTTGCGCATGAACACCATGACGTAGCGCGCGCCCCGGTCGGGCAGGGGGTGGTCGAAGACGCGCGCGTAGGAGGCCTCGGTGGTGCCCGGGACCATGCTCGTGGTCAGGACCTCGCCCTCGTAGGAGAAGTTCACGCCGTCGCTCGAACGGGCCAGGCGGGTGGTGTGGTTCTCCCCGTGGAAGTACAGCCACATCTCCCGGTGTTCGGCGTTCCACAGCGCGTGGGGTGAGGACACGTGGCTGACCCTGTAGTGCGGCTCCCACACGTTGGAGACGATCGGGTTGCCCGGGTGTTCGGTGAAGGGGCCCTCCAGGTCGTCGCCGTAGGCGAGGCAGAGGCCGCCGGGGTTCTCGTGCGGGGCGTAGTAGAGCAGGAAGCGGCCGGGGGCGTCGGGCAGACGTCCGCCGGTCCCCCGGACGCAGGGGAAGATCAGCTCACCGGTCGGGTTGTAGGCCAGCGACGAGGTGTCGAGCGCCTCGCGCAGGAACGTGAACGGGGGCAGGACGTCGGCGGCGGTGGTCGAAGCGTGGGCCGTGGCCACCGGGACCGCCCCCGTGGCGAGGAGGGCGGCGGCGCCGGTCCCGAGCAGCGCCGTGCGGCGGTCGACGCGGCCACTGGCGGACGACGGGCGTGGCGGGGGCTGGTTCTCAGGGTTCGCGCGGGCGTCGGGCATGACGGATCCCTTCCGGAGCGGGGGTCGGGGGACGCGCTCCAGAGCCCCGAGTGTTCACCAGCGCCGATACGCCGGTCAAGGGCCTAATACGTATTAGTGAAACCCTGCGGTCACCTCCCGGAAATCGGCGTTCCTCCCCTTGACACCGAGCATGTGCCAGCTCACAGTCATGGACTAATGCGCATTAGCACGTCCCCTCGGAGGAGTGACAGGTGAACCATCCCAGGCCGACCGGACGGCGCAGACCCCGCCAGTCCGACATCGCCAGGCTGGCGGGTGTCTCCCAGGCCACCGTCTCCCTGGTCCTGCGCGGCACACCCGCCGGCATGGCCCTGGCCAGGCCCACACGGCAGAGCGTCCTGGACGCGGCCGAGGAGCTCGGGTACGTGCCCGACCCCGTCGCCACCCGGCTGGCCTCGGCCACCAACGCCATGCTCGGCCTGTACACCTTCAGCTCGACCTTCCCCACGGACGTGGCGCACTCCTACTACCCGATCCTGGTCGGGGTGGAGGAGGAGGCCGCAGCCCAGGGACAGGACCTGATCCTGTTCACCGGGTCGGCCCGTGCCGCCGAGCGGGCCGACGACCCCGCCGCCGTCCGTCGCGTCCGGGTGGCCGACGGCTGTCTGTTCTTCGGTCGGCACGTGCCGGAGGAACCCGTTCGGCGACTGGTCGAGGACGGATTCCCCTTCGTCTACATCGGCCGCCGCGACGAACCCGGCGTGCCCTACGTCGGGGCGGACTACGTGTCGGCCTCGGCCGGGGTGGTGGCCCGGCTCGCGGCCCTGGGCCACCACACCCTGCGCTACCTGCGCGAACACGACCAGGCCCCGGCGTCGACGGACCGCGAGGAGGGGGTCCTGAAGGGGGCCCGGGAGGCGGGGCTGGACACCGCCGACCTGGTGGTGCGCACTGACGGCAGCGACCTGGACACCCTGCTGCGGGAATGGCGCGCGGCGGGCGTCACCGCGGTGGTGGTCGAGCAGACCGACACCGGGGCCGCCCTGGACGGGCTGGGCGCCGCCGTCGACCGCGCGGGACTGCGCTGCCCCGAGGACCTCTCCCTGGCCCTGCTCGGCGCGCCCACCGGAACCCGGGGCACGGCCCCGGGAGGAGGTGCGGACTTCGGTGGCTTCGTCGTACCGATGCGCGCGATGGGACGTGACGCGGTCCGCCTGCTCCTGCGCCTGATCGAGGGTGACCGCTCCGGGCCCACCCGGCGACTCCTGCCCTGCGAACCGGTCGAGGGCGCCACCCTCGCCCGGCCCCCGATGACCCACCCCCGAAAGGACTGACATGACCCGCAGCAGTACCGAGATCCTCGTGGTCGGCGCCGGACTGGGCGGGGTCGCCGCGGCCCTGGCCGCCGCCGACTCCGGCCGCCGCGTGGTGCTCACCGAGCCGACCGACTGGATCGGCGGCCAGCTCACCTCCCAGGCCGTGCCCCCCGACGAGCACCCGTGGATCGAGCGGTTCGGGTGCACGGCCTCCTACCGACGCCTGCGGGAGGGGATCCGCGACCACTACCGGCGCGTGTACCCCCTGCGCGCGGAGGCCGCAGCCGAACGCGATCTGAACCCCGGCGCGGGCCGGGTGAGCAAGCTCTGCCACGAGCCCCGCGTGGCCCTGGCCGTACTTGAGGAGATGCTGGCCCCACACCGCTCAGCGGGGCGCGTCACCGTCCTGCTCCGCCACCGCCCGGTGGAGGTCAGTGCTGACGGCGACCACGTCCGGTCGGTGGTCCTGGAGGACCACGAGGGCGGGCGGCACACCGTCGAGGCCGCCTACGTCCTGGACGCCACCGAGGACGGGGACCTGCTGCCGATGGCCGGGATCGCGCACGTCACCGGGGCCGAGGCCCGCTCGGAGCACGGCGAGCCGCACGCACCCGAGACCGCCGATCCCGCCAACCTCCAGGGCATCACCTACTGCTTCGCGGTGTCGCACCACGAGGGTGAGGACCACACCATCAAGCGCCCGGCCATGTACGACTTCTGGCGCTCCTACCGGCCGGACTTCTGGCCCGGGCCGCTGGTGGGCTTCTCCGCGCCCGACCCCCGCACCCTGGAACCGGTCGCCCGGACCTTCGTACCCAACCCGGGGACGGATCCGCTCGCGATCGACGCCGACCAGAGCGCCGACGCCGGGGACAAGGAACTGTGGGGGTTCCGCAGGATCCTGGCCCGGGGGCTGCACACGCCCGGCGCCTTCGAATCCGACATCACCCTGGCCAACTGGCCGCTGAACGACTACTGGCTCCTGCCCGCCCTGGAGATCGAGGGGGTGGTGGACGCCGACACCGTGCGCCGGGCCCACGAGGAGGCCCGCCAGCTCTCGCTGTCGGTCCTGTACTGGCTCCAGACGGAGGCTCCCCGGGCGGACGGTGGCACCGGCTTCCCCGGGCTCCGACCCCGCCCCGACGTCACCGGCGCGCCGCACGGACTGGCCAAGGCGGCCTACGTGCGCGAGTCCCGGCGGATCAGGGCCGTCACCACGGTCACCGAGCACGACGTCTCCCTGGACCTGCGCGGACCGCACGGCATCGTGCGGCGCCACGACTCGGTGGGGGTGGGCAGCTACCGCATCGACCTGCATCCCTCCACGGGCGGCGACAACTACGTGGACATCGCCAGCGTGCCCTTCGAGATCCCCATGGGAGCGCTCCTGACCGAACGCGCGACCAACCTCCTGCCCGCCGCCAAGAACATCGGCACCACCCACATCACCAACGGCTGCTTCCGTCTGCACCCCGTGGAGTGGAACGTCGGCGAGGTGGCCGGGCGCCTGGCCGCCTTCGCCCTGGACCACGACACCACGCCGCACGCCGTGCACGACAAGACCGACCTCCTCCGGGACTTCACCGCGCTGCTGGACCGCACCGGCGTGGAGCGCAGCTGGCCCGACGTCCGCGGCTACTGACGTCAGCGGACGCTGAACCCCCCAGGCACCACCGCACAGACAGGCCCCCCATGAGCGACCCGACACCACCCCCGGCCCGCGACCCCGTACGCGTCGGCATCGACGTCGGCGGAACCTTCACCGACGCCGTCGCCGTCAGCGCCACCACCTACGCCCTCCTGGGGCAGGTCAAGGTACCCACCAGCCACGACCACGCCGACGGCGTCGCCCACGGCATCATGACCGCCCTGGAACGGCTGCTCGACGACATCGGTGTGAGCGCCGACGACGTCGGCTTCCTCGCGCACGGCACCACCCAGGCCACCAACGCCCTGTTGGAGGGCGACGTCGCCACCATCGGGATCGTGGGGGTGGGCACCGGGTTCGACGCCCTGGCCAACCGGCGTCTGCGCTCCCTGAGCAAGCTGCGGCTCGACTCCGGCCATGCTCTGCCGGTCCGGTACGCCGCCCTGCGCGAACCCGAGAGCTCGGAGGCCGCGCTGGCCAGCGTCGACGCGGTCATCGCCGAGGGCGCGGAGGTGGTCGTGGCGGTCGAGCCCTTCAGCGTCGACGACCCCCGGGGCGAACGCGCCGTCCTGGAGGCCGCCGCCAGCCGTCACCTGCCCGCCACCGCCACCCACGAGATCACCCAGCTCTACGGCCTGGGCAAACGGGCCCGCACGGCGGCGCTCAACGCCGGGGTGATGCCCCGTATGCTCCTGACCGCCGACCTCGTCGAGAGCAGCATCCTCAGGGCAGGGGTGAGCGCCCCGCTGATGGTGATGCGGTGCGACGGCGGCGTGATGTCGCTTCCGGAGATGCGTCACCGCCCCCTGCTCACGGTCCTGTCCGGCCCCGCGGCCGGGGTCGCCGGGGCGCTCATGGGAGAGAAGGTCAGCGAGGGCGTCTTCCTGGAGACCGGCGGCACATCCACCGACATCAGCGTCATCCGGCGCGGTCGCGTCCAGATCCGCCACACCGAACTGGGCGGCAAGGAGACCTACCTCTCCGCCCTGGACGTGCGCACCGTCGGGATCGGCGGCGGCTCCCTGATCCGGATCAGCGGTACCGGGCCCGCCGGGGTCTCCCTGATCGACGTGGGCCCGCGCAGCGCCCACATCTCCGGCCTGCCCTACGCGTGTTTCGCCGAGCCCGCCGAGCTGGAGGGCGCGCGCCTCGTCACGATCAGGCCCCTGGAGGGCGATCCGGCCGACTACGCGGTCCTGGAGAGCGACGGAGGCCGGTTCGCGCTGACCGTCACCTGCGCCGCCAACGCCGCCGGACTGGTCCCCGAGGGCGACTACGCGCGTGCCGAGTCCGCCACCGCCCGTACGGCCCTGGAACCGCTGGCCGAGGCCTTGGGCACGGATGTGGAGGGCGCGGCCCGTCAGGTCCTGCACCGGGCGACCGACCGCGTGTCCGAGGTCGTGGACGCCCTCGTGGACGACTACGGCCTGGACCGCGACGTGTGCTCGATGGTCGGCGGTGGCGGAGGTGCGGCCACCGTCACCCCCTACCTGGGCGAACGCATGAGACTGAACGCACGCATCGCCGCGCACAGCGAGGTCATCAGCCCGCTGGGGGTGGCCCTGGCACTGGTCCGCGAATCGGTGGAGCGCATCATCCCCGGCGCCACCCACGCCGACGTCCTGGCGGTACGGGCCGAGGCCGAGCAGGCCGTCCTGGACCAGGGCGCCGACCCGAGCGCCATCGAGGTGGACGTCACCGTCGACCCCCAGCGCAACCTGGTCACCGCCGTGGCCACCGGCGCCACCGAACTACGTGCCAAGGACCGCTCCTCGGTGGCAGGCGAGGCCGCCACCCGCGCCGCCGTCGCCGCCAGCCTGGACGCGCGTCCCGAGGAGCTCACCGAGTACGCCGCCACCGACCAGTACCGGGTCCTGGGCCTGGTCCGTCGCCCCGGTGGCCCGTTCGGCCGCTTCGGCCGGGAACGCACCCACGTGCGCGTGGTCGACTCCGAAGGGGTGGTGCGCCTGCACAGCTCCGACGCCGAGGTGGACACCCTCGTCGCCGGTCAGGCCGAGGGCGGGCTCAAGGACCTGGTGGCCGAACGCACCGTCTATGGCGACGGCGGCGCCGTGCCGCCCGCGGTGTGGCTGCTGCTCGGCCCCAAGCTGGCCGACCTGTCCGGGGTGATGGACTCCGGACACCTGCTGGCGCTGGCCGCGACGGAGATCGCCCGACGCGGCCCGGAGGAGAAGGTCGTCGTCCTCATGGAGCGGCGCCGATGAACACCCCGACGCCACCCACACCACCGCACAAGGGCAGTCTGCGGGAACGCTACGCGCGCATCGCCGACCAGAGCGAGGAGGAGCTGGCGGCCGACCTGCTCTCCCTCACCCCCACGCACGGCGGACGCGACCGCGAACAGCTCCGCGGCTGGGCCGCCACCGCCCTGGAGTTCGGCCGCGCGATGGCCGACTCCCGTGGCGGAACCTGGGCACCGCCTGAACCGCGGATCACCGAGAGGGAGCGGGGCGGAGTCAGCTCCCGCGAGGTCCTGCTGGCCGAGTACCTCCACCGAGGGGCCCGCTCCCAGGTGGTCGTCTACACCGACGCCCTCACCTTCGCCCAACGCGTCGCCCGGGCCGCGGGGTGGAGCGAGGACTACACCCGCGACGCCGTACGGCAGGCCGCACTCGCCCACGAGGAGGCCCACCGCATGCTGCACGGCGAACTCGGCCGGGAGCTGCGCCGCCAAATCGACCACACAGCCCTGCGCTTCGGCCCGCTGCGCCTGCGCGGCCACGTGGTCGGCGCCGACGAGATCACCGCGCACGCCTACGCCCACCGCCGCTGCTCGCTGCGCCGCAGCCCGCTGGCGCTCACCGCGGCCATCGCCGCGGCCCTCACCCACCGGAGTCCGCACCCACCGGGCTCCCGCACCACCCCCGGAGACCGCCCGTGACCGCCTTCGGAATCCTGCTCGCCATGGCGGTGGGTGTCGGCCTGATGCTGACCCGCCGCCTGCCCACCGCATTCGCCCTCGTCCTGCTGTCCGTGGCCATCGCGCTGATCGCCGGAGCGCCGCTCACCGGGGAGGAGGACAGCGTGGTCGGGACCGTCCTGCAAGAGGGCGCCCCGCGACTGTCGGCGACCATGATCGCCATCCTCCTGGGCAGTTGGCTCGGCACCCTGATGTCCGAGACCGGCATCGCCTCCACCCTGGTCCGCAAGATCGTGGAGTTCGGCGGCGAACGCCCCTCGGTCGTGGCCGTCGGGGTCTTCTTCATCGCGATCCTGTGCGGCAGCATCACCGGTTCCGCCCCCGCCGCGATGCTCGCCGGGGTGGTGGGCATCCCGGCGATGATCGCGGTCGGGGTCACCCCCACCGTCGCGGCCGGGACCGTGCTGGTGGGTATCACCGCCGGCGTGCCGCTGGAGCTGATCAACTGGCAGTTCCTCTCCGACGCCATCGGTGTTCCGGTCTCCACCGTCCAGTACTTCCAGCTGCGTCTGTTCCCGATCGCCCTGGCCGGAGGCCTGGCCTACATCCTGATCGAGATGCGCCGCAAGGGTGCCCGGCACACCTGGGCGGTACGCGTTCCAGCTTCGGCAGGAGGCGGCGGCGCGGACCAGCCCGTCAGCCGACGGGAGAAGGCGGCCGAGCGCCGACGCCGTCGCGGTGACGCCCCCTGGTACGCGCTGGTCACTCCGCTCGTGCCGATCGTGCTGGCGCTGGGGTTCGAGATCCCCATCATCCCGTCGCTGCTGGCCGGTGTGGTCTTCGCCCTGTTCACCGCCGTCCCCTGGCGGGAGATGACCGCCACAGCGCTGCGCACCCTCTACCAGGCCTTCGACGTGGCGGCCCCGCCGATCGTGCTGTTCATCGCGATCGGCATGCTCCTGGCAGCAGTGGGCCTGCCCGGCGCGGTCACCGCGCTCAGCCCGGTCGTCACCGCGGTCAGCCCGAGCAACCCCTGGCTGTTCGTCCTGGTCTTCGCGCTGATGGTCCCGCTGAGTCTGTACCGCGGACCGATGAACATCTTCGGCCTGGGCGCGGGCGTGGCAGGCGTGCTCATCTCGGGCAACATCTACCCTGCGGCGGCGGTCCTGGGCCTGATGGCCTCCTACGGGCAGGTGCTGGGCGTCTCCGACCCCACGAGCACACAGACCGTGTGGGCCTCGCAGTACGCGGGGATCCGACCCGAGCGCTCCATGCTCTCCACCCTGCCCTACACCTGGGTGATCGCCGTGGCGGGGCTGGTCCTGGTGGTCTTCCTCTACCTGCTCTGACCCGCGGGAAAAAGGGCAAGGGGGTGGTGGGACCGCTGCGGTCCCACCACCCCCTCGGGGTCAGCCCGCAGGTCAGCCCCAGAAACCGAAACTGAACAACAGGAAGTTGGTGGCGGCCATGGCCGCCAGCGCCAACACCGCGCCCACCACGAACGACGTCCGCAGCGAGCGGATCAGGTACTCCAGGGACACCATGTTGTTGAGCAGGAAGTAGCCCAGCATCATCGCGTGGAGGAACCCGTCCACGCTCCACGGCTCGAAGTAGAAGACCGTCCCGGTCCACATGTCGGCCTCGGCCGTGAACCACGCCCAGGCCAGCGACGCCCCGTACCCCAGGGGGATCTGGATCAGCGGGATGATCATCAGCGGCAGCAGCTTCACGAAGCCCCACAGCCCCGGCTGGTCGGCGCGGCGCGCCTCGGCCTGGGCCCGGCGGGCGGCGTCCTGCTCGGCCCGCATCCGGTCGCGGTGGGCGCGCTCGGCCTCCTGGCGGCGCCGCTGCTCCTCCTGCTGTTCCTGGGACCGGCGCTGCTGCTCCTGCCGCTGGCGCTGCTGCTCCATCTGTCGCTGACGCTGCTGCTCCGCCTGGCGGTACTGGCCGTCCTGCTGCTGACGGGGGTCGGTGCGCTGGTCGCGGCGCCCGCCGTAGAGGTCCGCGTAGGGGTCCTCCTCGCTCGGTCCGCCCTGGCCACCCTGACCGTACTGCTGGGTCTGCTGGTGCTGCTGCGTCGGCTGGAACTGGGCCGTGGGCGGGACCTGGCCGGGCTGGCCCGGCGCCTGGGTCCCAGGGAAGCCGGCAGTGGGTTGGTGGGGAGCGCCCGGCTGGTTGCCCAGCACCGAGGTCGCGCCCGCCGAGGGGTCCTGGGTGCCGTACCCGCCCGACGGCGCCACCTGCGTGGAATGGTCGTCCCCGAAGGCGCCCGCCGCGGCGGCTCCGGCCACCGCTCCGGCCGCGCCGCCAAGCGCGGCGGCCCCGCCCGCGCCGAGGGCCTCGGTCCGCTGGTGGCCGCCGGTCGCGCCGGGATCGCCCGCCGAGGTCGCCAGGGCCTTGTTGACCTTGGCCACCTGCTCCTGCACACCCATCATCACCGCCGGGGGGAGCCAGGAGGACCCGGCGTGCACGTCACCCAGGTAGTCGAGGATCTCGCCCGGTCCCGGCCGCCCCCGCACGTCCTTGGACAGGCAGGCCGCGATCAGGTGGCGCAGCGACTCCGGGACGGCGGACAGGTCCGGTTCCCGGCTGATGATGCGCATGACCATCGTGGGCATGTTGCCCTCGCCGAACGGCCCGGTCCCAGCGGCCGCGAAGGCCAGCACCGCGCCATAGGCGAACAGGTCGCTGGCGGGGGTGAGTTCGGAGCCCTGCACCTGCTCGGGGCTCATGAACCCCGGCGTGCCGATCACCGACTGGGTCGCGGCGGTGCCGTCGGTGGCCCGCGCGATACCGAAGTCGATCACCCGGGGCCCGTCCTCCGACAGGAGCACGTTGCCGGGCTTGAGGTCGCGGTGGATCAGCCCGACCCGGTGGATCTCCGCCAACGCCTCGGCCAGACCCGCCGCCAGGACCCGTACGCTCGCCTCGGGCAGCGGGCCGTGGGCCTGCACCGCCTCGTCAAGGGGAAGCGAGGGCACGTAGGAGGTCACCAGCCAGGGCACCTCGTCGTCGGGCCCGGCGTCGATGACCGGGGCGGTGAACGCCCCGCTGACCTGACGCGCAGCGGTGACCTCGCGGGCGAACCTCTGCCGGAAGGAGGGGTCGCTGGCCAGGTGCGGGTGGATGCGCTTGATCGCGACCGCTCGGCCGCCGGCCGAGCGCCCGAAGAACACCTGACCCATGCCACCGGCGCCCAGGCGACCGATCAGCCGGTACCGACCGACCCGCTCCGGATCAGAGTTCTCTAGCGGCCCCAACGTCCTCAACCTCCGGCTCTGCGGCGTCTTCCTACCGAACGGGGCCCCAGTCTAGGCCTTGGCCGCCCCCGCCCGACCACCGTCACGATGTGTGATCCGCCCCGGTGCCCCGGGGTTCGCGCGAACCCGCAGGAGGGAGCCGGGGGACCCGCGCGGAGAACGACGGGAACGGAGTGAACGAGCGGCCCCCGGGGCGCGGTTCCCACCTGGCCACAGACGGCCAACTCCCGCGTTCGCCCCGGGTACGGGGGCCGGGAGGCCTAGGCTCGGAGGGTCACCGAGAGGAGCCATCAAGCATGCGGACACTCGACACCCTCCGTATCGACGCCCAGCTCCGCCTGGCCCACGGCGTGTCGTGGCTCACCGCCCAGCGCGGCGACCACCCCAGCCGCCTCCTGCACTGGCCCTGGCGGCAGAACCCCTACCCGACCTACCGCAGGATGCGCGAAGAGGGCCCGGTGGTCTCCAGCAGGCTCGGGTTCAGTGCCGCCACCACCCGGGCCGCCGTGGACGAGATCCTGCGCTCGCGCGACTTCGGCGTGGAGCCGCCCGAGGGCGTCGAGGTACCCGACCAGCACCGCGCCGTCGACCTGTCCTTCCTCCAACTGGACCCGCCGGACCACACCCGGTTGCGCAAACTCGCCCGCCCGGCGTTCAGCCCGCGCCGCATGACCGAGTACCGCGCCGAGATCGAGAGGATCACCGCCGACCTCCTCGACGCGGTCCCGGCCCGCGACGGGTTCGACCTCATGCGCGACTTCGCCCAACCCCTGCCCATCAAGGTGATCAGCCGCCTGTTGGGAGTCCCCGAGCGCGACGACGCCGACTTCGTGCGGATCGGCTACGTGATCGGCGGGGCACTCGACGGGGCCAGCTCGGCGCGTCACCTGCGGGAGATCCAGGACGCGACGGCAGAATTGGACCAGTTGTTCGCTCGTCTGATGGCCGACCGCCGAGCCGAACCACGCGAGGACGTGGTCTCCACCCTGGTCAGGCAGACCGACGACGGGGAACTGACCGCCGCCGAGCTGACCGCGATGTGCCGTCTGCTGCTGGTGGCCGGGTTCGAGACCACGGTGAACCTGATCGGGAACGGGGTGATGGCGCTGTTGCGCCACCGGGAGCAGTGGGAGCGGCTGGTCGCCGATCCCGCACTGGCCACCGGGGCCGTGGAGGAGGTCCTGCGCTTCGACTCGCCGGTCCAGCTCACCGGACGCTGGTCCCGGACGGACACCGAGGTCCAGGGGATCCCGGTAGGGGCCGGAGAACAGATCATGTGCCTGATCGGATCGGCCAACCGGGACCCGGGGCACTTCACCGACCCCGACCGGTTCGACATCACCCGGGCCGACGCCGCTGAGCACCTGTCCTTCTCCGGTGGGGCCCACTACTGTCTGGGCGCTCCACTGGCCCGGCTGGAGGGCGAGATCGCGCTGCGCGCGCTGGCGGAGCGGGCTCCCGGGCTACGGCCCACCGCGATGCCCACCCGGCGGGGCACGCTGACCGTGCGGGCCCTGTCCGAGTTCCCGGTGTCCACCGGGAGCCGGTAGAGGGTGGGGACCGACGGGGTTCGGGGGGCCGTCCGGAACGGCTGGCGTTCGGCCACGCGCGGAAGGGGTGTCCTGCTTTCGGCGGGAGCGGTCTGCGTGGTGGTCTTCCTGGTGGTCGCGGTTCTGGCGTTGGTCCTCCCCGGCCCCGTCCGGGAGCCGTCGAGTGAACTCCCGGCCCTGGCGGGTTCGCACGGGATCGAGCTGGGCGTGGCCGTGGCCGTGAACCCGTTGACCCACGAAACCGAGTACCGGGACGTGGTGACCGACCACTACACGTCGGTGACGGCCGAGAACACCATGAAGTGGCAGTACGTCCAGCCCGAGCGCGGCACCTTCGACTGGAGCGGGCCCGACGCGGTGGTGGGTTTCGCCGAGGACCACGGGCTGTCGGTGCGGGGGCACACGCTGCTGTGGCACAACCAGCTGCCGGCCTGGCTGGCGCAGGGGTCCTTCGACCCCGACGATCTGCGCGAGGTGATGAGGGAGCACTTCGGCGCGGTGATGGGCCGCTACCAGGGGCGGGTCGCCTCATGGGACGTGGTCAACGAACCCTTCGAGGACGGCTCCCCACAGCTGCGCGAGAACCTCTGGCACCAGACACTGGGCGAGGACTACGTCGCCGAGGCGCTGCGGGCGGCGCACGACGCCGACCCCGAGGCGAAGCTCTACATCAACGAGTTCGGGGTGGAGGGCAGCGGCGCCAAGGCCGACGCCCTGTACGAGCTCGCCTCGGACCTGCTGGACCAGGGCGTGCCGCTGCACGGGATCGGGTTCCAGGGCCACTTCGTGCACGGGGACGTGCCCGAGGACCTGGCCGAGAACATGCGGCGCTTCGCCGACCTGGGCCTGGACGTGGAGATCAGCGAACTGGACGTGCGCGTCCCCGAACCGGCCAGCGACCAGGACCTCTCGGCCCAGGCCGACGAGTACCGGCACGTCCTGGAGTCCTGCCTGGCGGTTTCGCGCTGCGTGGGCGTGACCGTGTGGGGAGTGAGCGACGCGCACTCGTGGATCCCCGAGTGGTTCCCGGGGTACACGGCCGCGCTTCCCTTCGACGACGACCACGCTCCCAAGCCCGCGCTGGCCGGTATGGTCGAGGCCCTCCGCCGAGGCCGTCGGGCCCATGGGCGGGCTCGCGGGAAGGTGACGGTGTTCGGTATGCGTTAGGCACGTGCCCCGCCGACACTCCTTCGTCATGCCCGAACACGACGACGAAGGAGACCGGGACCATGGACGAGACCACTCCCCCGATCCCCGTTCCGCCAGCGCTCGCCGCGACGCTCGACGGGTTCTTCGGCCCCGCGTGGGCCCGGGACCTGCCCCGGTTGGCCGCCCGCCAGTGCGACCGGTGGGGGCTGCGACCCACGGGGGCACCCATGCACGGCGCCGTGGCGCTCGTCGTCCCGGTGGAGCGGGCGGACGGTTCCCCGGCCGTGCTCAAGGTACAGCCGGTGGACGAGGAGACCGAGGGCGAACCCGTGGCGCTGCGCGCCTGGGGCGGCGACGGCGCGGTGCGGCTGTTGGACCACGACTCCGGCACCGGGGCGATGCTGTTGGAGGCGCTGGACCCTACCCGGCGGCTGGACACCGTGCCCCTGGACGAGGCGCTGGGGGTGATCGGCTCCCTGCTGGGCCGACTCGGTGCCCGACCCGGGCCGCCCGGGACGCGCGACCTGGGGACGATGGCGCTGCGTATGGCGCGCGACGCCGAAGCCGTGGTCGGCTCCGAGCGTGTCCGGGCGCGGACCCGGGCGCGCCTCGGACGGTGGGCGGGGCTCGCCCGGGAGCTGGCCACCGAACCGGGCGACCGGCTGCTCCACTGGGATCTGCACTACGGGAACGTGCTGGCGCCGCTGCCCGGTTCGGGTCGGGGGCCGTGGCTGGCCATCGACCCCAAACCGCTGGTGGGCGACTCGGGCTTCGAGCTGCTGCCCGCGCTGCGCAACCGGTGGGAGGAGGCCGAGGCCACCGGCGACGCGGTCCGGGAGACCCGGCGCCGCTTCGACCTGCTGACCGAGGTGGCGGGGCTGGACCGGGAACGGGCCCGCGCCTGGACGCTGGTGCGGGTCCTGGAGGACACCCTCTGGGAGATCGAGGACGGCGCGGCGCAGATGTCCGGGTTCCAGGTCGCGGTGGCGCGGGCCCTGGACACCTGACCCGCCAGGTTCACGGCCGCCGGAGGTCCACTCCCAGGCGGGAGCCGATCCGCCGGGCCACAGCCCCTCCAGGGGCGCGACGACGTGGGCGCGGCCGAGTTCGCGCCTGCCGCCGAACTCGACCCTGTGGGCCACCGGGCGGAGGGCCTCGATCCCCTCGGTGCACAGCGCGGTGCTGTTCGGACCGTCGAGCGCCTCAACTGGACGGGACGGGGGCGACGCCCACCAGGTCCGCCTCTCCCCTCGGCGCGGACCACTGCGCGGGCGCGCCCGAGGCGGCCCGGCGGTGTTCGGTGGGCGTGGTGCCGCGCAGCCGTTTGAAGGCCGCGCTCAGGGCGAAGGCGTTGGAGTAGCCGACCCTGCGCGCGATCGCCTCCACGGTGGTCTCGGACTCGCGGAGCAGGTCGGCGGCCCGCCCCACCCGCCAGTCGGCCAGGTAGGTCATGGGCGGGACTCCCACCAGCGCGCGGAAGTCGCGGGCCAGGGTGGCGCGGGAGACCCCGCAGTGTTCGGCCAGCAGGGCCACGGTCCAGGGGCGGTCCGGGCGGTTGTGCATCAGGCGCAGCGCCTGGCCCACCACCGGGTCGTCCATCGCGGTGTACCAGGCGGGCGGACGGGCACCGGGGCGGTCGAACCACGCGCGCAGCATGGTGATCAGGGCCAGGTCGAGCAGGCGGTCCAGGACGAGTTGCTGGCCGGGGGCGGGACAGCCGATCTCGGCGGTGATCAGCTCTCGGAGCCAGTCGTGGCACTCGTCGCCCGGGACGACCAGGACCGGCGGCAGGGCGCAGACCAGACGTTGGCTGAGGTCGCCGGAGACCTCGTAGTAGCCGCTGAGCAGCAGGTCCGGGGACTCCGAGGATTCGCCGTAGGTGCGCAGCCCCTGGCTGGCCTCCTCGGTCAGGGCGGCGCCGTCCGGCCCCAGGCAGGTGTCGCGGTCCAGGACCGTGCAGGTGACGGGGGCGTCGGCGGGGTGGGCGACGGTGTGGGGACCGGGGGCGCGCAGGATGGCGGTGTCCCCGGCGGCCAGTTCGAGCGGCTCACCGTGCTCCGGGACGATCCAGGCCCCTCCTCGCACCATGGTGACCAGTGTGAGCGGTGAGCTGTGGGCGAAGCGCACAGCCCAGGGCGGATTCATGACCGACCTGCTGAAGAGCGCCCCTCGGGCGCGGACCCCGTCCAGGAGGTCCGAGAGTGCGTCCATACCCGCAAGCGTAGACGATGGAATATCCGCTTGAGCTTCTGGACCATGGATCGTCTCAGATCATCGGGGTTGAATCAGGGGCATGACAGAGCACACGACACAACAGACGACACGTCCGGTCCTGGTGACCGGAGCGACGGGGATGACCGGCAGTCGGGTCCTGGCCCGGTTGCGGGAACGGGGCGTGGCCGTTCGGGCGGCCTCCCGTTCCTCCGAGTGGGGGTTCGACTGGAGCGATCCGTCGACCTGGGACCGGGTCCTGCGCGGAGCCGGGGCGGTGTACCTGGTGCAGAACGACCTGGACCCGCGCGCTCCGGAGTTCGTTGAGCGCGCGGTCGCGCTCGGGGTGGAGCGGGTCGTCCAGCTGTCGGCGCGTGGCGTCGACGGGCCGAACTACTTCGAGTATCTGAACGACACCCCCGCGCACCTGGTGGGAGAGCGGGCGGTGAGGGCCAGCGGCCTGGAGTGGACGATCCTGCGTCCGGGCTGGTTCTCACAGAACTTCAGCGAGGGACTGCTCTCGGACGGGGTGCGCTCCGGGGTGCTGCGGCTGCCCACCGCCGACGGGGCGACCACCTGGATCGACACCGAGGACATCGCTGCCGTCGCGGTCGCGGCCCTCACCGAGTCGGGCCACCACGGACGTACCTACGAGCTGGGCGGACCCCGGGCGCTGAACCTGTCGGAGGTGGCGGCCGAGATCTCCCAGGCACTGGGCCGCACCATCCGCTACGAACCGGTGTCCGAGAAGGAGTACGCGAGCGGCCTCCTGGCGCAGGGCTGGTCCGAGGCGGGGACCGATGACATGGTCATGGCGCTCTCGGCCATCCGGCGCGGCCTGGAGTCCACGTACGTCCCCGGTGTCCGTGAGGCGCTGGGGCGTGACCCGCGCGGCTTCTCGGACTACGTGGCCCGCACCTTCCACGAGGGCTGGGGGCTTTCCTGACGCGCTCCGCCCATGGGACGCACTCCGGGCACGGGGTCGCCGATCCCGACTACGTCCCGGTGGAGTCCGGGTCGGACGCGGACGCCTCACCGGCCATCCGGCCTCCGAGGCGTCCGTGCGCGACAGCGGGGTGGGGCGGAAGATCCCGCGTCCCGGGTGGTTGTCTCCCCCATCCCGCGCGGCACGGAACGCCCACCTCTCCCCCGGCGCCCGGGAGGCGCTGGGGCGCGAGTCACGTTCTTTCGAGGAGTTCGCGGGGGACGCGGTGCGGGGCATGGGAGAGGTGAGACGAAGCGCCAGCTTTACGATGTAGATTCTTAACGGCGCCCCGTTCCGCGGGAGTCCTCCTCGCGGGGTGGGGTCGCCGCTTGGTGCCTAGTCCGTGACGGTGATGCCCAGCGACCCCAGGATCATCCCGGCCTGGGCGGGACCGATGGTGGCGCCGCGCAGGAAACCGGCCTGCTGGAGCTCCAACTCCCCCAGGTCCACCCCGCGCAGGTCCGCCCCGGTGAACCGGGCGTTGACCAGATTGGCCCCGCGCAGCCGCGACTCCACCCACACCGTCTCGCGCAGGTCCGCCGAGGCCAGGTCCACCTCGTCCATGCGCAGACCCTCCAGGGTCTGACCGCGAAGGACCAGCCCCTTGCAGCGGGCCAGCATCAGGTTGCACTGGGCGAAGGAGTAGCCGATCCCCCGCAGCGAGTTGAGCCCCGCGCCGGTCAGCCTGCACCCCGTGAAGACGGTGTCGGTGAGCAGCGCGCCCTGCCAGCGGGTGTTGGCCAGGTCCATGCGCTCGAAGCGGGTGTCCGTGCACTCGGTGTTCGCGAAGGAGGCACCAGGGGCCCCTCCCCCGGTGAACACCGCCCCCTCCAGGACGGCGCGGTCCAGACGGGCCCCGTCCAGGCGGCAGTCGACGAACCGCGCGTCCACCAGGTGGGCGTCGCGCAGGTCGGCGCCGCTGAGGTCGCAGCGGGTCAGGACGCGCGGGGCGCCCGGGTCCTTGGACAGGGCGTCGCGCAGGTCGTGTTCGGACAGGTCGGCGTCGGTGGTCTCGGACTGCCCGAGAAGGTCGGTGCTCACGCTCCGGACTCTAACGTTCACCACCGACAACGGGCGCCCGTGTCGGAGCACTCAGTCGCGCAGTTTGAGTGCAAGGAACAGGTCGACCCGGTGCTCCAGACTGCTGAGGTCGCGGCCGGTGAGTTCCTCGACCCGGCCGATCCGGTACCGCAGGGTGTTGACGTGGACGTGCATGGAGGCGGCGCAGCGCTGCCAGGAACCCGAGTGGGACAGGAACTGCTCCAGGGTCTCCACGAGCTCGGACCGGTGGTCGCGGTCGTACTCCAACAGAGGTCCCAGCAGTCGCTCGCGGTAGGAGGTCTGCACCTCCTCGGGCACCGAGGCCAGCAGGAGTTCGTGTGAGTCGATCTCGGCCCCGGCGATCACCCGGGAGCGCCCGCCCCGCAGCTCCGCGAGGCGGCGGGCGTGGCGGGCCTCCACGGCGGCGCCGCGCAGCTCGGCCACGCCTTGGGAGGCCGAGCTCAGCCCCACGGCCAACCGGTAGTCGAGCAGCCCTCCGTCCAGGACGCGGGCCCGGTGGACCAGTTCGGACCGGATGGCCTCGGCCCTGGCGCGGGCCTGCTCCTCGGGGCCCTCCACGGGGACCACGGCGAGGGCGTCGTTGTCCCCGGTGACCACGGCTCCGGGGTGGTCGGCCACGAGTTCGGCGACCACGCGGCGCGCCAGGTCGGGCACGCGCGGCTCGGGGAGCATCATGGCACTGACCACGACGTGCACGCGGTCGTCGGGCTCGGGGGCCCTCTCCTCACCGGTGCCGCGCATCAGGGCGGTGACCTCGTCGAAGCGCTGGGCCGCCAGGAGCCGGGGCAACCCCTCGAGGTGCCGCGCGGTGGTGAGGGAGCGTTCCTCGTCGCGGCTGCGGGCCAGGACGCTGACGGAGACGAGTTCGGCGACCGCCTCGTGTTCCTCCTCGCTCCAGGACTCATGGTCGCCGGTGCACACGAGCAGCCAGTTGGAGAGCGGGTGCGACTCCTTGGTCCGGATGGGGACGACTGTCAGGGCGCGGCCCTGCCCGCCCGCGGAGCCCCGGGTGGTGTGCGGGAAGGACGACCAGGTCAGAGCCTTGGCCGCGAGGTCCTCGCGCTCCTCGGATGCCAGGGCCCCACCGGAGGAGGCGACCTGCCGACCGCTCGCGGAGACCACCCACGCGGTGACCCCGGCCTGCCGGGCGGCGGACGCGAAGGCGTCGGGGAAGTCGGCCCCCGAGGCGACCTCGGCCATCAGGCGGCGCTGGCGGTCCCGGGTCTCGGCGATCGTCGTGAAGCGGCGCTGGGTGAGGGAGCGCAGCACCTCCTCGGTGACCACGCCGAAGGAGGTCTCCGGGGGGATCTCCACGAGGGGGACGTCGTGGGCCGCGCAGGCGGCGACCAGGTCGTCGGGGACCTCTCCCAGGGCGGTGCCCGCCCCCACCGCCAGGGCCCCGGCGCCGACCACGGAGGCCACGAAGGTCTCGGAGTCCTCGGGGCGGGTCCGCCACATCATGCCGGTGAGGACGAGTTCCCCGCCACGCAGGTAGCGGGCGGGTTCGAGCAGGTCAGTGGTGTAGGCCCACCGGATGTCGCGGTGGGCGTGCTCGGCACCCGCCAGGAACCGCAGGTGCAGTCGCCTGACGGCGAGCAGCTCACTGATCTGCATGGGCTTCCCTCTGTCGGTCGGGTGGGGCGGCTTCCCCTGATGGTGGCTTCGTACCAGGACAGTGTGCCCCCGAACCAGGGCGTTCGACGACATCACCGGCGGTTCCGGGGTGTGACTCCGACACTGCTTGTAGGAAACGCCCAACTCCGCCCGTTCGTTCCGCGGACTCTTCATGTCATCGACGGCTGGTCGGACGCCGGAACAGGGTGTTCTACTTCACAGCATCGCCCACCAAGGAGAGGTCGCGACAGAATCGACGCGACCGGACCGCACTGCGCAGGACGAGGACGAGCATGGAATTCCTGAGGCCATCCACGCTGGTGGAGGCCCTAGAGGCCAGGAGCGCCCACCCCGACGGTGTGCCCATCATGGGCGGCACCGACGTGATGGTGGAGCTGAACTTCGACAAGCGCCGCCCCTCGGCGCTGATCGACCTGACCCGGGTCCCCGAGCTGACCGAGTGGGGGGTGGACGGCGACCGCACGCGCCTGGGCGCCGGCGTTCCCTACACCCGGATCATCGAACACCTGTCGGGCCGTGCGCCCGCACTGGCCAGGGCCTCGCGGTCGGTGGCCTCCCCCCAGATCCGCAACCGGGGCACCGTCGGCGGCAACCTGGGCGGTGCCTCCCCCGCCGGGGAGGCGCACCCGCCGCTGCTGGCCACCGACGCCGAGATCGAGCTGGCCTCGGTGCGCGGCACGCGGCGTGTCCGGGCCCGCGACTTCTATCTGTCGTTCCGGACCACCGCGCTGCGGCCGGACGAACTGATCACGGCGGTCCTGCTGCCCGAGGCCGCCGGCCCCCAGCAGTTCGCCAAGATCGGCACCCGTAACGCCATGGTGATCGCGGTGACCTCCTTCAGTCTGGCTCTGGACTCCGAGCGGCGGACCGTGGGCACCGGGATCGGTTCGGCCGGCCCGACGCCGCTGCGCTCGGAGGCGGCCGAGGAGTTCCTGGAGGCCGAGTTCGACTGGGAGGACGGCCGTCCCCTCTCTGAGTCCGTGGTCCGCCGCTTCGGCGAGCTCGTGGCCGCGGCCTCCCGTCCCATCGACGACCAGCGCGGCACCGCCGAGTACCGCAGGCACGCCCTGTCGGTCATGGCGCGTCGTGCGCTGAGCTGGTCCGTCACCGACTACCGGAAGGGGTCCGCGCGATGCGCGTGAATCTGAACGTCAACGGTGAGGACGTCACCGCCGACAACGTGTGGCCGGGCGAGAGCCTGCTGTACGTGCTGCGTGAGCGCCTGGGCCTGCCGGGCAGCAAGAACGCCTGTGAGCAGGGCGAGTGCGGTTCCTGCACGGTCTACTTCGACGGTGTGACCGCGTGTTCGTGCATGATCGCCGCCGGACAGGCCGAGGGGCGCGAGGTGCGCACCGTCGAGGGTCTGGCCGAGGGGTCGGGCAAGGGCGGCGACCGGACCCTGGGCGTGGTCCAGGAGGCCTTCGTGGAGGCGGGCGCCGTCCAGTGCGGGTTCTGCACACCGGGTCTGCTGGTGCAGACCGACGACCTGCTGGAGCGCACGGTGGGCGCGGGCGGGCAAGCGCCCGGGGACGCCGAGATCCGTGAGGCGCTGGCGGGCAACCTGTGCCGCTGTACCGGGTACGAGAAGATCATCGACGCCGTGCACCTGGCGGCCGGGCGTCGTGCCGAGGAAGCGGGGAGCGGCTCATGAGCCGGACCGTCATCATCGAGCGCGCACACGTCGTGACGGTGGACGGCGCGGAGTACGCCGACGGGCACGTGGTGTCCCGGGACGGTGTGATCACCGCCGTGGGCGCGGGACCGCCGCCCCGAGTGGAGGGGGAGGTCGAGCGGATCGACGGGCGCGGCTGCGTGGCCACGCCGGGTCTGGTCAACACCCACAACCACCTGTACCAGTGGGCCACCCAGGGCCTGTTCGCTGACGGCACGCTCTTCGAGTGGCTGGTGGGCTCCTACGAGATCTGGCACCGGCTGGACGCCGACGTGGTCTCGGGGACGACCTCGGCCGGTCTGGCCCACCTGGCGCTGTCGGGGTGCACCACCGCCTCCGACCACCACTACATCTACCCGGCGGGGCGCGGCGACATCGTCGCCGCCGAGGTGGAGGCCGCCCGTGAGGTGGGCGTGCGCCTGGACCTGGCGCGCGGTTCGATGGACCGGGGGCACAGCCAGGGCGGCCTGCCCCCGGACAGCGTGGTGGAGACCCTGGAGGGCGCCCTGGCCGGTACGGCCGCGGCGATCGACGCCCACCACGACGCCTCCGCCTCGTCCATGACGCGGGTCGCGGTGGCGCCGTGTTCCCCGTTCTCGGTCTCCCGGGAGCTGATGACCGGCGCCGCCGAACTGGCCCGGGACCGGGGCGTGCGCCTGCACACCCACCTCGCCGAGACCCTCGACGAGGAGGAGCAGTGCCTGGCCGAGTTCGGGTGCACCCCCGTGGAGTACGCCGAGAAGCTCGGTTGGCTGGGCGAGGACGTGTGGTTCGCGCACGCCGTGCATCTGTCGGACGCGGCGATCGGCCGGATCGCGGCCACCGGGACCGGTATCGCGCACTGCCCGACCTCCAACGCCCGTCTGGGCGCCGGTATCTGCCGGGTTCCGGAGCTGCTGGATGCCGGGGCGAAGGTGGGCCTGGGCGTGGACGGCCCGGCGTCCAGTGAGTTGACGGGGCTGGCCGGTGAGATGCACCAGGCCCTGCTGATGGCCCGTGCCCGCAAGGGCCCCCAGGCGCTGACGGCGCGCCAGTCCCTGGAGCTGGCCACCCTGGGCGGCGCCCGGGTGCTGGGCCGCGACGCGGAACTGGGCTCGCTGACCGTCGGCAAGCAGGCCGACGTCGCCCTGTGGCGGGTGGACGGGTTCGGCCACGACGTGATCGCCGACCCGGTGGTGGCGCTGACCTTCGGCCCCGTGCCGCCCCTGGAGCGGCTCCTGGTCGGCGGGAACACCGTCGTCGACCGCGGTGAGCTGCGCACCCTGTCCGCCGAGACTGCCGCCGCGCGGGGTCGTGCGGCGCACCGATCCCTCATGCAGGAGGCGAACCGCTGATGAAGGCGACGACCGAGACCGTGACCACGGACCTGTCCAGCACCACGAAGGACGGCCTGGGCGCGAGCCCCCGCCGACCCGACGGCACGCTGAAGGTCACCGGAGAGTTCGCCTACTCCTCGGACCTGTGGATGGAGGGCATGCTGTGGGGCGCGACCCTGCGCAGCCCGCACCCGCACGCCCGCATCCTGGGCATCGACGTCACCGAGGCCCTGCGGCTGCCGGGTGTGGAGGCGGTGCTCACCCACGAGGACGTGCCCGGCGCCAAGCGCTACGGCCTGGAGTACCAGGACCAGCCGGTGCTCGCCTTCGACAAGGTGCGCTACAAGGGCGAGGCGGTGGCCGTGGTGGCCGCCGACCACCCCGAGACCGCGCGCCGGGCCATGGAGCGCGTCCGGGTGGACTACGAGGTGCTGCCCCCGGTGAGCGACTCGGTGCGGGCCGCCCACGACCCCGAGTACCCGCTCGTGCACGAGGAGGGCACCCTCCCGGTCCACGAGGAGTACCGCCAGAGCGGCAACCGGGTGCGCCACCAGCCCATCCGCAGCGGCGACTTCGCCGCGGCCGCGGAGTCGGAGCAGGAGCGGCTCCGGGTCCTGGAGCGCCTGCGCGCCGAGGCCGACGCGGTCGTGGAGACCGAGTACGAGGTGGGCATGCAGGACCAGGCCTTCCTCGGCCCGGAGTCCGGCATGGCGGTGCCCGCCGAGGACGGCGGCGTGGACCTGTACGTGGCCACGCAGTGGCTGCACGTGGACCAGAAGCAGATCGCCCCGGCCCTGGGCCTGCCCCAGGACAAGGTGCGGCTCACACTGGCCGGTGTGGGCGGCGCCTTCGGTGCCCGTGAGGACCTGTCCATGCAGATCCACGCGGCCATGCTGGCGCTGCGCACCGGCAAGCCCGTGAAGTTCGTGTACAACCGCGAGGAGTCCTTCTACGGCCACGTGCACCGGCACCCGGCCAAGATGCGCTTCGAACACGGGGCCAGGGCCGACGGCACGCTCGTGTACGCCACCCTGGAGATCATCGTGGACGGCGGCGCGTACGCGTCGGCGACCCCGGCGGTGGTGGGTGTGGCCTCCTCACTGGGTATCGGCCCCTACGAGGTCCCGCACGTGATGGTGGACGCCTACGGCGTGTACACCACCAACCCGCCGTGCGGCGCCATGCGCGGGTTCGGCGCGGTGCAGGCCTGCTTCGGCTACGAGTCGCAGATGGACAAGCTCGCGGCGGAGCTGGGCATGCACCCGGTGGCGCTGCGGGTCAAGAACGCGATGGCGCAGGGCTCCCGGATCATCACCGGCCAGGAGATCGACATGCCGCTGCCCATGGTGGAGATGCTGGAACGCGCCCGCGACCTGCCGATGCCCGTGGAACGGGCCTCGTTGGAGGACCCCTCCGACCAGCGCACCCTGCCCGGCGGCGTGGCCGGAACCACCCGCGGCGAGGGGGTGGTGCGCGGCGTGGGGTACGGGGTCGGCCTGAAGAACCTGTGCTTCTCGGAGGGCTTCGACGACTACTCCACGGCGCGGGTGCGCATGGAGATCGTGGGCGGCGAGCCGGTGGTGCTGGTGCACACGGCGGCCGCCGAGGTCGGCCAGGGGCTGGTGACGATCAAGGGACAGATCGCTCGGACCGAACTGGGGGTGGAGAAGGTGGCGATCGCCCCCTCCGACACCCAGGTGGGTTCGGCGGGTTCGTCCTCGGCCTCCCGGCAGTCGTACATGACCGGCGGCGCTGTGAAGATGGCCTGCGAGGCGGTCCGGGGGGCCGTGTTCGCGCTGGCGCGGGAGCGCGGGATCGTTCCGGCGGAGGTGGCCGACTCCGAGCTGTCGCTGGTCGGCGGCAAGGTCGTCTCGGAGAGCGCCGGGGTCCTGGTGTCCCTGGCCGACCTCCTGGGCGAGTCCGCCAGCGGCGGGACGGTCGTGGAGGAGACCCGCGAGCACCACCACCGGCCCACCGAGGTGCTCGACCCGACCCTGGGGCAGGGGGACTCGCACACGCAGTTCGGCATGTGCGTGCACCGTGCCGTGGTGGACGTGGACGTCGATCTGGGCCTAGTGAAGGTGGTGGCCCTGGACGCGGTCCAGGATGTGGGCAAGGTGCTCCACCCGCAGCAGCTGGCCGGTCAGATCCAGGGCGGCTCCGCCCAGGGGCTGGGGTTGGCGCTGATGGAGGAGATCCAGGTCAAGGACAGCGAGATCCGCAACCCGTCCTTCACCGACTACCTCATCCCGACCATCCTGGACATGCCCCCGATGCGCATCGACGTGCTGGAGCACCCGGACCCGCACGCCCCGTACGGACTGCGTGGAGCGGGCGAGCCGCCGACGCTGTCGTCGACCCCCGCGATCGTGGCCGCCGTGCGCGCCGCCACCGGGCGTCCGCTGACGCACGCGCCGGTGCGGCCGGAGGACATCGTGGGCATCGAGCTGTGACCCGTGGCCGCCGCGCGCGGCGGCCACCTCGGGCGGGGTGACGTCGTCGCCCCGTCCCCTCAGTCGCCCGCCCCGGATCTCCGACGCCCTCGGCCCCGGGGCGGGTCGTCAGGAAGGAAACGACCTGACGCCACCCAAGGTTGACTACGCGAAGTAGCGAACCCCCCACCCATGGTGCTATCCACCGTGCTCATATCCCTCCAGGAGGGGACGTGACCAAATCCAACGACACCGGCGCGCGGCCGGGCCCGCGCGCCGGTACGGATCGATCCTGGCTCGACCGGTTCTTCTTCGTCTCCGAGCGGAACTCCACGTTCGGGCAGGAGGTCCGCGGCGGACTGACCACGTTCATGGCGATGGCCTACATCATCGTCCTGAACCCGATCATCCTCGGCGGCGTGGCCGACGTGAACGGCGACCACCTGTCCGCCGCGCAGCTGACCACCATGACCGCTCTGGCCGCGGGGCTGGTCACCATCATGATGGGCGTGGTCGGCCGCGCGCCGATCGCCTGCGCGGCCGCTCTGGGCGTGATGGCGGTCGTCGCCTACCAGGCGGCACCGCAGATGGCCTGGCCCGAGGTGATGGGCCTGGTCGTGTGGCAGGGCGTCGCCATCATCCTGATGGTCGTCACCGGTGTGCGCACCGCCGTTATGAACGCGCTCCCGCACGACCTCAAGCTGGCCATCGGGGTCGGCATCGGGCTCTTCGTGTCGCTGATCGGCCTGACCAACGCGGGGTTCGTCAGCGCGAGCGACGGCGGCAGCCTGCTCCAGATCGGGGCCGCGGGCGGTGGCGGACACCTGGACGGGTGGCCCGTCATGGTGTTCGTGGTCGGGCTCGTCCTGGCCAGCGTACTGCTGGCCAGGAAGGTGCCCGGGGCGATCTTCTACGGGATCGTCGGCGCGACCGTCCTCGCCGTGGTCCTGCACTCCGCACTGCGGCTGGACCCCGGCTCCTGGGGCGGCGGCGTTCCCGCGCTGCCCTCCAGCCCGGTGTCCACGCCCGACTTCGGCCTGCTCTTCCAGGTGGACATGTTCGGCGCGTGGACCACGGCCGGGCCCACCACCGCCGGGGTCATCCTCTTCACGCTGGTGCTGGCCGGGTTCTTCGACGCCCTGGGCACCATCCTGGCGATCGGCACCAAGGCCAACATCGCCGACGCGGACGGGCAGATGCCCCGGGTGAACCAGATCCTGGTCACCGACGGCGCCGGTGCCGTGACGGGTGGTCTGACCAGCTCGTCGGCGACCCTGGTGTTCGTGGAGTCCACGGCGGGCGTGAGCGAGGGGGCGCGGACCGGTCTGGCCAGCGTGGTGACGGGTCTGCTGTTCCTGAGCGCGGTCTTCTTCGCCCCGGTGTTCGGCATGGTGCCCGCCGAGGCGGCGTCCGTGGCGATGGTGCTGGTCGGCGCCATGATGATGATGCACGTGGGACAGATCGCGTGGAAGGACGTCTCGGTGGCCATCCCGGCGTTCCTCACCATCGCGATCATGCCGTTCGCCTACGACATCGCGAGCGGGATCGGGATCGGGATCATCGCGCACACCGTGATCAAGTCGGCGCGGGGCCGGTTCGGCGAGGTCGGCTGGCTGATGTGGATCCTCAGCGCGGTGTTCGCCTTCCACTTCGCGATGCACGCCCTGGGGCTCTAGGGCCTGTTTTTCTGGATGCTTCCGCTCGTGTCGGCGGAGCCGACATCGATGCGGGCGGCCGTCTCCCCTGCTGTGCGCTGCTACGCAAGCTCCGCGGCCTCGCACAGCGGCCGCCCAGGCAATCTCTCGCCAGACGATGAGCGAGGTCAGCCCGGGGTTGGCTGTCCGAGTGATGTCGGCGCAGCGAGAGGCCGCCCGGTGGTAACGCGAGGACACCGCGCCGCAGGCGTCCGTCGAGGGTGCTGGCGGGCGACGGGTGGGAGGAATGATCCAAGGAACAGGGCCGGGGCGGGGCGGCCGCGACACGGCGGCCCCCACCTGCGCGCGGCCGGTCCGCCGTCCACCGACGGCGGCCCGGCCGTCCCCGTTCCGGAACGGAGGGTTACCGTTCCGGCTTCGACTCGGAGTCGTCCCGGTGCGCCTCGGAGGCGGGCGCGGAGACCGCGACGGTCTCCGCCTCATCGGGACGTTCCCGGTCGTCCTCCGTCTCGGTCTCCACCGGGGCGGGGGGCTCCTTGCCGTCGAGGACGGCGCGCATGCGCTCCATGTCGAGCTGCCCCTCCCACCTGGCGATGACGAAGGTGGCCACGCAGTTGCCGAGCAGGTTGATGGACACGCGCATGGTGTCCATCAGGCGGTCCGCGCCCAGGAGCAGCGCCACGCCTGCGGCCGGGAAGGCGCCCAGCGCGGTGGCGGTCGCCGACAGGGCGAGGAAGGCCGATCCGGGGACCCCTGCCATGCCCTTCGAGGTCAGCAGGAGGATGAGCACCATCATCAGCTGGTCCGCGATGCTCAGGTCCGCGCCGAAGGCCTGGGCGAGGAAGAGCGCGGCGATGGGCAGGTAGATGGCGGCGCCGTCGAGGTTGAAGGAGTACCCGGTGGGCACCACGAGGCCGGTGGTCGCCTTGGAGCAGCCCGCGTTGGTCAGCTTCTGCATGATGCGCGGCATGACCGCCTCGGAGGAGGCGGCGCCGATGGCCAGGGCGAACTCCTCCTTGGTGTAGCGCAGGAACTTCCACAGGTTGACCCCCGCCAGCACACGGGCGATGACCGCGAGGGCGAGCAGGAAGACGGCCGCCGCGGAGTAGCAGGCGATGATGAGCATGCCGAAGCTGCTGAGCGAGGACAGGCCGTAGGCGCCGATGACGAAGGCCATCGCGCCCAGGGCGCCCAGCGGGGCGACGCGCATGATCCAGCCGATGCAGGTGAAGATGACGTCGGTGAAGCGGTCGATGAGGTCGAGGATCGGCTTGCCCCGCTCCCCCAGCTTCGACAGGGCCAGCGCGACGAACACGGCGAAGAACAGCACCTGGAGGAGTGAGTTCTCGGCGAAGGCGCCGACGACGCTCTCGGGGATGACGTCCAGGAGGAACTGGGCGAACCCGGGGATCTCGCCGCCCTGGGTCACCTCCTCCAGCGCGCCGGTGTCGAGGTCGGCGGGGTTGACCTCGAAGCCCACACCGGGCTTGAGGAGGTTGGCCACGACCATGCCGTAGAGCAGCGCGAAGGCGGTCACGACCTGGAAGTACACCAGCGCCTTGATGCCGATCCGGCCCACGGCGCCCAGGTCTCCGACCTTCGCGATACCGGTGACGATCACGCAGAAGATCAGCGGGGCGATGAGCATCTTGATCAGTCGGATGAAGCCGTCGCCAAGCGGGCGCAGGCTCTCACCGAACGAGGGCCACAGGTGTCCGATCAGCACACCCACCACGACGGCGACGATCACCTGGAAGAACAGGGACCGGTAGAAGCGGGGGCGGGGGCGTTCGGGGGCTTCGGCTTCCGTGGCTGCTGCCATGCGGGCCCTCCACAGGGGGTTCATTGAATTTCGGAAACTCTATTCCTCATGGCGGAATAGAGATTCCGCCAGAGTAACGGGCGTCACATAGAACACGCAAGGAACATCGGCACAAACCGGCAGGTAACAACGGTGGCGCCTCCCAGGGCCTTTGACACCGGACTTTTCGCCGCCTTAAGTTGTCAATGTCAACTTCCGTCCCCTCCCCGGGAAGCCGCCCATGGACACCAGCGTCAACGGGGCACCCTCCCCCGACCCCGACCCCGACCCCGGCCCCGGCCTCAGCGCCGCCGACCACCTGCGCGACCGACTCGGTCTGACCGGCACCAAGATCGCCTGCGGCTCCGGCGTGTGCGGGGCCTGCACGATCCTGGTCGACGGAGCACCCACCGCCTCCTGCCTGCTCCCCGCCGACCACCTCACCGGCCGGTCCACCACCACCGTGGAGGGCCTGGACGGCGTCCACCCCGCCCAGCGCGCCCTCGCCGCCCACGACGGACTCCAGTGCGGCTACTGCACACCCGGTTTCGCCGTGGAGGCCTCGGTGTTCGTGGACACCTGGCGTGCCGAACACGGGGACACCCGCCCCGACCGCGCCGCCGTCGCCGACGCGCTGGCCGGACACCTGTGCCGCTGCGGCGCCTACGAAGGGATCTTCGCGGCCGTGGCCGCCGCCTGCGCCGGGGAGTTCGACACCGAACCCGACCAGGCCCCACCGCGCTCCGACGCACCCGACAAGGTGACCGGACGCGCCCGCTTCAGCGCGGACCACGCCCCGCCCGGCACCTGGGAGGGCGTGATCGTGCGCTCCAAGGTTGCGCACGCGCGGGTGAACAAGGTGAGCGCCGACCCCGGCCCCGACGGATCCCCTCCGCCCCTGGTGGACCTGCTCGGCGAGGAGCGCGTGGTGCGCTACGTCGGCCAGGCGATCGCGGCGGTCGCCGCTCCCACCCGGGCGCTGGCGCGGGAACGCGCCGAGGCGGTGCGGGTGGACCTCGATCCCCTGCCCTCGGTGACCGACCCCCGGACCGCGACCGCCCCCGACGCACCCGTGCTCTACCGCACCAAGGAGGAGCGCGCCGCCGCGCCCGCCTACGGTGAGGCCCCCACACCCCCGGCGCCCTGGAACGGGAACCTCCGGGGACCAGGGGTGATCAGCTGGCGCGGACCCACCGCCGTGGCACGGCTGCGCGCCGCCGGACGCCGCCGGGACCCGCTGCTGGTGGCCGAGGAGTACACCACCGCCGCCCAGGTGCACAGCCCGCTGGAGCCGCACGTGAGCGTGGCCTCCTGGGTGGACGGGGACCTGTACCTGCACGTCTCCACGCAGGCGGTGAGCAGGATCGCCGACAAGGCGGCCAGCCGATGGGGCCTTCCCCGGGAGCGGGTGCACCTGGTGGCCGAGTACGTGGGCGGCGGGTTCGGGGCCAAGAACTCGCTCTCCCCGGACGTGGTGTCCGCCGTGGAGCTGGCCCGAGTGACCGGCCACCCGGTGCGGGTGAGCCTGGACCGCTCCGAGGAGCTGACCGACGCCGGGCACCGGCCCGGGACCCGGACCCGGGTGGCCCTGCTGGCCGGAGGCGACGGTTCCCTGCGGGCGCTGAGCGTGGACTCCTACGGCGACGGCGGGGTCTCGGTGGGCTCCAGCACCGCCGCCCTGGCCGCGCTCATGTACGGGCGCTCACCCCGCCGGATGCGTGACTACGACGTGGTGACCAACCGGCCGCCGGGAGAGCCCATGCGGGGGCCGGGTGGACCACCGATGGCCTGGGCCCTGGAACAGGCCGTGGACGCCATGGCTCACCGGCTGGGCGAGGACCCCCTGGCGCTGCGCCGCCGCTGGGACGGCAACCCCAAGCGCCGGGCACTGTACGAAAGGGTCGCCGACCTTCCGCTGTGGCGGGACCGGCCGCGCGGTGCCCGCACCGGCCGGTTCCGGCGCGGAGTGGGGCTGGCCGCCGCTGGCTGGCCGTACCTGCTCGCCCCCGACGCCCGTGTGGAGCTGGTGGTGGACGGCGGTTCCCTGGTGGTGCGCTCGGCCACCCAGGACATCGGTACGGGCATCCGCGCCGTGCTCGGTGGTGTGGTCGCCGAGCGGCTCGGTGTGGACGCGGCGAACCTGCGGGTGGAGATCGGTCGGAGTTCGTCGGTGCACGGCACCGGTTCCTTCGGCAGCCGGACCACCACCTCCATGGGTCCGGCCGCCGTCGACGCCGCCGACCGGCTCCGGGAGGCCCTGCGCGAGCGCTCTCCCGACGTGCCCGCCGAGGGTCCCGTCCCCGAGCACGTGTTCAAGGAGGCGCTGGCCGCCGCCGAGGGCGTGAGCGTGGTCGGTGGGCGCCGCCGGGACCGCTGGGGTCAGCTGACCCCGAACATGGGCGACCTCGCGGTCGGGCGCGGGATGAGCGGCGCCGTCCACGTGATGGAGGTGGAGGTGGACACCCGGCTCGGCCGGGTGAGACCCACGCGTTGTTGGGCGGGGATCGCCGCCGGACGGGTCTACGAGGAACGACTGGCCCGCAACCAGTGTGAGGGGGCGGTGGTCCAGGGCGTGGGCTACGCGCTCTACGAGGAGCGGCGCGACGACCCCGCCACGGGGGTGGTGCTCTCCGACGACCTGGAGGACTACCGCCTGCCCGGGATGGGGGACGTGCCGGAGACCGAGGTGTACTTCCACGAGGAGGGGTTCGAACACGTGGTGGGCGGTGGGATCGGTCTGGGCGAGGTCTCGGTGGTGGGTGTGGCGGCGGCCCTGGGCAACGCCGTGCACGACGCCACCGGCTGGCGCCCGCACGAACTTCCGCTGCGACCGGACCGACTGATCGGAGGACTGCGTTGAGCACCACGCGAGGGCCCGTCATCCCGACCGTCACCCGCCCCACGAGTGTGGCCGGGGCCGCCCGGAACCTGGTCGACGACGGCGCGCGCCCGCGCGCCGGGGGCACCGACATCGCCGCCTGTGTGGAGGTCGGGGTGACCGCGCCCGGCCCCCTGGTGGACCTGTTGGACGTACCCGAACTGCGCGGGGTCCGATGGGCGGACGACGGCTCGGCACGGATCGGCGCGATGACCACCGTCGCCGAACTGGGCGCCGACCCGCTCCTGGCCGGGGCCTTTCCGGGGCTGACCGCCACCGCACGGGCGCTGGCCACCCCGCAGATCCGGGGCACGGCGACGGTGGGCGGCAACCTGCTCCAGCGCAACCGCTGCACCTACCTGCGCAACCCGGCCTTCGACTGTTTCCAGACCGGGGGTGACTCGTGCCCGGCCCGAACCGGTGACCACCTGCGCGGCGTGGTGGTGGACCAGGGCCCGTGCGTGGCCCCGCACCCGTCGTCGCTGGCGGTGGCGCTGCTGGCGTACGACGCGTCCGCGGTCGTGGTGGCCGGGCCGGGGGCCGGGGACGAGGCCGAACGGGGCCTGGCCGAGCTGTACGACGGCTCCGACCCCACGCGTGACCACGTGCTCGCCCCAGGCGACCTGCTGGTCGCGGTGGCCCTGCCCCGCCCGGTGCCGGGTGAGCGCGCGGCCCACCTGCGGATGGCGGGGCGTTCCAGGGCGGAGTGGCCGCTGGTCGAGGTGGTGGCCCGGCTGGAGTGCGCCGAGGAGGGGCGGGGGCCGGTGACCCGCGCGTCGGTGGCCGTGGGAGGGGTGGCCCGCACCCCGCTGCGGCTGCCCGGGCTGGAGCGGGCCCTGGTGGGTTCGGTGCCCGGTGAGGCCCTGGATGAGGGGGTGGAGCGGGCTCTGGAGGGAATCGCGGATCTCTGTTCCCCGCTGCCCGCCACCGGCTACAAGGTCCACCTGCTCCGGGACACCGTACGGGACGTCCTCGAAGACGCCCTGGAGTCACCGCGCCGGTGACACGGGCACGGAGCACGTGATCGGCAGAGCGGGTCCGGGTGGGCAGCCGCGACGTGGCGGCCCACCCGCCCCAGGTCAACCCGAGTGGTCGGCGGCGGGGAGGATGAGTTCGTCCTGACACGTGGTTCCATCGAGGTGCTCGCCGACGAGTGGAGCGCCCACGTGAAGCGGTCGCTGGCCGACGACCCGACGCGCCAGGCCGAGGAGATCCGCGGCGGAGTCGTGTGAATCCCGCACGTGAGCCGTGTGGGACGCCGCGTCGACCCGCCTGAGCGACCCCGGCACGCCCCGAGGGCCCGCCGACACGGCGGGCCCTCGGGGCCGATGTCCGGTCTGTGTCCGACCCGCGTCAGCCGCGCACGAGCGCCTGGTGGGCCAGCTCACGGCACACCACCGCGAAGTCCAGCCCGGCGGCGGCCGCCGCCATCGGGAACGTGGAGGTCTCGGTCAGCCCGGGGGCGACGTTGGTCTCCAGGAAGGTCGCCTCACCATTGGCGTCCACGATGAGGTCGGTCCGGGAGAAGTCGCGCAGCCCCAGGGTGCGGTGGGCGGTCAGGGCCACCTCGGTGGCGGCGGCGACCACGTCCTCGTCCAACCGTGCCGGGCAGAAGAACTCGGTACGACCGGCGGTGTAGCGCGCGGCGTAGTCGTACACCCCGCCGTCCGGGACGATCTCCACCGGGGGCAGGGCCACGGGGCCGTCACCGGTGTCGAGGACGCCGATGGCCAGCTCGGTGCCCTGGACCTGCTCCTCCACGAGCGCGGAGTCGCTGTAGGCGAAGCAGGACACCAGGGCGGTCGACAGCTCGCTGACCGAGGTGACGGGGGTCGCGCCGAAGGCCGATCCGCCGCGGTCCGGCTTGACGAACAGCGGCAGTCCGAGCCGGTGGGCCAGGCGGTCGAGCAGCGCCGGGGCACCCAGGTCGTGGAAGGCCGACTTGGGCAGGGTGGCGCCGCGCGGGACCCGCACGCCCTTCTCGGCGAGCAGGGCCTTGGCCGCGGGCTTGGTGTAGGCCAGGCGGCAGGCGTCGGGCCGGGCGCCCACGTAGGGAACGCCGGCCAGTTCCAGGACCTCGCGGATCGCGCCGTCCTCGCCGGCGGCTCCGTGCAGGACGGGGAAGACCACCCGGGGCGGGTCGGCGGCGAGCCGGTCCAACAGTCCGGAGTCGACGTCGGCGACCTGGACCTCGACGTCGAGTCGGCGCAGGGCCTCGGCGACGCTGCGGCCGGAGTGGACGCTCACCTCGTGTTCGGGGGACAGGCCTCCGGCGAGGACGAGGACCCGGTCAAGATCGGCCACGGCGCGGACCTCCTTCTGTGCTGTCATGGTGCTGTGCCCTTACGAGAGGATGTCAGGGCAGGTCAGGGGTGGGTGCCTGGCTGCCTTCGGTGGGCGTGGCGATCGCGGGACCGAAGGTGTCGCGCAGGTCGATCTCACCCTCGATCGCGGTCACGAGGCGGCGTACGCCCTCGCGGATCTGTTCGGGGGTGGGGTAGCAGAAGCTCAGGCGCATGCTGTCCCGGCCGCGTCCGTCGGCGAAGAAGCCGGTGCCGGGCACGTAGGCCACGCGCTCGTTGACCGCGCGCGGCAGCATGGCCTTGGCGTCGATGCCCTCGGGCAGGGTGGCCCACACGAAGAACCCGCCTTCGGGGCGGGTCCACGTACAACCGGCGGGCATCATCGCCTCCAGGGAGCCGAGCATCGCGTCGCGGCGCTCGCTGTACATGGAGTTGAACGCCTTGATCTGTTCCTTCCAGGGGAAGGTCCTCAGGTAGCGGCGCACCACGAGCTGGTTGAACGTGGAGTGGCTGAGCATCGCGGACTCGGCGGCCAGGACCAGTTTGGCGCGCACGGCGGCCGGGGCCAGGGCCCAGCCGATGCGCAGGCCCGGGGAGAGGGTCTTGGAGAGCGAGCCGAGGTAGATAACGTTGCCGCTGCCCTGGGAGTACAGGGTGGGCTCGGGCTCGCCGTCGTAGCGGAGCAGGCCGTACGGGTTGTCCTCGACCACGAGCACGTCGTGGCGCTCGCAGGTCTCCATGACCCGGGCGCGGCGCTCGGCGCTCATGGTGATCCCGGCGGGGTTCTGGAAGTTGGGGACCGTGTAGAAGAACTTCACCGGCCGCCCGTCCAGCTCGGCGCGGACCAGCGCCTCCTCCAGCTCCTCGGGGATGACGCCCTGGTCGTCCATGCCCACGTGGCGGATGTCGGCCTGGAAGGCGGCGAAGGTGTTGATCGCGGTGACGTAGGTGGGGGCCTCGGTGAGGACCACGTCGCCGGGGTCGACGAAGACCCGGGTAATCAGGTCCAGGGCCTGCTGGGAGCCGACGGTGACGATGACGTCGTCGGGGCTGGCCTGGACGCCCTCCAGCGTCATGTACTCGCAGATCTGTTCGCGCAGGACGGGGTCGCCCTGGGCGGAGCCGTACTGGAGCGCGGTGGCGCCCTCCTCGGAGACGACGTCCTTGACGAGGTCGCCGAGCTGTTCGAGGGGCAGGGCGGCCACGTTGGGCATGCCGCCCGCGAGGGAGACGATCTCCGGCCGCGAGGCGACCGCGAAGAGTGCCCTGACCTCCGATGCGACCATGCCCTGTGCTCGGTGTGCGTAGCGGCCGACGTGCGGGTCGATACGCGAACCCTGTTGGCTGGGCTGCTGCTCTCGGTGGTCAGCGGACACGATCCACCTCCGAAGGAAGGACGGTCTGTGGGCCGTCGGTGCGGGACGATCCGGGGATCGTCGTTGATCCCTGGTTCGACGCCGGGGACGACCCGTTGGTTCACCGTTGGTCCCCGGTGGCCTCGGGGCCGTGGGGTGCGTGACGGTGCGGCGTTCGGCTGGAGTGAACCGTGGTGGAACACGGTTCGGGAAATGTTGCGAGTCTAGCCCAGCGGCGGTGACTGCGGGTTCGACCGGGTGTGGCCTCCCCTTTCACGCACTCGCTCCGCCGGGCTGTTCCGTTGTCTCCCCGGCACGGTACCCACTCGCGTGTTCCGACTCACACAGGGATGACTCGAACATGACGCACTTTTCACCCTTGTCGCCCGAGTGGGACATAGGCCACTTACTCCGCATCAGCGACATTGGTTCGGTGGACCAGTGCGCCGGACACGGCGCCACGACCCCAGGGGGAAGTCATGGGAGTCCGCTCGACCACCGTCACCGCTTCACTGGCACTGCTGCTGTGCGCGCCGCTCACCTCGTGCACCGCCGACGAGGCACCGGAGCAGAGCCCCGACGCCGCCCTGCTGGAACTGGAACGAGCAGCCGACGCCCTGTCCGTGTCGGTCCTGCGCCCCGGAGCCGAGCGCGCCTTCGCCCGCAAGGGCCATCCCGTGGCCGCGCCCCTGGACTGCACCGCCGTACCCGAGGGCGGCCCGTCCGCCGAACCCTCCGAGGACCTGGCCGAGGACGCGGTCACGGCGGGCGGCGCGGAGACCTCCGCTTCCCCGAGCGCCGAGGGCGCGCCGGATCAGGGGGCGCGCGGGGGCCGACTGGAGGTGCGGTGCACCGGCCAGAGCCGGGACGGGGAACAGATCAGCTTCGAGGGCCGTCTGCTGATCGAGGCGCTCGCCGAACGAGAGGTCGGCGACGACAGCCTGCAAGGGGCCTTCACCGGTCTGGTCGGTGAGGAGGAGGTCTTCACGATGGACTGCTTCCAGTGCTCGCCCGCCAACGCGAAGCCGCCGGAGAAGGACGCCGCGGCCTCCGGGCCGCCCGAGGGGGCCGAGCCGCCCACCGAGGAGGAGTGACCCGCACGAACCCGGCACCTGTGTGAAGGTACGGCCCAGGGATGCACACATCCCTGGGCCGTACCGTCGTGTGCGCGGTGGCCCCGGAGTCTCCCCCGATACTCACGGGGCACCAGCCCGTCCGCGCGTCCGCTGTCAGCCCTCGTCACCCCCCTCAAGGCGCGAAGGACGCGGACGCGTCCCGCACCGGTGGACAGCCCGCCGTGCCCTCTCTTGCCCGGAGGCCGCCCACCGGTGAGCGGGCCGCGCGGAAACAGTTGACCCCATCCAGGCGTCGTCGGCAACGGTTGCAACAGGTTGCGACGTCATCGCCCAGAGCGATCGAACAGGTCCTCCCTGCGCACGCGCTCCCGCAGTTCCCGCACTCCCGGGGCGGACGATCCGGGCAGCAGGTCCACCGGCGGCTCCGGAGTGAGCACGCGGACCCGCACGTCGTCGGAGAAGCGGTAGGGGCGGCTCTCTATCACCCCGCCCAGGTTGCGCCGCACCCGGGAGAGCTCGGCCCGCACGGTCACCACGTGCCGGTCGGAGCCGAACACGTCGTGCGACAGCTGTACCCCGGAGCGTCCGTCACGGTGCACGGCCAGCAGCAGGAGGAGTTCGGTGTGGCGCGGTGACAGCCGCTGGGACCACTCGCCGCTGTCTCCGGCCACCGACACGGTGGCGGCGGGACGGGACAGGTCCAGGGTCACGGTGGAGGGCACGGCCCGCTCCCCCGGGCTCGGCCGGATCAGCCAGCCCCCGGGCAGTGGCTCCAGGGCGCACTCCCCCAGCGCCGGAAGCCAGGCGGTCCCGGTCTCGCAGTGCTTGGGCAGCAGCACCCGCCGGACCGGCTCCATGTGGACGGCGGCCGCCGTCCACCCGGTGTCGTCCACCACCAGCGCCGGGCGGGTGAGGCCGGCCAGCAGCGGCGCCGCCACCGAGCGCAGCCGCTCGAGGTGACCGTGGTGCAGGCCCTGCAGGTGCGCCTCCGCCAACTGGGCGACCGCGCTGACCAGGGCCAGGGTGGAGGGGTGGACGGTGGAGACGGGTCCGGTCACGTCGATGGCTCCGAGCAGGCGCCCGTCACGGGGGTCGTGTACGGGGGCGCAGGCACAGGTGAGCGCGTGCAGGCTGCGCACGTAGTGCTCGGCGGAGTAGACCTGGAGAGGCCGTCCCACCACGAGCGCGGTGCCGATGGCGTTGGTGCCCACGCTCCCCTCGTTCCAGTAGGAGCCCTCCACCAGCCCGACCCTGTCGCTGATCGCGCGCATCCGGTTGGAGCCCTCCCTCCACAGCACCTGCCCGGCGGCGTCCGTCACCAGCATGATGTGCTCGGCCTCGTCGGCCACCGAAACCAGGGAGCGGCGGATCAGCGGGAGCACCTCGGAGATCGGTGAGGCGTCCCGGAAGCGCTGGAGTTCGTCCAGCCGGGCCACCTTGGGCGGCGGCGCGCTGTCCGGATCGATGCCGAACTGGCGCATGCGCCCCCAGGAGTCCTCGATCACGGGGCGCAGCGGCGCCGGTGTGGGACGTCCGGTGAGCCGCGCGTCGTGGGCGCGCCGGAGCAGGACCGCGTGTTCGCGCGCGTTCGCCCCAAAGGGGAGCGCGGTGTCCAGCGAGGGGAGGCGCACGCCCTGGCCACGGCCCAGGGGCTGGCCCCGCCCGTTCACAGTGGACTCCGGCGCAGTGTGGTTCCGCCACGGAGCAGGCCCCGGGCGACACGACTCCGCGCGTCGGGTGGGGCCCCGTGTCCGGCCGATCCCCACCCGCCCGTGGCCCGGGAGCCGATCCGCTGCGCAAAGGCGTTCATGTGGCCCCCAGGTCCTCAGGTTCGTCAAGGAGACCCCCAGTTTCCTGGTTCGGGTCGGGCAGGGCCAACGGAACCGGGAGACACGTTCTATTCGGAGGGTGTTTCGGACAGAACCTTCCGATTCCTGCAGGGACCGCCGCCCCTCGCGCCTCGCTGTTCACCATGGTCACCCTGCTGAGAGGAGCTTCGCCGCCCGAGTCCGCGGAACCGCCGGTGCGGGAGCGGCCGTGACCGGAAGCGGCCAACCACCCCACGGGACGGGACGCCTCTGCTACCCGCGCCTGCGGACCGTCGGTCCCCGGTCGCCCTCGGTGTGGCGGGTGAGGGCGAACCACAGGCGCATGCGCTGTTCGGCGTCGGTCAGGTCCACGCCCAGGTCCCGCTCGATCCTGCCAATCCGGTAGCGGACGCTGTTGCGGTGCACCCCGAGGTCGTTGGCGGCGCGATCCCAGTTGCCGTGGCGGGCCAACCAGGTGCGCAGGGTCTCCCGCAGGGTGCGGGCCGCCCTGGTCTCCCCCGCCAGCGGCCCCAGGAGCGCCCGGCTGAGGTCGTCGGCGTCGGCCGGGTCCAGGAGCGTGTCGAAGGGGTCGGTGTCGTCGCCCCAGAGCAGCGGGGCCCCCAGGGCACGCGCGCGGACCAGCAGGGCGGCCGCCTGGCGGTCGGCCCGGGGCAGCTCGCCCGGGGGCACGGGCGAGCTGAGCGCGGCGGTCCACCCGTACGACCGCAGCAGGTCAAGGTGGGCGCGGTGGGCGTCCTCTCCCCGGTCCGCGAGCACGGCGCGCACGGTGTCCCCCGTCGCGGCGCCGTCCCCGTCCGCCCGCACCCGGTCCACCAGGCGCGTGCCCAGCGGCGGGTCCGCCGACTCGGCGCGATCCCCCGCACCCGGGGCCCGGGCACGCAGCACACGGTGGAGCCCGGACCGGTCTCCCCTGCCGCGCGGACCGGTGAGTTCGGTGAGCAGGGGCAGGCTCTCCTCGTCGAGGTCACCGTCCAGGAGGAGGCCGATGAGCAGCCTCCCCGGGAGCGCGGAGGTGTCGTCCGCCGTGCGGGAGAGCAGGTCGAGCAGGGCGGTGGCGGTGCGCAGGAGGGCGCGGTCGGTGATGCCCAGGGGCGTGCGGCGGCCCACCAGGACCACTCCCGACTCCTCGGGCGGGGAGCCGACGGTGTGCAGGAAGACCTCGTCGGTTCCGCTGAGAGCCTTGGCGCTCCGTGGTCCCGCCGGATCGGTGAGGCGGTCCAGGAGGGGGCGCAGGGCGGGGTCCTCGACGCGGGGAGCACCGGGCGTTCGGTGGGCGGGCGCGGCCGGGTCGGAGGGCTCCAGGACCGCCCAGCCGCCCAGGGATTCGGCGAGCACGGTGAGGACCCGCTCCACGGGGGCGGGGGCGGCGACCGCTCGGGCCAGAGCCTGGTGGGCCTCGCCGAGGCGGCGCACGTCGCGCAGGTGGCGTTCCGCCAGCTCCTCGCCGACCGCGCGGCTCACCGCGGCGAAGGGGGTGGGGCCTGGCACCTCCAACAGCGGCAGCCCCTGGGCGCGGCACTGCTCGACCAGGAGAGGGGGCACGGTCGCGTGGACCGGGGCCACCCCGAAGCCGAGGGCGCCGACCCGCGCGCGGACCAGGGAGCCCACGTAGGCGAGCACCCCGTCGCGGGTGTCGGGCAGGTTGACCCCTGCGGTGAGCAGGAGTTCGCCGCCGCGCAGGTAGGCGGCGGGTTCGACCATCTCGCTGGCCACGGCCCAGGTGATGGCGGGGTCCCCCGCGTGGACCACGGTGGTCAGGGCGAGGTCGCGACGGCCCGTGACCACGCTCAGGGGCACGTCGTGGCTGTCGGGGCCACTCACTGCTTCGCCCATGTCTCCCTGTCCGCGCCCGCCACGCACGCTTTGGATGGTTCGTCCAAAGGACGGAGCCGACCCGTACGGTTCGGCTACTGGAGCGGAGCCTAGCCGCTCCCTACGCTGGCCGGGACCGCACCCTCGACAGGAACGGACCTGATGAACAGCCCGATCGGCCCCACCGACTCCAGCCTCGTCCCACGCTTCGCGGGCCCGGCGACCTTCGCCCGGCTGCCCCGCATCGACCAGGTCGAACGCGCCGACGTGGCCGTCGTGGGCGTCCCCTTCGACACCGGGGTGTCCTACCGGCCCGGGGCCCGCTTCGGTCCGTCCGCGATTCGTGAGGCCAGCCGCCTGCTGCGCCCGTACAACCCGGGACTGGACGTGGCGCCCTTCGAACGCCTCCAGGTGGTGGACGGCGGCGACATCGCGGTGAACCCGTTCTCGATCGGTGACGCCGTGGAGACCCTGGACCAGGGTGCCTCGGCCTTCGTCGAGGCGGGGACCAGGCTGGTCACTCTGGGCGGCGACCACACCATCGCGCTGCCGCTGCTGCGATCGCTGTACCGCAGGCACGGTCCGATCGCCCTGCTGCACTTCGACGCCCACCTGGACACCTGGGACACCTACTTCGGCGAGCCCTACACCCACGGCACGCCGTTCCGTCGCGCGGTGGAGGAGGGCATCCTCGACACCGAGGCGATCGCGCACGTGGGGACGCGGGGTCCGCTGTACGGCAAGCGCGACCTGGAGGAGGACCGCCGCTTCGGGTTCGGGATCGTCACCTCGGCCGACGTCATGCGCAAGGGCGTGGACGAGGTCGCCGACGCCCTGCGCCAGCGCATCGGGAACCGGCCGCTGTACGTGTCCGTGGACATCGACGTCCTCGACCCGGCGCACGCCCCCGGCACCGGAACCCCCGAGGCCGGTGGTCTGACCAGTCGAGAGCTCCTGGAGATCCTGCGCGGGCTGGCCGACCTCAACCTGGTGGGCGCGGACGTGGTCGAGGTCGCCCCTGCCTACGACCACGCCCAGATCACCTCGACGGCCGCCTCGCACGTGGCCTACGACCTGGTCAGCCTGCTGGCCCTGAACCACCAGAGGAGGTCCGAGGGCCAGGTGTACTGACCATGGAGGGCGGTGGCACCCACCACGCCCGCCACACACGAAGAGGGCCTTCGGTATCGGTGTGGATCACCACGTCCACACCGATCCGCCCGAAGCCCTCGATGCCCCACACCACCCATGCCGACGCTCGTTCGACCCCCGCCGGGCGCCTGGCCCCGGCTCGCCCCGTGACCGAGGACAGCTGGCCGGGCGGCCCCCGCCGTCAGGTGCCGGACGTCTGGCGATCGCGAAGGTGCGACCAGGTGAGCGCGGTGACGTGCCCGGCCATGGTGTCGGGGGTCTCGTCCGGGTGGTCCAGCAGCCAGTCGGCGAAGGCGTCGGCCGTGCTCACCGCCACGCGCGCCAGCAGCTGGGCGTCGCGGGGTTCGAGGGAGCCGTAGCCGTCCCGGGTGCAGGAGGTGATGAGCTCGGCCACCTCCGCGGTGACGCGGTCGCGCAGCCGGGTGGTCTCGCCCGCGAAGGGTTCGCCCTGGACGGCGGCGCGCCGGTAGAGGACGGTCCAGCTCTCGCGGTTGTCCACGACAAAGGTGAAGAAGGCCTGCATCCCCCGGCGCAGCGGATCGTCGTCCTCGGGGGCGCCGGGGTCGTGGACGGCGGTTCGGACCGCCTCGACCAACCGCTCCATCTCCCGGCGCACGCAGGCGACGAAGATTCCTTCTTTGGAACCCAGGTAGTGGTACACCGTCGGTTTGGAGGTCCCGGCGGCCGCCGCGATCTCGTCGACGCTGACCGTGCGGTAGTCGCCGCGGGAGAACACGGAGACGGCGGCGTCGATCAGCTGCTGTTCCCTGACCGCGCGCGGAAGTCTGCGTTGTTTGGTCGTCACGTGAACCGAGCCTAAGGGGGCCGGTGACGGCGGCCGTGGGTCGTGGGTCCGGGGTCGCCGGGACGGATCCGAGGCGCCGGACCGGCGTGGGCGTGACCTGTGCGGCCACCACCGGGGCGGATCGGGCACGTGGCGCATCCCACAGCGGCCGGGGCCCGGGGGCGGACGCCCGCGCGGGTGCGCGGAGTCCGCCCGTGGCCGGTCAACCGGATGGGTCACTCCGTGGGCGCGTCCCGCAGTTCGAGCGTGCAGCACTTGGCCCCGCCGCCGGCCTTGCGCAGCTCGTCCAGTTCCACCGGGTGGACCGTGAGGCCGAGCCCCCGCAGGCGGTCGGCGAGCGCGGTGGCCTCGGCCGCGATGACCACGTTCCGGCCGTCGCAGACCGCGTTGAGTCCGAGCACCGACGCGTCCTCCTTCGTGGCGACGAGGGCGTCGGGGAAGAGCGAGCGCAGCACCCTGCGGCTGCCCTCGGAGAAGGCGCCCGGGTAGTAGACGATCCGGTCTCCCCCCAGGGCGAACAACGCGGTGTCCAGGTGGTAGAAGCGCGGGTCGACCAGTTGCAGGGTGACGACCGGGCGACCCAGGAGGCGTTCGGCCTCCTGGTGGGCGGCGGCCTCGGTGCGGAACCCGGTGGCGGCCAGAACCACGTCGTCGAGCGTGATGAAGTCCCCCTCGCCCTCGTTGACGTACTTGGGCTCCAGGGTCTCGGTGTACCCCTCCTGGCGGAACCAGTCCAGGAAGGCGGGGCCCTCCGGGGTGCGCTCGGCACTGGCGAACCTGGCGCCGTAGACGCGCCCGTTCACGACCAGCGCGCCGTTGGCCGCGAAGACCATGTCGGGCAGCCCCTCGATCGGCGCGATCTCGCTGACCCGGTGCCCGAGGGAGCGGTAGAGGTCCCGCAGCCCCTCCCACTGGCGGATGGCCCGGGGGCGGTCCACCCCGACCGCCGGGTCCATCCAGGGGTTGATGGCGTAGTCCACCGCGAAGTAGGTGGGTCGGCACATCAGGTAGTGCCGTCGTGAGGGCGCGGCCGTGGGGCCGTCGGGTCGAACCATGGAACCTCCCCGTCGAGGCGTGCCGGAGACCGGACGGTGCGCGCCGGTCCGGGCAGTGACCGGACCGCGTCCTCCGGCGGACAGAGGGGAGATACCCGCCCCGAAGCCCCGCCAACACAGGCTTTCCACAAACTGGACGGACTCCGGCGAGAGGGCCGGGGCAGGCCCTGCGAGGCGGCACCCGAGCAGGAGACCGACCAGCCGGTTTGCTAGGGTCGCGGGACTTCCGCGATTGGAGAGCTCACCATGAGTACCACCGTCAGGGCAGCCGTCTTCCTCGCCACCGGAGCACCCCCCGAGATCCGCGACGTCGTCCTGCCGGATCCGGGGCCCGGCCAGGTGCGGGTGCGGATGGTCGCGGCGGGCGTGTGCCACTCCGACCTCTCGCTGTCCGACGGCACCCTCGCGCAGACCTGGCCCGCCGTGCTCGGCCATGAGGGCGCGGGCACCGTGGAGGCGGTCGGCCCCGGGGTGAGCGGGGTCGTGCCGGGGCAGCAGGTGATCCTGAACTGGGCGCCGCCCTGTCGGGCCTGCTGGTTCTGCGAACAGGGCGAACCCCACCTGTGCGAGCACGCCCTGGACGGCACCCTCTCCCCCTACGCGGCGCTCACCGACGGCACGCCCGTCTACCCGGGGCTGAACACGGGGGCGTTCGCCGAGGCCACCGTCGTTCCGGCCACCGCCCTGGTGCCGTTGCCGGACGGTGTCGACCCGGCGGTCGCGGCGGTGCTGGGCTGCGCGGCGCTCACCGGTTGGGGCGCGGTGAACAACGCCGCGAAGCTGCGCCCGGGCCAGTCCGCCCTCGTACTGGGGTTGGGCGGTGTGGGGCTGTCGCTCCTCCAGGCGGCGCGGATCGCCGGTGCCGACCCGCTGATCGCGGTGGACGTGTCCCCGGACAAGGAGAACCTGGCCCGCTCGCTGGGCGCCACCGACTACCTGGTCGCCGATCCGAACACCCACCGGTCCGTGCGGGGACTCACCGGCGGACGCGGGGTCGACCACGCCTTCGAGGTGGTGGGGCGGGCCGAGGTGGTGCGCACCGCGTGGAACTCCGCGCGCCGGGGCGGAACAGTGACGGTGGTGGGCGTGGGGTCGCACCGGGACGAGGTGTCCTTCAACGCCCTGGAGCTGTTCCACCAGGCCCGCACACTCCAGGGCTGCGTGTACGGATCCTCCGACCCGGCCCGGGACATCCCTCTGCTCGCCGGAGCGGTCCGCTCGGGCGACCTTCGACTGGCGGCCATGGTCACCGACGAGATCCCGCTGGAGGGAGTCCCCGACGCCTTCGAGCGCATGCGCCGGGGACGGGGCGGGCGGTCCCTGGTCCGCTTCGGCGCCTGAGCGCGCTCGACCGGATTGTCACCCCCTGACAAAGGATGTGGCGGGGGACACACACCCGCCTTGCCGCGCGAACCACACGGGTGCACAGTCGGGACCATCGAGCACGCCGCGCCCGCCGGGGCGCGGACGACCCCCTAGGAGATCCTCATGAGTACCGGAGCCGACCAGGCCGACGTCGTCGTCGTGGGTGCGGGGCTGGCCGGGCTGGCCGCCACGGCCGAACTGGCCGACGCGGGCAAGCGGGTGATCCTGCTGGACCAGGAACCCGAGCAGTCCCTGGGCGGCCAGGCCTTCTGGTCGTTCGGCGGACTGTTCTTCGTCGACTCCCCCGAACAGCGGCGCATGGGCATCCGGGACTCCAGGGACCTGGCCCTCCAGGACTGGATGGGTACGGCCGCCTTCGACCGCCCCGAGGACGAGTGGCCGCGCCGGTGGGCCGAGGCCTACGTGGACTTCGCCGCCGGGGAGAAGTACTCCTGGCTGCGCCAGCAGGGGCTCAGGATCTTCCCCCTGGTGGGCTGGGCCGAGCGCGGCGGCTACCTCGCGGACGGACACGGCAACTCGGTGCCGCGCTTCCACATCACGTGGGGCACGGGCCCGGGCGTGGTCGAACCCTTCGAGCGCCGGGTCCGCGCGGCCGTCGAGCGCGGCCTGGTCTCGCTGCGCTTCCGTCACCGGGTGGACGAGCTGGTCGTGACCAACGGAACGGTCACCGGGGTGCGGGGCACGGTGCTGGCCCCCAGCGACGTGGAGCGGGGCCGGGCCAGCAACCGGGACGCCGTGGGCGAGTTCGAGGTCGGTGCGCAGGCGGTCGTCGTGACCGCAGGGGGGATCGGCGCCAACCACGACCTGGTCCGCCGGAACTGGCCGAAGCGACTGGGAACCGCGCCCCGGCACATGCTGTCGGGGGTGCCCGCCCATGTGGACGGGCGCATGCTCGGCATCACCGAGGAGGCCGGCGGCGAGATCATCAACCGGGACCGGATGTGGCACTACACCGAGGGCATCCAGAACTGGGATCCGATCTGGGACAGACACGGCATCCGCATCCTGCCCGGCCCGTCATCGCTGTGGCTGGACGCGACCGGCAAGCGGCTTCCGGCCCCGTACTTCCCGGGGTTCGACACGCTGGGCACGCTGGACCACATCATGAGCAGCGGCCACGAGTACACGTGGTTCGTGCTGTCACAGAAGATCATCGAGAAGGAGTTCGGGCTCTCGGGCTCGGAGCAGAACCCGGACCTGACCGGCAAGGACGTCAGGCTGGTCCTCCAGCGGGTGCTGCCCGGCGCCCCGGGCCCGGTGGAGGCCTTCAAGCAGAACGGGGCCGACTTCGTGGTCGCGGACCGGCTGCCCGAGCTGATCCGGAAGATGAGGGAGGTCGCGGGCGACGACGTGCTCGACGCCGACACCGTGACTCGCGAGGTGGTGGCGCGCGACCGGGAGATGGTGAACACCTTCACCAAGGACCTCCAGGTCATGGCGATCCACGGGGCCCGCAACTACCGGGGCGACAAGCTGGCCCGGGTGGCCAGGCCGCACCAGATCCTCGACCCCAAGGCCGGTCCGCTGATCGCGGTGCGCCTGCACATCCTCACGCGCAAGACCCTCGGGGGCCTGCACACCGACCTGGACGCCCGCGTGCTGAGGACCGACGGGACACCGCTGCCGGGGGTGTACGCGGCCGGTGAGGTGACCGGGTTCGGCGGTGGCGGCGTCCACGGATACCGGTCCCTGGAGGGCACCTTCCTGGGCGGCTGCATCTTCTCCGGCCGTACCGCCGGCAGGGCCGCAGCGGCCGCCCTGGGCTAGGCGGGGGACGGGGAGCGGGGGCCGCTCCCACCCTCGTCCGTTTCCAGGCCGGACGCGCACGGAGCAGGAGACCGGAGCCGAGGGACGACGTCCATTCCTCCCCTCGGCAGGGGGGAGCCGGGTGCCCGTCGGACACCCGGCTCGTCATTCCTGCTCCGGCCCCGTTCCCCGGTCCCGCGGAGCCTCCTGGCCCTCGGGATCGTCCTTGCGGGGGCGCCCCCTGCGGGGGATGTCCTTGGCCTCCTTCGGCATGCGGCCCGCCTCGTCGAGGGCGCGGCGCAGGAGGAACTCGATCTGGGCGTTGGTGCTGCGAAGCTCGTTACCGGCCCACCGCGCGAGCGCGTCGTGGACGGCGGGGTCGAGCCGCAGCAGCACCTTCTTGCGCTCGGGCACGGCACCTCACCCGGATCTACTGGTAGAGAGTCCCCGTGTTGACGACGGGACTGGCGGGACGGTCCGAGCACAGCACCACGAGCAGGTTGCTGACCATGGCCGCCTTGCGCTCCTCGTCGAGCTCCACGACGTCCTCGTCCGAGAGGCGCTCCAGAGCGCGGTCGACCAGCGTGACGGCGCCCTCGACGATCTCCGCGCGGGCCGCGATCATCGCGCTGGCCTGCTGGCGCTGGAGCATGGCCTGGGCGATCTCCGGGGCGTAGGCCAGGTGGGTGAACCGGGACTCCACGATCTTCACGCCCGCCGCGTCGACCCGCTCGGCGACCTCCTTGGACAGCTGCTCGGTGATGGCGTCGGCGCTGTCACGCAGTGAGGGCACGGCGTCGTCGCCGTAGGAGTCGTAGGGGTACTTGCCCGCGATGTGACGGACGGCGGCCTCGGTCTGGGTGGAGACGAACTGGATGAAGTCGTCCACCTCGAAGGAGGCGCGCGCGGTGTCCTCCACCTGCCAGACGACGACGGCGGCGATCTCGATGGGGCTGCCGGAGGCGTCGTTGACCTTCATGACGGAGGTCTCGTGGTTGCGGATGCGTGTGGAGATCGCGTTGCGCACGGTGAGCGGGTTGACCCAGCGCAGACCGTCGGTGCGGATGGTTCCGACGTAGCGGCCGAAGAACTGGACGACCTGGGCCTCGTTGGGCGCGACCATCGTGAGCCCGACGGCCAGCACGACGCCCACGACCGCGATCACGACGCCGACGACGACCAGGGACCAGTGCAGGCCGATCAGGGGAAGGGCCGCGATCGCGGCTCCGCCCAGGAACAGTACGAGGGACACGACGAACATGGGGATGCCACCGGACCCGAAGGCCTCACGTTCCCTGTACTGCGGCGCTGGCCTGACAACACTCGGCGTCTCACTCATCTGTCGGCCTTCCTTCCATCGGGGCTCAAGACTTCGGTGATGACTTGAGCATAGCATTGTGATATCACTTTTAATGAACGGCCTCCCCCCGGGGCCCTGACTGAGAGGAGACGTGGACGCGATGAGCACCGACGCTCTGCGCCTGCGACCGCCCAACCACCGTGTGGACCGGCGCGCGATCTGGTGGTGGACGACGCGGGCCCTCGCTGTGACGGTCGTCCTCACCGTCATCCCGGTCGTTCCCGCGCTGATCTGGGAACCGGTGCGCTTCTGGTTCCTGGTCTCCGCCGGGGTCGTCGGCGGGATCGGGCTCCTGATCACCGTCGTGATGCCGCAGTGGCGGTTCCGGGTGCACCGCTGGGAGGTCACCGACACCGCCGTCTACACCTCCAGCGGGTGGATCTGGCAGGAGTGGCGGGTCGCCCCGATGTCCCGGATCCAGACCGTGGACACCGAACGGGGACCGCTCCAGAGAGCCTTCGGGCTGTCGAGCGTGACCGTGACGACCGCCTCGGCCGCCGGGCCGATCGAGATCAGCGGCCTGGACCACCAGCTGGCGACCGAGGTGGCCGACCAGCTCACCGACAGCACCGAGGCGATTCCGGGGGACGCGACATGACCTCCCACGACGACCACCGCGCCGAGGAGGGCCCTCCCGTGGAGTCCGTCCACGGCGCGGCCGCCCCGCAACACCCCGTACCCCCCGTGGAGGGCGCCGAGGACGGTTGGGAGGGGCTGAGCCCGCTCAGCGTGTGGGCCAGCGCGGTCATCGCGTCCCTCTTCCTGGTCCCGGCGGCCGTCGTGGGCACCATCGTCCTGGTCGTCGTGGGGCTCTCCTGGTGGGCACTGGCACCCCTCCCGGCGACCCTGGCCTTCGTCGGCGTGATGACGTACCTGGACATGGTGCGCCTTCGTGCGGTGCGCTACCAGGTCACCGCCGAGCGCATGGAGATGCGCTCGGGAGTGATCGCCAAGGCCTACCGGTCCATCCCCCGCGAACGCGTGCGCACCGTGGACGTGGCCGCCCCCCTCCACACGAGGATCTTCGGCCTGTGCTCGGTGACCGTGGGGACCGGTGAGTCGGCCGGTTCCGGCGGCGGGGACCAGCTCAAGCTGGAGTACGTGACCGCGGAGCAGGGTGAGCGTCTGCGCCGGGAACTCCTGCGCCGCACCGCCCCGTCCACGGGCTCCGTGGGCGCCGGGGGCTCCGAGAACGGCTCGGAGGAGGTCCCCGACGACGAGGAGACCGAGCTCGCCCGGCTGAACCCGCGCTGGTTCGCCTACGCGCCCGCCACCTCGGCGACCTTCGGTATCGGCCTCGGTGTGATCGCCGCGTTGCTCGGCATCAACGCCCAGAGCGGCGGCCACGGCTGGAGGTGGATCTCCGAGCAGGCCAACCTGCCCAGCGCCGAGGAGATGTCCGGGTTCGTGATGGGACAGCTGCTGCTGGTCGTCCCGGGCCTGCTGCTGGCACTGCTGGTGTCGGGCGTGGCCGTCCTGCTCCTGGTCGCCGTGGAGACCTGGTGGGACTACCGGCTCGTCCGTGAGCCCGACGGCACCGTGCGGCTGCGGCGGGGTCTGCTGACGAGCGTGTCGCTGTCGGTGGAGGGCCGCCGCCTCAACGGTGTGGTGCTCCACGAACCCTTCGTGCTGAGGTCGGTCGGCGGGGCCTCCGTGCGCGCGGTGGCCACGGGTCTGTCCGCCGGTGACGCGGAGAAGACCGAGGCCAAGAGCCGCCTGTCACCCGCCATGCCCGGGAAGCGGGCCCGTGAACTGGGCGCCGACCTGATGAACGAGCCGACCTCGGCGCTGGACGTGCCGCTGGCCCGCCACCCGAGGGCGGCCCTGCGCCGCCGGTTCACCCGGGCGGCGGTCTGCTCGCTCGTGGGGGTGGCCCTGGCCGGTGGGCTCGCCTGGCTCCACCAGGTGGCCACCCAGGCCTGGTGGGACGCCCTGCGGTCGGCGGAGGAACAGTTCATACCGTTCCCGTTGGCCACTCCGACCGTCGAGGCCACCCCGGGCTGGGGCTGGTTCGCGGCGGCGCTGTTGTTCGCCGTGGCGGCGTTCTGGTTCGCACTCGGCTCCTACCGGGGTCTGGGCCACGGCCTGCACCCCAGGTACCTGGTGGTGCGCAAGGGGATGGCCTCCCGCGACACCGTGACACTGGAGCGGGCGGCGGTGATCGGTTGGCGGATCACGCGGTCACCGTTCCAGCGCCGGCTCGGACTGGCCGACGTGGCGGCCACCACGGCTTCCGGCGAGGGGATGTACACGGCCCTGGACGTCGGGCTGGGGCAGGGCCTGGGCTGGGCGGACGAGGCCGTTCCCAAGCTCCTGGCGCCGTTCCTGGTGCGTACGGGCGGCGACGGCGAGCGCTCGGAGTCCGGGACCTCCGTGCTGCCCTAGCGTTCGGGGGTCGACCCCCGACCGCACTCGTCCGGAACCGTGTCCCGGCGCCCCACTTCCCCGGGGCGCCGGGACACGCGTCGTCTCCGGGCACGGTCGCGCCCGAGGTTCGACGGGTCAGGGCACGGGATTGTCGAAGATGGGTTCGCCGTCCACGCGCAGACCGCTGGTGTGGGTGAGCGCCATCTCCACCATGGGATAGACCTCGAACAGCCGCCGCATCCCGAGCGCCTCCAGCACCCGCTCGGCGATGGGCGCCGGTTCGGCCAGGACCACGTGCCTGCCCTGCCCGGTCAGTACCTGGTAGACAGCGACCAGGGCGCGCACTCCGCTGGCGTCGAAGAAGCCGATCCGCGACATGTCCACGACCAGACAGTCGCACCGCGAGGCCTGCGCGGCCTGGAGCAGTCGCTCCCGAAGTCGGTCGGCGGTGGCCAGGTCCACCTCACCGTGGACGCGCACCACCGTCACTCCCGTGCAGGGAAAACGTTCCTGGGCCGAGAACGGGCCATCCTTCGCCACTCGGGCCACCTCTCACCGGACGTAACCTTTCCACTACGCAACCGCGTACGAGATCGTAACCTCTCCAGTGAGCTTCCGGGAGGGTTTCCATGAGAAAATCCGCCGGAATCTCGCCGATATGACCCGACCCTCACCGGGGTGTCACCATCTCCCGTGTTTGGCCGAGTCGTCGTGGGGCCCCGCGTCCACAGGACCCCCACTCCTTTCTCTCGGACACTCCCGATCCGGCCCCCGCACCGTGCTTTCCGCGCGTTCGTGCGGTAAAAGCGGTACTTGGACACCCGTGTGTCGGCCGGTGGCACCGTTCCCCCTGCGGGAGGGGCACCGACGGCCCTCATGGACACGAAGAGAGCGAAGGGAGGGAGCGGTACGCGGCTGCCCCGAGCAGACCGTCGACCGCGACCCCAATGACCGAAACCGCTGACACCCAGCCCGGCTGGTTCTCCTCCGAGGAGCTGGACAGCGTCCGCGCCAGCATGCCCGTGCTCTACGTCCAGGCGGTGCCCGTGCGGGTGGACGAGTCGGGGTCGGTGACCCACGTGGGGTTGCTGATGCGCGCCGACCCCGACGGCAGCTTCAACCGTTCCGTGGTCTCCGGGCGGGTGCTCTACCACGAGCGCGTACGCGACGCGCTCCTGCGCCACCTGGAGAAGGACCTGGGTCCGGTCGCCCTGCCGCGCATCCCCAGCTCACCTCAGCCGTTCACCGTCGCCGAGTACTTCCCCACCCCCGGGGTCACCCCGTTCCACGACCCGCGCCAGCACGCGGTGGCCATGGCCTACGTGGTGCCGGTGAGCGGTGACTGCCAGCCCCGCCAGGACGCCCTGGACCTGGTGTGGTTCACCCCCGAGGAGGCCACCAGCCCGCAGGTGCGGGCGGACATGCCCGGCGGGCAGGGCGTGCTGGTCCGCCAGGCTCTCGCCTACGTGGGACACGCCCCGTGACCGATGCGGCCGTGGCGGCTCCCGCCACGGTCGGCCCCTCCTGACGGCCCCTCGCTCGCTCTGGGCCCCGTGTCCGCGACGGACTCGGGGCCCGGGTTCGGCGACGATCGCCGACGTGACTCCGAATCTCCTACGGGGAGTGGGTCTAGGCTGGAGGCCATGCTCGAATCCCTCGTCGCCGACGCGCTCTCCCTGGTACCCGAGGACCCGCCCGAGGGTCCCGCACGCGTGATTCTCGGCCTGACCGGCGCCCCTGCCGCTGGCAAGTCCACCCTGGCGCGCTATCTGGTGCACGCGGTCGACGAGCGAGCGGGCGCGGGCACCGCCGGGTACCTGCCCATGGACGGATTCCACCTGTCCAACGCGCAGCTGGAGCGGCTGGGCCGACGCGATCGCAAGGGGGCGCCCGACACCTTCGACGCCCACGGCTACCTGGCGATGGTGCGCCGACTCCTGGCCGAGACCGACAGCCCGGTGTACGTCCCCGACTACGACCGCAGGCTGCACGAACCCATCGCCGCCCAGCACGCGATCGGACCCAGCACGCGGCTGGTCGTGACCGAGGGCAACTACCTCGCCAGCGACGAGGAGCCATGGACCGGGGTGCGCGGGCTGTTCGCCGAGCTCTGGTACGTGGAGGCGGAGGACCGCGTGCGTGAGCGTCGGCTGCGTCGCCGTCAGATGGCCGGTGGCGCGAGCGTGAGCGCCGCCCAGGAGTGGGTCGAGCGCAGCGACCGACCCAACGGCGAGCTGGTGAAGGGGCTGCGGGACCACTGCACCCGGGTCGTGCGGGTGAGCGGGGTTCCCAGGCTCGGTTCACGGGACCGCTACTCCGCGCGCTGAGACCCCTCCCCCTGTCCGCGCGAGGAGCGAACCGTTGGCCCCGGGCGAGCGCCCACACTGGTGAACCACCAGTTGGCCATAAACAACACGGTGTTTGTTCGTGCGATCCGACAGCGCTCCACGACCCCCTCGAGGAGAGAGATGCAGAGCCCCCCGCACCGCACCCGGCACTTGCTGTCTCCGACCGCCCCCGGACGGCTCCCGCTGGTCCTGGGAGCGACCGCCCTGGTACTGACCCTGACCGGATGTTCCCACCTGCCCGAGAGCCTCGGCGGCACGGCGGGCGAAGGTCCGGAACAGCCCCGGGAGGGCCCCGGCCAGACGGACGGGGCCGCCCACGACCTGACCGACGCCGAGGCCAGCCTCCGAACGGCCGTCGAGCGCGTGGAGACGGCCGACGACTACGAGGTCCAGGTCCGCCAGTCCCACGAGAGCGGCGACCCCTTCCGTGACCGCAACGCGGGACACCGGTACACGAACGCCCCCGAGGAGATCCTGCACTCGTGGCTGAGCGCGGAGTCCGCGCACGTGACCTACTACACCGAAGCCGGGCACAGCCTGCGTGTGTCAGGGGACGACTACTACGCGGCGGTCAGTGACCCCTCCCCCGCCGACGAGTTCCACGCGGACCCCGCGGTCGCCGCCGCCAGTCTGTCCCAGATCCTGGACACCTCCACGAACCTCGCCCACGTGGGCGAGGAGGAGATCACCGTGGAGTACACCACGGGCAGCCGAGAGGACGGTTACGAGGAGATCCGGGAGACCGTCGCGGGCCACGGTTACGGCGGCACCTTCGCATCCACGGTGTCGGAGTTCGCCCCCGGTTCGTCCCCCGTCGCGCTCGAGCTGACCGAGTACCCCGACTCCCCGTTCACCGTGTGGCTGGACGGGGAGGGGGTCCCAGTGCGGCTGGAGTTCACCAGCGGCGAGTTCACCCACACGCACACCTTCGTCGGGTTCAACGAGGGGATCGGGGAGACGGAGCTGACGATGCCCGCTCCCGGAGACCCCGCCTTCGGGTGAGGGCGTCCGCTCGACGGGAGAGGCGGCGCGCGGACCAGCGGACCAGCGCCAGGTACTGGTCGGCCCGGCCCTGCCCGCCCCTCAGACCGCCGTAGGCGGAGGAGACCACGTACTCCTTGTACAGTGCGGCCAGGCGGCCGGTGAGCACGAAGCCGACCGGTGAGTCGTCCGGGCGCACGAACTGGATCAGCCCGTCGCGGCGGCCCAGGCTGACGCACTGGAACAGGTAGCCGTACGACGTGTGGCCGGGCTCGGTCCCGGCCACACGCGCCGTGGCCGTGTCCGCCGCGATCCACCCCATGGGCAGCCCCATGGCGCAGGACATCCGCAGGGCACCTCCGCGCGGGCCCGGAGCGTGCGCGGCGTCCCCCACCACGAGGACGTCGGGGTGGGAGACCGAGCGCTGGGCCCCGTCGACCACGGCGCGCCCGTCGGCGTCGACCTCAATCCCGGTCCCAGCGGCGGGCCCCGCGATCCCGAAGCCCGCGTTCCAGACCACGAGGTCGGCGCGCACGCGGGAACCGTCGGCCAGGCGGAGTCCGGCGGCGTCGACCTCGCACACGGAGGCGTGTTCGCGGACGGCCACGCCCAGGCGGCGCAGGACCCGGCGGACATGGGAGCGCCCGCGCGGGCTGGCGTCGGCGGCGACGCGGCCTCGGGTGACCAGTTCGATCCGCACGTCCGGGTGGCTCTCGGCGAGTTCGGCGGCGACCTCCAGGCCGGTGAATCCGCCACCGACCACGGTCAGGGCGCGGGGCCGCTCCTCGCGGATCCGTCGTTCCAGGGCCCGGGCTCCGGACAAGGTGGCCACGTGGTGGGTGTGTTCGGCGACGCCGGGGACCCCGGCGTCGCCCTCGTGACTGCCGAGGGCGTGGACGAGGGTGTCGTAGCCGAGTTCGCGCTCAAGCGGCGCAGTGCCGTCCTCCCGACCCGTGCGGACCCGGACCGTACGCCGTTCGGTGTCCACCTGCTCGACCAGCCCGACGACCAGGTCGATCCCGGTGCCGTCCAGGGAGGTCGTCAGGGGGTGGACTCCGACGCTCTGTCCCGCGGCGACCTGGTGGAGGCGAACGCGTTCGACGAAGTCCGGGGCGGCGTTGACCAGGGTGACGCGGGCGTCGAGCCCGTTCCCCCGGATGGTGTGCGCGGCCCGTCCGGCCGCGGCGAGCCCGGCGTAGCCCGCGCCGAGCACCAGGATCTGGTGTGTCATGGGTCCTCCTCGATACTTCGAGCGGTGTCGAACCACATGACGGGACGGGTGTCCTGAAACGTGACACGGGGGCCGGTGAGAGGGATCACCGTGGAGGCGGGAGGACCGGCAGGGCAGTTGATCCCGTTTCGTCCGCTCTCACACGAGGACGCCCACCCCCACCCCAAGTGTCCACATGTTGAGACAAAAGTTCCATATAGCGTCCACCGCGGCTAGCATCCCTCCAACAACCCGCACTGACCTGGAAAGAACTCACTCATGAAGGACGTCGCCGAAGACAACCCGGCGCCGGAACGGCCACAAGCCGAGACGGCCGCGCCACCGACCAACCCGAAGCGGAAGGTCCTCACGGCGAGCCTTGTGGGCACGTCCATCGAGTTCTACGACTTCTACATCTACGCGACCGCAGCGGTCCTGGTCTTCCCCTACCTGTTCTTCCCCGAGGGCGACCTGATGGCGGCCCGCCTCCAGTCGCTGGCGACCTTCGCCATCGCCTTCGTGGCACGCCCCATCGGCTCCTGGGTGTTCGGCCACTTCGGCGACCGGATCGGCCGCAAGGCGACACTGGTGGCGTCCCTGTTGACCATGGGCGTCGCGACCATCGCGATCGGCCTGCTCCCGACCTACGCGCAGATCGGAGTCGCGGCGCCGCTGCTGCTGGCGCTGTGCCGGTTCGGCCAGGGTCTGGGCCTGGGCGGCGAGTGGGGTGGTGCGGCACTGCTGGCCACCGAGAACGCTCCCCCCGGCAAGCGCGGCTTCTACGGGACCTTCCCGCAGATGGGCGCGCCCATCGGCTTCTTCCTCGCCAACGGCGTCTTCCTGATCCTCAGCCAGACCATGACCGACGAGGCCTTCCTGGCCTACGGCTGGCGCATCCCGTTCCTGCTGTCCACCGTGCTGATCATCGTCGGCCTGTGGGTGCGGCTCACCCTGCACGAGACGCCCGCCTTCGCCAAGGTCATCGCCTCCGGTGAACGGGTCAAGACCCCCATCGTCGAGGTCTTCCGCCACAACTGGCCCGCCGTGGTCATCGGCACGCTCATCATGCTGGCCACCTACGTGCTCTTCTACCTCATGACGGTCTTCTCCCTGGGCTTTGGCACCGACGCGGAGACCGGCCTGGGCTACGAGCGCACCGACTTCCTGGTCTTCCTGCTCATCGGCGTCCTGTTCTTCGCGCTGTTCACGCCGATCTCCGGGCTGCTCGCAGACCGGTTCGGCCGCAGGCCCGTCCTGATCACGGTCACCTCCGCGATCATCGTGTTCGGCTTCGCCATGGGCCCGCTCATGGGCAGCGGCGGGACCGTCGGCGTGATGGCCTTCCTGATCATCGGCCTGTCCCTGATGGGACTGACCTTCGGCCCCATGGCGGCGGTCCTGCCCGAGCTGTTCCCGACCAAGGTCCGTTACACGGGCGCCTCGGCCGCCTACAACCTGGCGAGCCTGCTGGGAGCCTCGTTCGCGCCCTACATCGCGACCTGGCTCGCGGGGACCTTCGGCCTGGCCTGGGTCGGCGGTTACCTGATCCTGGTCGGCACCATCACCCTGGGCGCGCTGATCGTCAGCCGCGAGACCCGGCACGACGACCTGGACACCATCTCCGCCAAGGTGACCAAGTGACCGGGTGAGGGGGGATCCCTCCCAAGGAACACCGGATGGGCCGGTGCGGCAGAGCCGCACCGGCCCATCCGTCTGTCACGGGCACCCGGTCCGCACGGCCGCCACCTCGTGTTCCTCCCGCCTTCACAGCGCACTTATCCATCGGGAGGTACACGGAAGGGTGTACCAAGCGGCCCGGAGCGACCCGGGACCACGCCCCTGAACCGGTGAACCCCCGCGGCCCCCGTGCCGCCCACCCACCGGACGGACTCCCCGTCCTCCTCACCTGGGAGGCCCCATCCTTCACCGAACCACCGTCCCCCTGAGCGCGGCGCTCGTACTCCTGGCCACGGCCGCCTGCGGCGCCCCGAGCACAGACCTCGACGATGCACAGAACACCAGCAGCACCACCCCGACCGCGGACGACGTCAACGGCGACGGCTACACGGACCTGCCGATCAGCGGACGCACCGGAGACCCGGAGACCGGCCAGCCCTACGTGGGCGTACTGCTCGGCGGATCGGACGGGCTGTCCCCCGACCGCTCCGTCACCCTGACCCGTGAGGACCTGGGTCTGGCCGACGACGGCGAGCTCCTCACCGTCCTGGACACCGGTGACCTCGACGGTGACGGCCACACCGACCTGCTCGTGGACGCCGGAAGCGGCTACGTGGTGTGGGGCGGACCCGAGGGCCCCTCCGGAGAGGCCCAGCCCCTGCCCTGGCTGGAGATGGACGACCCGAGGGGCATGTACGCGGTGTCCCTGGTCGTCGGGGACTTCGACGGTGACGGGAACACCGACGTCACCGTCCTCGACCACCTCCAGGGCTCCCCGATGGACGAGTTCGAGACCACCTTCCACCGGGGCCCCTTCGAGCGGGACGGCTCCGCCGCCGAGAGCCGCGAGGTGACCCTGCCCGACGACGCCGCGGACGCCGAGCTCGACGTGATCGACGCCGACGGCGACGCGGCGCTGGACCTGCTGCTGGTACGCAACCGCGACGAGTCCCCCGCACCCCACCTGGTACTCCGTTCCGGACCGGACGGCCCCGCCCAGGAGGTCGTCGGCGACACGGGGCTGAGCCACGCGTACGCGAACGGCGACTTCGACGGCGACGCCCACCCCGACCTGCTCATCGGGGTCAGCGGCATTCCCAACAACGAGCCGGGGTACGAGGACGAACTGCACCCGGGGTACGTGGACGCCTACGCGGGCGGGGACGGCTTCCTGGACGCCGAACCGAGCCGCCTCACCCTCGACAGCGAGGGCGTTCCCGGCGAAGCCGAGGACGGGGACGGGTTCGGCAACGGCCTCCTGGTGGGTGACGTCGACGGCGACGGGTACGACGACGCGGTGGCCATGACCGGACCGTTCCACTCCCACGAGACCGCCACCCTGCTGTTCGGCGGCCCGGAGGGCCTGACCGGTGAGCGGGCGGCCGCCCTGACGGTCCCGGAGCGCGGCGACCTCGGCTCCTACCACCACCACGCGCTGGCCGACTACGACGGTGACGGGCACCCGGACCTGCTGCTGAGCACCGTGCGACCGTCCATGCCGGAGGGCGTCACGGGGTACGTGCTGTTCCCGGGAGGACCCGGCGGCTTCGACCAGGAGCCGGTCGAGTTCACCACCGAAGGCTTGTAGGGCAGCCGGAGTCAGGGGACGGGAGTCCGTCTTCGGACAGGGGCCGGTTCGGGTTGTGGAAAACGCCCGAACCGGCCCTTCGCGTTCTAGTGTGGAATTCGCGCCCTCTCCCTCCGACCCCCCGGAGTACGCACGTGTACGAAGCCGCGCTCAAGCTGGGCGTCTCGGTCGTCAAGGCCGCCTGTGGCATCTGGATCGGCAACCCGATCGCGGAGAACGCCGCGACCACCGTGGTGGACCTGGTCCAGGAGAAGGTCACCGGCAGACGCGACCAGCGCAAGCTGGAGCGCAAGTTCGCGGAGATCGAGGAGAGCATCGCCGACCGGGTCGTCGGTTACCTCGACCACGAGTTCCAGGGTCTGGCCGAGAACGAGCGCGAGGCGGCGGTGCTGGCCGTCGCGGACGCCTTCGAGCGGGCCGGACTGACCGACCGCGTGCTGTTCGAGCAGGACCTGGACCCCCTGTACCTGGAGCGGTACGTGCGGGCCAGGGCACCCGGCGCCACCAGGGACCTCAGCGGGCAGGCGGTCGCCCTCTTCGACCGGGTCCTACCGGAGTCGTGTGCCTACGTGATGGCCACCCTGAGGACCCTGCCGCGCTTCCAGGCCGGGGCGTTCAGCGAACTGCTGCGCCGGGAGAGCCTGGTCCTGGGCAAGCTGGACGAACTGCTGGACCGCATCCCGGAGGCGGAGGGCCGGGAGGGGAAGGGCCGGGAGGAGGACGCCGAGGCTGCCTTCGTGACCGCCTACCGCAGGACGGCCGCCGAGCGGTGGGACGTTCTGGAGCTGTTCGGCACGGACGCGCGGACCCAGCGGTATCCGCTGACCCTGGCGTACCTGAGCCTTCGGGTGTCCTGGCACCAAGAGGAACAGGCGTGGGACCCGACACTGCACGCTGATCCAGCACTCTCGGGCGACCTGCGCGTGGAACAGGCTCTGGCCTCGCACAGGCGCACCTTCCTGCGCGGACCGGCCGGAACCGGCAAGACCACCCTGATGCGCTGGGTGGGGGTGCGTGCCTGCCGAGGCGACTTCCCCGAGGCGATGTCCGCCTGGAACGGGCTGATCCCCTTCATGGTTCCGCTCCGTCAGTACGTGGGCGAGAAGCTGCCCGAGCCCGCTGACTTCGTCCGGCACACCGGACGCCACCTGGCCGACCAGGCTCCGGTGGGGTGGGCGAACCGTGTGCTCGCCGAGGGCAGGGGGATCGTGCTGGTGGACGGTGTGGACGAACTCCCTCAGACCCAGAGAGAGGCGGCCCGGCACTGGCTGCGGGATCTCATGTCCGACTTCCCCGAAAGCCGGTACGTGGTCACCACCCGGCCCGGGGCCGCACAGGAGACATGGCTGGAGGCGGACGGGTTCGTCAGTGCCGAACTCCAACCGCTCACCGACGACGACGTCGGCTCCTTCATTCACCACTGGCACGAGGCGGTACGCAGCGAGATCGCCGACGAGGCCGAACTCGAACGCCTGGACACCTACGAACACGAACTCACTCGCAAGGTGTTGGGGCAGCGGCACCTGCGAGCGATCGCGGCGACGCCGCTCCTCTGCGCGCTGCTGTGCGCCCTGTACCGAGATCGGCACACATCGCTGCCCAGGGACCGGATGGAGGTGTACGAGGCTGCGCTGGCGATGCTGCTCAAGGACCGCGACCAGCAGCGCGGAATCGAGGGAGTGGAGCTGTCCCGGAGCGAACTGGTGCTGCTACTCCAGGAACTGGCCAAGTGGCTGATCATCAACGGCAGTTCGGACGCACCGACCGCCACCGCGCAACGCCAGGTCACCAAGGTGCTGCGAAGCATGCACCGGGTCACGGAGGAGCCGGGAGAGGTCTTCACCCACCTGATCGTGCGCAGCGGGCTGCTCCAGAGCCCGACGGTCGACCGGGTGAGCTTCCTCCACCGCACCTTCGAGGAGTACCTGGCCGCCAAGGCGATCGTGGAGGAGGACAGCTTCCCCTTACTGGTCAGCAAGGCGCATGACGACCAGTGGCACGAGGTGGTGGTGATGGCCGCCGGGCACGCCACCCCGACGCAGAGGGAGGAACTGGTCACCGGGCTGTTGGAGCGGGCTGACCAGGTGAAGAAGCATCACGACCGGCTGCTGTTGGTGGCCTTCGCCTGCCTGGAGACCTCTCCTCAGCTGGCCGAGCACCTCCGGGAGGCGGTGGAGAAACGGGTCCAGAGCATCCTGCCACCCAGAACCAAGGAGCACGTTCACGCCTTGGGGCTGGTCGGTGAGTCGGCTCTGCAACTGCTCGCGAGAACTCCGGCACAGAACGCGAGACAGGCAGCGAAAATCATCGAGGCGGCCTCGCTGATCGGCGGCCCGGAGTCAGCCTCCATCATCGGCCAGTGCCTATCCTTTCAAAGCTATGCCATATTCAGAGCCATGAGTGACGCTTGGCGCCGGGGAGCTTCGCCCGAACTGGCACGGATTCTACCAGAACACATCGACACCCACTATCCCTTTGCACTCACACTCCAATCCCGCCACCTGAATCTATTGACAGAGAATGCACGTGAGTCAAAAACGGTATCCATTGAAGGCGCAGATGGCGCAAATCTTCAACCGCTCACCCAGATGCACCAACTCGTCAACGTGCACCTCACAACCAGGGAGAATGAGCACTGGAAAAAGATTGACCTGAACCCACTGCGAGGACTGGATAAGCTGCGGAGATTCTCCAACCATGGAAACACGTCACTCGCCAACATAGAACCACTGACCAATTGCCCCATTTCCATGCTCTCCGTAAGCAACCCCGACAAAATTGTCGATATTGAAGCAATGAGTGAATTTCACGATCTCCAAGAGCTGCAATTCAATGAATCACTTCCCCTGCCCCCATTGAGCGAAATCATAGCCCAAGAGAACCGGAAGATCGGAATTACACTGAGATCACACATTGAAATAAGCAACCTGGACTACCTGAAATCGATACCCAACAAAATCAGAACACTCATGATATCCGACTGCCCCAACCTCAAAGACATCGAAGGGCTACTTAGCCAATCCGACTCCCTCGTTGAACTTTATTACACCGGGACCCCAACTAGCGCAATATCGCCAAACGTCACCAGAAAACTGGCCAAGCTAAATGAACTAAGCATGGGTGATTCAAACGGTGGTGAATTCGAAGAGTCGCTGACTGTCCTGCCTTCCCTGCGGAGCCTCCAACTGTCCTATGGCAGTTCCCCTTGGTCTGCACCCCGATGGATTCGCGACCTTCCCGAGCTGCGCAACCTACGCTTGACAGGCTGGGGTTCTGTGGACCTGACCTCACTGACTGGGATATCCGGTCTCACCGTCAGAGTTCCTTGGTCGCGTTCCGTCAAAGTGACCGGGGCGGAACTCCTCGGGGAGGGCTCACGTGTGGTGCGTGATACTCCCTACCTGTTCAGGCGGCAGGGAGGCGCAGGGACAGCTTGACCATGCTCAGGGTCCAAGGTCATCTCTGGATGGGCCCTTTGGCCCTTGTGTCCCTGATCGTCGCAGTTGGGAGAACCGCCTGGTCAGCGCGGGTGACCTGGAACACCGAGCTGACGCGGACGCAGCGACGAGCCCCGAGGACGCACACCTAGACTCGGGGGCGCCCCAGGACAGCTGCCGGAAAGAGTCCCCCATGCGCGCGACAGACGGCGACGCCCACCGCCACCTCAGCGAGGACCGGCTGTCGCTTCCGGAGGTGCGCCTGGACGATCTCCTTGACGAGGTCCGGTCCCGGATGACCGAGATCTCCCGGACACAGGAACGCATCCGCACGCTCCTGGAGGCCGTCGTCTCCATCGGCGAGGGCCTGGAGCTCGAACCCCTCCTGCTGCGGATCACCGAGACCGCGACCAGCCTGGTGGAGGCCCGGTACGGAGCGCTCGGGGTGATCGGCCCGGAAGGGGACATGAGCCGGTTCATCCCCGTGGGGCTCGACCCCGACGAGATCGACCAGATCGAGCACTGGCCCAAGGGCGAGGGCATCCTCGGGCTCCTCATCAAGGAGCCCAGACCCCTGCGACTGCGGAACGTGCGTGAACACCCCGAGTCGCGCGGTTTTCCCGCCGGTCACCCGCCCATGCACACCTTCCTCGGGGTACCGATCCGGATCCGGGACCAGGTCTTCGGCAACCTGTACATGACCGACAAGCTCGGAGGCGCCGAGTTCACCGGCGACGACGAGCTGCTGCTGCGCGCGCTGGCCACGGCTGCGGGCACCGCGATCGAGAACGCGCAGCTCTTCGCGCAGACGCAGAGCCGGGAGACCTGGCTGGACGCGTCCGGGCAGATCACCACCCGGCTGCTGTCCGGCGCCGCCCCGGAGGAGGTCCTGCGGCTGGTGGCCCGCAGGGCAAGAGTGATGGCCCACGCGGACCTCGCGGTGATCGCCATGCCCGGTGAGGAACCCGAGACGCTCACCGTGCGGGTGTGGGACGGCCCGGACGACCCGTGCGCGCCCCCGGACTCCGGTGCGCGGGGAGCCACCCTGACCCGTGAGGCCGACACCCTGCTGGGCCGGGTCTACCTGAGCGGGACGCCGGTGCGGACCGACGTCGTCGAGTTCGACCACCTCGGGGTGGGTTTCCTGAGCCGGATGGGGATGGGTCCGGTGCTGGTGCTGCCCTTCGGCCCGCCGGACGGTGCCAGGGGTGTCCTGGTACTGGCCCGTGACCAGGACCGGGAGCCCTTCCAGAGCAGTTGGTTGAGCATGTTGTCGTCGTTCGCCAACCAGGCGGCGGTGGCCCTGGAGCTGGCCGAGGCCCGATTGGACTCCGAGCGGCTGAGTGTGTTGGAGGACCGGGACCGGATCGCCCGGGACCTGCACGACACGGTCATCCAACGCCTCTACGCGACCGCTCTCACCCTGATGGGTACGGTGCGGCGGATCGACGACTCCACGTCGGCCGGTCGTGTCCAGGCGGCGGTCGACGATCTCGACGACACGATCAGGCAGATCAGGTCCACGATCTTCGCTCTCCAGAGCTCCGGCGGTGACGACTCCGCGTCCCTGCGTTCCCAGGTGCTGGCCGTGGTCAACTCGGCCACGGAGTCCCTGGGGTTCGCTCCCCGCCTGCTCACCCAGGGCCCCGTGGACAACGGGGTGGACGATCGGACCGGCGAACACCTGGTCGCCGTGCTGCGGGAGTTGTTGTCCAACGCCGCGCGTCACTCCGAGGCCGCCTCGGTGGACGTCCAGGTGTCCGTCGGTGACGACGCGTTGGTGCTGCGGGTGTCCGACGACGGTCGGGGGATTCGGGAGGGCGGCCACCGCAGCGGTCTGCGCAACATCGCCTCGCGCGCGCAGGAGCTGGGCGGGGCGGTGTCGGTGGTCTCCGGTCCGGAGCAGGGCACGCAGGTGGAGTGGTCGGTTCCGGCCCGGCACGGGGCCGAGGAGAGGACCGTCTAGGGCGTCCGGCCCCGGTTCCGGTGGGTCAGGCGGTCTGGTTCATCGACAGCCGCACGGCGTAGGCGGCCGCCTGGGTGCGGCGGGCCATGCCGAGCTTGGCCAGCACCCGGGAGACGTAGTTCTTCACGGTCTTCTCGGCCAGGTACATCCTGGTGCCGATCTCCCGGTTGGTCAGCCCCTCCCCGATGAGTTCCAGCACGCGCCGTTCCTGCTCGGTGAGTTCGCTCAGCGGGTCCTTGCGTACGGCCTCCGCGCGAAGCCGTTCCAGCATGCGGGTGGTGGACTCGGGGTCGAGGAGTGAGCGTCCCTCGGCGACCGTGCGGACCGCGCCGACCAGGTCGGTGCCGTGGATCTGCTTGAGGATGTAGCCCGAGGCTCCCGCCATGACGGCTCCGTAGAGGGCCTCGTCGTCGGAGTAGGACGTGAGCATGAGGATGCGGGTGTCGGGGAGCGTCGAGCGGATGTCGCGGCAGACCGTGACACCGTCGCCGTCCGGCAGGCGGACGTCGAGCACGACCACGTCGGGTTCGAGGGCGGGGACCCGGGCCAGGGCCTGGGCGGCGGTTCCGGCCTCGCCGACCACCTGGATGCCGTCCTCGTCGTCAAGGAGTGCTCCGACCCCTCGTCGGACGATCTCGTGGTCGTCCACCAGGAACACCCGGATCGTTGCGTCGCCGGCCATCGGGGCACATCTCCTCAGCGCTGGATGCGGTGACCGGGGACGGCGTCGCCGTCTCGGGTCGTGGTCGCACGGGGTCGTGGTCGCACCGTTGCGGTCCCGTGGCGGTGCACGGGTGAACGGGGGCGAGGGCGCGTGCCCTCGGGCGTGCGACGTCACGGTGCGCCTACCAGCCTAGACAGTTCAGATTGGTGACATATGAGTCGAACGTCCTTTTCTGTTTGGGGCGACTGTCCTGACGGGTAGTCCGCAGGTGAGGACCTTCGCCGTCGCTCAGGGGGCTCGTGCCCCTGCCGCTTCGGGGGACGACGGGCGACGATGGCGGAGGCCGGTACAGAGGGCATCGCACATCGGGGGGTCGTGATGACTGGAACAGGCGATACGGACGCGTCCGCTCAGGAACGGAGCTGGGTGGCCGGACAGGCCTCACCCCCGGAACAGCGCAGCGCCGAGGAGGGCACCGAGCGGCTCTCCGGGACGAATCAGTTGACGACCGGGGCCGACCTGGCCGACGACCAGCACTCGGCCTTCACGGTCCTGGAACGCCAGACCTGTTTCAACCTCCTGGCCACACGGGACCTCGGACGGGTCGCCTTCACCATCGAGGGGGACGCCGCGCCGACGGTGCTACCGGTCAACTACGCGATGGTCGACGACACCATCGTCCTCCGGTCCACGCTGGCCGGGACGATCATGCGTCACGCGCGGGGATACGCGGCGTTCCAGATCGACCACTTCGACGAGGATCGGCGCGAGGGATGGAGTGTGCTGGCCTCCGGTCGCTGCCGCTGGGTGCGTGACCCCGCCGAACTGGAGCGCATCCCGCAGGGGCGGCTCCCCCAGCCCTGGGCCGAGGGGCCGCGCGACCAGGTCCTGAAGATCACCCCGGGCCGGGTGACCGGGCGCGAGGTCCACCACACCTGAGAACGGGACACCGGGATCATGACGGGGTGAGCGCGGACGCCGGACGTCTGGTGTGTTTGGCACCAATCGGGGTATCGGTGGCGACATGGGAGCGCAAAGCCCGTTTCACCCCCGGTGTGTCCCTGACCCCGACGCGCGCCGCACGGAGACGATCACCTCGTGCGTCAGCGGTCATCACTGCCATCACGGTTCCGGCTCCGGAGCGGCGACGAACACGTCCACCCGCCGGGTGGGTGTCCGTTGAGGCCCCTGTGGGGGCGGGTCGCCCTGGGTGCGGGCGCGGCCGTCACCGCCACCCTCTTCACCGTCTCCGGTACTCCGTTGCTGCTCCAGCAGGCCACGGCGCTGACGCTGCCCTCCTCGTCCGCACCGGCCACACCGACCACGGACGGCGACTCCGAGAGGCTGAGGCTGCGTGTGCTGTCCTCCCGTCCCGGCACGGTCACGGGAGGGACGGCACTGGTGCGCGTGGAACCGCCGCCGACGGTCCAGCCGCACGAGGTGCGCCTGGAGGCGGACGGGACCGACGTCACCGACGCCCTGCGCCCGGTTCACCTGCCCGAGGGCGGGCACGCGCTGGAGGGTCTGGTCACGGACCTTCCCGAGGGGACGACCACCCTGGTGGCGGCGCTGGCCGGGGAGGCGGAGGCGGCGCTGTCCCCCGACTCCCCCGCCGAGGGACGTGTCGTGGTCACCAACCACCCCGTCGCGGGGCCGGTGTTCGCCGGGCCGCACCAGGACCCGTTCGTCTGCCAGACGGAGGACTTCGCCCTCGCCTGGGGCGGTGACCTGGGTGCCCCCATGGACGCCGACTGTTCGGTCGAGACCGTGGTGGGATACGTGTACCGCACCACGGACGGCAGCTTCGCCCCGCTGCCGGAGGGCCGCTCCCTGCCCTCCGACGTCGCCCGCACGACCACCTCCACCGGGGAGGAGGTTCCCTACACGGTCCGGGTGGAGACCGGTACGGCCAACCGGGCCGTGTACGAGACGGCCGTCCTGCACGACCCCCGCGACCCCGAACCCGACCCGTGGACCGCTCCGGAGGGCTGGAACCGCCGCCTGGTGTACAAGTTCGGCGGGGGCTGCCCCGGGGGCTGGTTCGTGCAAGGGGATCGGACCGCCGGGGTGGTGGACCACGGGATGCTCTCACAGGGGTACGCGGTGGCCTCCGCCTCTCTGAACGTGTTCGGGCACAACTGCGACGACCTGCTGGCGGCCGAGACCACGAGCGCCGTCAAGGAGCGATTCGCCCTCTCCCACGGCGTCCCCGACCACACGCTGGGTTGGGGTTCCTCCGGCGGCGCCTACCAGGCGCACCAGATCTCCGACAACTATCCCGGGCTGCTCGACGGGATCGTGGTCTCCCAGAGCTACCCAGACGTCGGCTTCTCGACCGTTCCTGCCGTCTCCGACGCCCTCCTGTTGCGCTCCTACGCCGAGGCGCATCCGGACGCCCTGACCAGGGAGCAGCTGCGCGCGGTGTCCGGGTTCGGCACCTGGGAGGGGATCAGCGCGATGGCGGACGCCGCCGCCCGGCTCGACCCCCGGGGCGTGTGTCCGTCCGCGCTTGCGCCCGAGGAGCGCTACCACCCGGACGACAACCCGGACGGCGCCCGCTGCGACGTGTTCTCCCACGCCCGCAACGTCTACGGAACCGACCCCGACACCGGTCTACCGCGCCGCCCGCTGGACAACGTGGGGGTGCAGTACGGGTTGTCCGCCCTGCTCGACGGCGACATCGACGTCGACCGGTTCCTGCACCTGAACGAGCACGTGGGCGGTCTCGACGAGGACGGCGCCGTGGTGCCCGAACGCACCGTGGGAGATCCGGTGGCGGTCCGGGCCGCCCACGACAGCGGTCGTCTGCTCCACGGAGGCGGCGGTCTCGCCGACGTCCCGGTGGTGGACCACCGCCCCCACCAGGACCACGCCCCGGACGGCGACATCCACATGCGCTACCACTCGTTCAGCACCCGGGAACGCCTGTTGGCCGCCAACGGCACCGCCGACAACCACGTGATGCTGGTGGAGGCGCACCGCGGCGGCGTGTTCTCCGCCGACCAGCCGGTGGCCGGTCGGGCGCTGACCGAACTCGACGCGTGGGTGACCGGCGCCGCCGAGCTGGCCCTGGCCGACCCCGGGGGGACGCCCGTCGACCACCTGCGACGGTCCCGTCCGGAGTGGCTGACGGACTCCTGCTGGATCGATGGGGAACGCGTGGTCGCCCCGCAGCGGCCGCTGCCGGAGGGCCGCGGAGACCGCTGCGCCGACGCCTTCCCCACCTACGGATCACCCAGGATCGGTGCGGGCGGTCCGCTCGCCTCCGACGTCGTCAAGTGCCGGCTCACCGAGTTCGACGAGGCCGCGCACCCGGCGGAGTTCGACGAGGAACAGGCCGAACGCGCCCGGGAGGTGTTCGCGGACGGAGTCTGTGACTGGTCGCGGCCGGGCGAGGGACAGCGGCCGCCCAGGGGTCCGTGGCAGTCCTTCTGACCTGATCACGGGTGCCGCGGAGCAGGAGCGCCGCCAGCCGGTCAGTCCTCGGGGATGTCGTGCCAGAGGAGGGCGCCGCCGCGCAGGGGGCGGTCGCGGCGCTCGTGGTCGGTGGTGACGTACTCGTCCACGACGTCGAGGAGCCGCCGGTTGAACTCCGAGAGCTCCTCGTCGTTGAGGTGCAGGGCGAACCGCCCGACGATCTGTACTGAGTCAGGTCCCGCTTCGTCGAGTTCGGTGGTGAACGCGGTGAGCGGTGAGGAGCGCTCGGCGGGCGGCGTGTCACCGAGGGGGTCATCCAGCCACCAGGTCTCCCCGGTGGCCCGGTAGGGCTTCTCCAACGCTCCGGCGGCGCCCTTGCGTGCAGGACCCGCGACGAGGAATCCGACGTCCACCAGGGTGCGCACGTGGTGGAGCACCGTGCCCGGGTTGGTGTCGAGCCGGTCGGCGAGCTCCCGGTTGGTGCGGTCCCTGATCAGGCACAGACGCAGGATGCGCAGGCGCAACGGGTGCCCGAGCGCCTTGGCCTCACGAGCTGTGGCCGGGCGCCGTCGGCGCCGGGTGGGCTGTTCGGGGTCCGGTTCTGCCATGGGTGCAGCCTAGTCGATTGATTGAACAACCCCAATCGATTGAGTTTTCTCAATCGACATGGCAGGCTCCGTGCATGTCCGATCCCCAAGGGCCGACGCCCATCGATCCCCCCGACTCCGCCACACCCGAACCCCCGCCCGGCACCGTGGACGCGTCCGACTCCGCGAGCGTGCCCGACTCCCTGGGCCACGCCTTCTGGCGGGTGTGGGTCTCCTCCGGCCTCTCCAACCTGGCCGACGGTGTACTGAAGGTCGCCCTGCCCCTGGCGGCCCTGCGCTTCACCGACTCCCCCGTACTCGTCGCCGGGGTCGCCGTGGCCCTGGGCCTGCCCTGGCTCCTGTGCGCCCTGCCCGCGGGGGCCCTGGCCGACCGCGTCGACCGGCGGTGGGCGATGGTCGGGGCCAACGTCGTGCGCGGTGCCCTGGTGCTCGTAGTGGCCCTGGGTCTGGCTCTGGACGTGGGCTCGATCTGGCTGCTGTACGCGGCCGCGTTCCTGATCGGGACGACCGAGACCCTCTACGACACCTCGGCGCAGTCGATCCTGCCGCAGATGGTCCACCGGGACCGGCTCTCCCGTGCCAACGGGCGGCTGTACGCCGTGGAGCTGACCACCAATCAGTTCGTCGGCCCGCCCCTGGGCGGCGCGCTGGTGGCGGTGAGCGTGGCCCTGGCCTTCGTGACCCCGGCCGCGCTGTGGGTGGCCGCCGTGGGCGTCCTGCTCCTGGTCCGCGGCCGGTTCCGGGTGGACCGTACCGGTCCGCCCACCGGCATGCGCGCCGACATCGCCGAGGGGCTGCGGTTCCTGTGGTCCCACCGCCTCCTGCGTTCGTTCGCCGTGATGGTCGGCGTCTCAAACTTCGCGACCAGTGCCGCGTTCGCGATCATGGTGCTGTACGCGGTGGGCCCGGACTCCCCCATGGGCCTGTCCGAACCCGCCTTCGGCGTGCTGCTGACGGCCACCGCCGTGGGCAGCCTCCTGGGTTCGTTCGTGGCGGAGGGGTGCGAGCGGTCGTTGGGCCGGGCCCGTTCGCTGTGGCTGTGCGTGCCCCTGTTCGCCCTGCTGGTCCTGGTACCCGGTCTGACCTCCAGCGCCTGGTTGGTGGGGGCAGGCTTCCTCCTCGGCGGGGTCGGGATCACTGTGTGGAACGTCATCACCGTGTCCCTGCGCCAGCGTGTGACCCCTGCGGCGCTGATGGGTCGGGTCAACAGCGTCTACCGTCTGCTGGCCTGGGGCACCATGCCGTTGGGCGCGGTGGCCGGCGGTCTGATCGCCGAGTTCCTCGGGCTCAGGGCGGTCTTCCTGAGCATGGGGGTACTCATGCTCACCCTGTTGGTCCCCTTGGCGCGCATGGACGAGGCGACCCTGGCCGCCGGGGAGAGCGCGGTCGAAGAACGCGGCACGGTCTGAGGAACGGGGCCAGGGGGCGGGTCCCGGAGCGGTTCCACGGCACGGCGAAACCCGGTGGACACCGTCCGTGCCCGCGGTGAGGATGGCACTGTGACAAGCGACCACCCCTCCGGCCCCGTCCCTCTCCCCGCGGACGACTCCGACGACGTCGAGATCCTGGAGGGCGGCAACGTCTCGGACCAGGTCCTGCGGATCGGCGCGACCGTGCGCAAGCCCTGGCTTCGTTCCTCCCCGGCCGTGACCGCCCTGCTGCACCACCTCCACCGGCACGGGTTCACCGGCGCCCCGGTCAGCCACGGCGAAGTCCCCGAGGGCTACCAGCGGCTGGTGTACGTCCCCGGCACCCTGGCCGACCGGATGCCGCCCCTGACCACGGGTGAACTCCGCGAACTGGGCGCGATGGCCCGGCGGCTGCACGACCTCACCGCTGACTTTCGACCTCCCGAGGGCGCGGAGTGGGACCACCTCTTCCCACCCGAGGAACCCGAGGTGATCTGCCACAACGACCTCGCTCCGTGGAACCTGGTCCGGAATCCGGAGGGCATCCAGGAGGCGTTCGACGGAGGCGGCCCACGGGCCGGGTCCTGGTGCCTCATCGACTGGGACGGCGCCGGTCCGGCCAGCCGCATGGGTGACCTCGGCTACGCCGCGCACGGGTTCGTCCCCCTGCACGCCGGGGGCGACCCCGGGGCCGACGGCGTCAGGCTGCGGGCCCTGGCGGACGGCTACGGCTGTGACACCGAGCAGCGCCGTGCCCTGCCCGGCGCCGCGCTGCGGCGGGTGCGCGGGATGTTCCACGTCCTTGAGGAGGGCTCGCGGACCGGTCGGCAGCCCTGGGCTCGCCTGCACGCCGAGGGGCACGCCGACCACTGGGGTCCGGCCGCCGACTACGTCGAACGGCACCAGGAGCGTTGGATCGAGGCGTTGACCGAACCGTGAGCCCCGCCCCGCAGGGGCAGGGTGCGCGCGGGGCCCCGGGTCCGGTCAGTCCGGCCGGACCCACACGAACGCGGCCGAGATCGGCAAGCCCCGGAACCTCTCCCACCTGGGTTTGGCCGCCACCCAGCCGTCGTCCACGACAGCCTCGTTCAGCTCCTCCAGACGCCAGCCACTGGCCAGGGCGGCGCTCACGTGGTCGCCGAGCAGGTGCACGTGGGTGGTGATGGCGACCTCCTCCCCGGAGGCGTCCGTGAAGTGCGTGGGCATGCCCGAGGCCATGATGAACTGCGGGTGGTAGGCGACCAGCACGCAGTGCCCACCCGGCCTGCTCAGCCGCCACGCCTCGGCGTAGAGGGGTGCGAGGTCGGGCAGGTGTTCGTCGATGAGCGAGGCGATGACGAGGTCGTAGGTGGCGCCCGGCAGACCGCTCGCCCGGACGTCGCCCTGGGTGAGGGTGTCGTGGGCGCCCCGGCTCCGCGCCAGGCCGAGCATTCCGGCGCTGAGGTCCACCCCGTCCACGTGTGCCACGTCCCTGCGGCGCAGCCAGGCTCCGGTGCGGCCGGTGCCGCAGCCGAGGTCGGCGGCGCGTCGGACGCGTGACCAGTCGGGTGCGGTGAGCCCGTCCAGCAGCGCCAGGTCCATGGCGTCGAGCACGGAGTCCTCGTAGGTGCTGGACCACCCGTCGTAGCCGGTGGCCACATCGACCGTGCGGTAGTGGCGGGTGTCGAAGTCGGAGAAGTCGGGCATGGGGCCGAGTATGGCTCGGCCGGAGCCGTCAGCGCGAGTGAGTTTCGCGGGGCCTGAGCTCACCGCTCGGTGGTCCGGGCTGCCCGGGTGGCGTGGACGGAACTCGCCGAAAAACCCGTTGCGGCGTCCTCATCCGCTCCCCTACCGTGCTGTCCATGGCAGCCTTCCACGCGATCTTCCGCGGCCAGCACGCCTGGCCCGTGGTCGCCCACGCCCTCACCCGTCTCCGGTCCGTTCCTCTGGACCGGTAGCCGAACCCCTCCGAGCGCACCGCCGTTTCCGCGCCCCGTTTTCCCCGGGGGCGACGTCGGCGGTGCCAGGGGGGATCGCGTTCACGCTCGGGCACGTCCTGCCTGTGACATGCCTTCGCCGTGACGGGTGTTCGCTCAGCCACGTATCGGTCCAGGCCCCGCCGACGTCCTCCTTCCTTCGGACGGGCAGCCGCGGACCTCTCCGGTTCCTTCTGCGCGCGCCCACCCCCTTGCGGGGTGGGGCGTTCCCTCGTGCTGCCCGTCCACGTCAGCCCGCCTCCAAGGCGGCAGAACGGACCACACGTGGCACGCCACTCCCGCGGAACCCCCGCCCACCGCGACCCCACCCACCGCGAGCGCGGTCCGGGCCGGGACGGGGGCCGACCGAACAACCGGCGGCGCCTCTCACAGAACTTCCTCGCCGACCCCGACACCGCGCGCTGGTTCGTGCGGCTCTCCGGGGTGAGCGCCGACGACCTGGTGGTCGAGGTCGGTCCCGGCGAGGGAGCCATCACCCGGTTCCTGGCACCGACCGCCCGTCGGGTGATCGCCCACGAACTCGACCCCCGGCTGGCCGAGCGGCTGGCCGACCGCTACCGGGACCCCGACGAAGGGGTGCGGGTGGTGCACGGCGACTTCACACGGTCGCGGCCACCGCGCGAACCGTTCTCGGTGGTGGGCAACATCCCCTACTCCCGAACCTCCGACATCGTCCGGTGGTGCCTGGAGGCGCCGATGCTGACCTCGGCCGTACTCGTCACCCAGCTGGAGTACGCCCGCAAACGCACCGGGGCCTACGGAAGATGGAGCCTGGTCACCGTGCTCAGTTGGCCGTGGTGGTCGTGGCGGCTGGCGGGGCGGATCGACCGGAACCGCTTCCGTCCCGCGCCCCGGGTGGACGCCGGAGTGCTGGTGCTGGGCAGGCGCACCGAACCCCTGGTGCCCGTGGGGCGCCGGGCACAGTACCGGCGCATGGTCGAACTCGGTTTCAGCGGCGTGGGCGGTTCGTTGTCGGCGTCCCTGTCCCGGGAGTTTCCGGCCGGGCGCGTGGGAGACGCGCTGCGGTCGGCGGGGGTGGACACGGGCACACCGGTGGGGCTCGTGCGCCCCGACCAGTGGCTGGAGGTCTTCCGCGCGCTGCGCGGTCCCGGTCGGCCGGGGCCTCGGCGCGACAGGCGAGGGTGAGAGCCCCTCACTTAGCGTGGAGGCATGCGACGATTCCTCCCCTGTGTCCTGACTCTTCCGATCCTCCTGCTCACCGGTTGCGGCACCCCCGAACAGGAGGTGTCACCGGACCCGTCGACCGTGACGGAGACCGCCACCGACGACGAATCCGTGCCCGAGGACCCGACCAACGAGACGGAGGAGCCCGAGGAGGGAGGCGACGCCCCCGTCGGGAGCCACGGGGACGGATCGGAGTACCGCTTCGGTGAGGGCGCGGTCCTCCCCCACCCGGTCGGCGCCTACGAGGAGGAGTTTCAGGAGGGCGTCGAGGAGGACGTTGTCTACACGGTGGACGACGTCGTCCTCGCCCCGTCCGGGCGGGTGGGGTTCACGCTGACGGTGGAGGTTCCGGAGCTGGGCCGCGTCTTCGGCACGGGCCTGCTGGACGTGCGGTGTTCCTACGAGGAACTGGAGGGGCCCGCCACCTCCGAGGCGATGCTCGGGGAGCTGGAGACCGGGACTCACGCGGTGGACATGGAGTGCGAGGCGCCGGACTCCCCGTCCTCCGTGCTGATCTCGGTGGTGAACGGGGAGGACGAGGCGGACTTCCGTGGCCCCGTGGGGTGAGCGGTGCGCTCGGTCAAGGAGCGTGGCCGCATACGGCCACGCTCCTTGGCAACCCGACCGGGGATCGAAGGTGTCCGACGAGCATGGACACCTTCGTCGCGTACCTCGGTTCGTCCTCCCCCGTGACCAGCTCCCTGGGAGAGACTCCCGGCCAGACCATCGCCCTCCTCCTCGTCCTCGGCTCGACGCTCCTCTTCCTCTGCGTCACCTTCCTGATCGCGCCGTCCGACAGAGGTGGTCAGCGGGGAGAGCACCGCAGCGGTGCGGGAGGCCACTCCGCCTCGGGCGGTGACGTCGGTGGAGGCGGCGTCAGTGACGGTGGTGGCGGGGGTGGTGGAGGCGGCGGTGACGGCGGGGGCGGCGGCTGCTGAGCACCGCCGCCGCGCCCGTGAGCCGATCCGGTTCAGACGCGCAGCACCGCGAAGGACGCGCCCGGGAGGGCGACCGTGCTCCCGCTGACCCTCGGCCGTCCCTGCTCCAGCAGCACATCCCGGGGCTCCGCCGTCAGCTCCACCTTGGTCTCCTCGTCTCCGAGGTTGCAGACCAGTCGCAGCGAACCCCGGGTCAGGGTCAGCGTGCGGCCGTCCTCGCTCGCGTCGACGCCGAACCGGTCCAGACGCGGATCGGCGAGTTCGGGTTCGGCCCGGCGCAGGGCGATCAGGGCCCGGTAGGTCTCCAGGGCGCGCGCGTGTGGCCCGTGTTCGGCCTCGGACCAGTCCAGCACGGCGCTGTCCCGGGTGGCGGGATCCATCGGGTCGGGCACGTCCTCCTCCGCCCAGCCGAGGTCGGCGAACTCGCGCCGCCGCCCCTGGCGCACGCCTTCGGCCAGGGCGGGGTCGGTGAAGGAGGCGAAGAACGGCCAGGGGGTTGTGGCCCCCCACTCCTCCCCCATGAAGATCATCGGGGTGTAGGGGGAGCAGAGGACGATGGCGGCGCCGCAGGTGAGAAGGTCCGGTGGGACGTGCTCGCCCATCCGGTCACCCCGGGCCCGGTTGCCGATCTGGTCGTGGGTGCTGAGGTAGCCGAGGAACCTGCTGCCGGGGACGCGTGCGGTGTCGACCCTGGCCCCGTGGTCACGCCCTCGGAACGTGGAGTGGGTCCCGTCGTGCCAGAAGACACGGCGGAGCGTCCGGGCGAGCACCTCCGGCCCCTCGAAGTCGGCGTAGTAGCCGTGGTTCTCACCCGTGAGGGCGACGTGCAGCGCGTGGTGGAGGTCGTCCGACCACTGCGCCGTCATGCCGAGGCCGCCGGCCTCCCGGGCCAGGACCGTGCGCGGGTCGTTGCGGTCGGACTCGGCGATCAGGGACAGCGGGCGTCCCAGACCGGCGGCCAGGGCATCGACCTCGGCGGAGAGTTCGGCGAGCAGGGGGACGGCGCGGTCGTCGCGCAGCGCGTGCACGGCGTCCAGACGGAGCCCGTCCAGGTGGTAGTGGCGGAGCCAGTCCAGAGCGCCGTCGACGATCAGCCGCCGGACCGGGTCGGAGTCGGGGCCGTCCAGGTTGAGGGCGGGACCCCAGGCGTTCTTCCCGGAGAAGTAGGGGCCAAAGCGCGGCAGGTAGGCGCCGGAGGGACCGAGGTGGTTGTAGACGACGTCCAGGAGGACGGCCAGGCCGCGGTGGTGGCAGGCGTCGACGAACCCCTTGAGCGCGTCGGGGCCTCCGTAGGGTTCGTGGACCGTGGACCACAGGACCCCGTCGTAGCCCCAGCCGTGGGTGCCGTCGAAGGCGTTGAGCGGCAGGAGCTCGACGTGGGTGACGCCGAGTTCGGCCAGATGCTCGAGGCGCTCGATGGCGGAGGTGAGGGTGCCCTCGGCTGTGAAGGTGCCGACGTGGAGCTCGTAGACGACAGCTCCGGCGAGTGGTCGGCCGGTCCAGGTGGGACGGGCGGTGTCGGTCCACGCGTACGCGGCGTGGTCGTGGACCCGGCTGGGGGCGTGCACGCCCTCCGGCTGCCAGAGGGATCGGGGGTCGGGCAGGGGTCGGGGGTCCTCGTCGAGGAGGTAGGCGTAGTCGGATCCGGGACCGGCGCCCTCCACCCACGCGTGCCACCATCCGTCCGCGGTGCGTTCCATGGGGTGGTCGGCGCCGTCCACGCGCACGCGCACGCGACGGGCCCGGGGTGCCCAGACGGAGAAGTCACCCTGGACGCCGCGTCCGGGGGTGACGGGCGGGACGGGGCTGGACGGGGCGGGGTGCGCGGCCGGTTCGTTCACGGGGGTGGCCTACCCAGGTGACCTGGACGCCACGCCGACCGTGGAATGGAGGGCGTGGTCCGGGCCCAACGCTTTCCGCCCCGGCCCGCTACTCGGCCCTGCGGTAGGTCTGGACGCGGACCGAGGCCGTGGTGGTGAAGGGGTCCGGGAGGGCCGCCACGCGGGACCTCAGCTCCTCGGGGGTGACGTGCCTGGCGCTGGGGCCCATTCCCACCACGGTCAGCACGTCCTCGTGGGCCAGCTCCATGGTGAAGCGCAACTCACGGGTGGCGACGTGGTCGAAGTGGCCCCCCAGGCTGTCGGCCAGGCGTTCGTCCTTGCGCGGGTCGACGTCGAGCAGGCCCAGGGCCTCACGGGGTTCCCGGAGGTGGTCGGGTGCAGGAGTGACGACCAGCAGGACCCCGGCGGGCTGGAGGACGCGGTGGAACTCGGGGGCGTTGCGGGGGGCGAAGACGTTGATCACGGCGTCGGCCGTGTGGTCGGCCAGGGGCAGGCGGCGCCAGGAGTCCGCGGTGACCGCACCGCTGCGGGGGTGCGCCCTGGCGGCCCTGCGCGCGGCGAACTTGGAGACGTCGGTGGTCAGGCCGACAGCGTCGGGGAGCGCGGTGAGCACCTGGGTGAGGTAGTGCCCGGTGCCGCCGCCGACGTCGACGATGACGCGACGTTGCGCGAGCTCCTCGGCCAGGGCCCGGCCGATGGGGTCGTAGTGCCCCCGTTCCTGGAAGCGCTGCCGTGCGGCGACCATGTCCCTGCTGTCTCCGGACCCGGGCGGGGTGGCGCCGGTGAGCAGGCTCGCGTAACCCTCCCTGGCGACGTCGAAGCTGTGGCCGCGGGCGCAGGTGAGCCCCTGGTCCAGAGGACGCGCGCAGACGGGGCAGGTCAGGGAGGCCGCCAGGGAGGCGGGCATGCGCAGCAGGGGGCCGGTCTTGTTCGTCATGATCGCGGTCAGCCTACCGTCTGACCAGGGTGGGGCCCGTCGCACACCCGCGTCCGCCGACGGGACCCCCTGGCTCCGGCTACGGGCCGACGGACCGGCCCGCGTAGTCGGGGGCGGGCTCGGCGAGGGCCGCGAGGTTCGCGGCGACCCCCTCGGGCAGGGGCACCGTCCGTCCCAGGGCCTGGTCGACGTGGAGCGCCATCAGTTCCTCGGTCGCCGCCAGGACGTCTCCGACCCACATCTCGTGGCAGATCCGCACCTTCTTGGCTCCCGGGCGCTCCGGCCCCGGACCGATCACCCGGGTGTGGATCTCGACCTCGGCGTCCGCCGTCACCTCGTTCAGGTACCGCACGTGCGCCTCAACCGTGTACAGCGAACAGCCGGACGCCTCACGGTAGGCGGCGTCGAGACCGACCCGGTCCATCAGCGCGTCCGTGGCGAACCCGAAGACCAGGACGTAGTAGGCCTCGCTGAGGTGGCCGTTGTAGTCGATCCACTCGGGTCGCAGCCGCTGGGTGAGTGTGGCGCTCACGCGGCCTCCCCGTTCCGCTCGGCGGCCTCCGCCCGTTCGACCTCCTCCAGCGCGCGGGCCACCGCGATCAGACGGCGGTCGCGCTGGGCGATCAGTTCGGCGGTGGAGCGCCCGGCCACGACCTCGTCGGTGCCCGCGACCATGCGGTCGCGCAGGTCCTCGGTGAGTTCGGGCGCCTCCAGACGGGTCCACGGCGACTTCAGGGACGGCCCGAAGTGGTCGAGCATGTGGGCCATGCCGCCCTCTCCCCCGGCCAGGTGGAAGGTCAGGCAGGGGCCGAAGAAGGCCCAGCGCAGCCCGGGGCCGCTGGTCATCGCCTGGTCGATCTGCTCGACGGTCGCCTCGCCCTCGGCGACCATGTGCAGGGCCTCGCGCCAGGCGGCCTCCTGGATGCGGTTGCCGATGAACCCCGGGAGCTCCTGGTCCATGCTGATCACGGACTTGCCCGCCGCGCGGTAGAAGTCCGAGGCCCAGTCGACGGCCCAGCGATCAGTGCGCTCACCGCCGACGACCTCGACCAGGGGCACCAGGTAGGGCGGGTTGAAGGGGTGACCGACGACGAGCCGTTCCGGCGTGGCGGCCGCCACCTGCATCTCACTCATGCTGTAACCGGAGGTGGACGAGGCGATGACCACGCCCTCCGGAGTGGCCGCGTCGAGTTCGGCCAGCAGGTCGATCTTGAGGTCGAGGCGCTCCGGAGCGCTCTCCTGCACGAAGTCCGCCTCCGCGACGGCCTCGGCCAGCGTGCCCACCACACGCAGGTTCTCCATGGAGGCGCCCTCGGCCAGGCCCAGTTCCTCCAGGGCGGGCCACGCCGAGGCGACCAGCCCGCGCAGCTTGCTCTCGGCGTCGGGGGCGGGGTCCCAGGCGACCACCTGGTAGCCGCGCCCCAGGTAGTGGGCGACCCAGCCGCCGCCGATCACGCCCGCTCCGACGCAGGCGACCGTGCGCACGGTCTCGGGGGTGGTTCTCGCGTTCTCCGTCATCGTGCTTCTCCTGTCGGGGGGTTCGGGGTGCTCGGTCGTCTTTTGTGGATCATTCCGCGCTCGCGACCACCAGGCCGCTCGCATCGGTGGTGGCTCCGCCGCCACCGGCGAAAGCATCCAAGAAACACGCCCTAGGACGCGCTGCGCAGCTGGAGCATGGCGCGGGCCTCGTCCGGTGTGGCCACCCGGGCGCCGAGCTGCTCGATGATGGAGACGGCCTTCTCGGTGAGCTGGCCGTTGGTGGCCTTCACTCCGCGGCTGAGGTAGAGGTTGTCCTCCAGGCCCACTCGGGCGTGTCCGCCGAGCAGCACCGACTGCGCCACCCACGGCATCTGCTTGCGACCGATGGAGAAGCTCGCCCACTGCGCGCCCGCCGGGAGCAGGTTCACCATCGACTGGAGCACGCCCGGGTCCGAGGGCGCCCCGTAGGGAATGCCGGTGCACAGCTGGAACATCGACGGGTCGTCGATGAGGCCCTCGGCGTGCATCGTCTTGGCGAACCACAGCTGGCCGGTGTCGAAGATCTCCAGCTCGGGGCGGACCCCCAGCTCCTGGATGCGCTTGGCGCCCGCGCGCAGCATGTCCGGGGTGGAGATGTACACCTGGCTGCCGTCCCCGAAGTTGAGGCTTCCGCAGTCCAGGGTGCAGATGTCGGGCAGCAGCTCCTCCACGTGTGGCAGGCGGTCCAGCCCGTTGACGAGGTCGGTGCCCTCCTCGAACCGGAGCGGGTCGTCCTGGCCGATCACCAGGTCACCGCCCATCCCCGCCGTGAGGTTGATGACGATGTCGACGCCGGTCTGGCGGATGCGGTCGACCACCTCCCGGTAGAGGGCGTTGTCACGGGAGGGAGCGCCCGTCTCGGGGTCGCGGACGTGGATGTGCACCACGCTGGCGCCCGCCTCGGCGGCCTCGACGGCGGCGGCCGCGATCTGCCGGGGGGTGACGGGGACGTGCTCGCTGCGGCCGACGGTGTCTCCCGCGCCGGTGAGGGCGCAGGTGAGGATGGGTGTGGGGTTCATGAGGTCGCTCAAGGCGGGGCTCCGTCTCTGGGCGTGTGCGGTGATGGTGCGGGTACGGGGGGTCTCACCCGAGAACGTCTCGGTCGATGACCGAGCGCAGGGTGTGGCGCATGTGGTCGACGGACCGTCCGGGCATCCCGGTCATGACCTGGATGCCCAGGCCGTCGATGAGGGCGGTGAGGCGTCTGGTCGTCTCCTCGACGTCGAGGTCGCCGAAGGTCCCGCTCTCCTTCCCCTCCCGGAGGGTGCGGGCGATGGTCTCGTGCCAGCGCCGGTAGGAGTCGGCGTGCAGCTCACGCATCCGGGGGTCCAGTGCGGCCGCCGTCCACACCTGGAGCCAGATCGACCACTCCAGGCGCAGGCGGTCCGATCCGGGCAGCTGGAGCTCGATGAGCTGGAGCAGGCGCTCGTACGGGTCCTCGATGGTGTGCAGCCCGGCGACCTGGCGGTCGAACGCCTGCTTGACCGAGTGGCGCAGCGCCTCCACGAGGAGGTCGTTCAGGGTCGGGAAGTGGTAGTGGACGGTGGCGCTGGAGGTGCCGCAGGCCTGGGCGACCTGGGCGACGCGCACCGAGTGGTAGCCGTGCTCCGCGATGAGGGTCCAGGCGGCCTCGATGATCTGGAGACGCCGGTTGTGTTCCCGGGCGGCCTTCGGGTGATCCGCCAGACTCGCGGACGGCGGTCTGACCGCCGACGAGTCGCGCGGGGCGGCCGAGACCGTGTCGGCGTCGTCCTCACCGTTGATGAGCCAGTTGACCGTCACCCCGGTCTCGTCGGCGATACCGGCCAGTTCCAGGGCGGTGAACCGCCGGGTGCCGGTCAGGGACTTGGAGAGTTTGCTGGGCTCGATGCCGAGTCTGGTCGCGAACTGCCGCTGGGAGAGACCGGATCGGCGGATCGCCTCCCGGGCCCTGCCTCGTACGTCGTCGACCACGTTGTCGTTCACGATGAGAACGTAACAACGCCATGGCGATTATCGCAACATGTGATCGAGAAACACTTCGCCGCAGACCCGTCGATCCGACCGCTCCGACCTGACCACAACCCCGCACGAGCAGGGACTACCGGCTCGGATGCACCACCTCGACAGTCATGCGCAACTGACTGATTGATCAGTCAGCGAGCGAACCAACGGCGCCCTGCCGGACCAGGACCGCCACCGGGTAGTGGTCCAGGACCTCGGAGAGTCGGGCGGTGGTGAGGCCGTCCACGCGTTCGGGGGCGAGCGTCCGGCCGGTGAGGAGGTCGGTCCACTCCCCGGGCCCCGAGGGCAGCGGCAGCACGGTGTCGGCCCAGCCCCCGGCGTCGGCCAGCGTCACCGGCAGCCGCGTGGCCACCACCGCCAGGGCGGGCTCACGGGAGCCGCGCACCGTGCGGGCGAAGGACAGGGCGTGCGCGGCGGACGGCCCCTGAGCGGCCAGCGGCAGGTACCCGGTCGGGCGAAGCTCCTCACGGGCGCGCAGGCAGGTGCGGACCAGGTGGAGCTTGGCGGCGCCGGACCCGTCCACGGGCGGACGCCACCCCTGTTCCAACCGGTCCAGGAGCGCGGCGCGGGCCTCGTGGTCCACGGGCCTGCGGTTGTCCGGGTCGACCAGGGACAGGTCCCACAGCTCGGTCCCCTGGTAGACGTCGGGCACACCCGGCCCCAGCAGCTGGACGGCCTTCTGCCCCAAAGCGTTGCTCCACCCCGGCTCACGCAGGGACTCGGCCATGGCCCCGACCTCCGCGTACAGGTCGGCGTCGGCGCGCAGACGCTCGGGCCAGGAGCGGACGCGGTCCTCGAAGTCGGTGTCAGGGGCGGTCCAGGAAGTGCCGAGGCGAGCCTCGCGGGCGGCCTTGAGCAGGTAGTCGACCAGGCGTTCGTCGCTCAGTGGCCAGGCCCCGAGCAGGGTCTGCCAGCCGAGGAGGTCCAGTGCGGGTTCGGGCAACGGTACGCGCGCGCCCCAGCGGTGGACCGCGTCAGCGAACTCCGTGGGGACCTCCGACAGGACAGCCAGGCGGGCGCGGACGTCCTCGGAGCGTTTGGTGTCGTGGGTGGAGAGCGCCGTCATGGTGAGGGGTTCGGCGGCCTCTCGGCGCAGGTTGGCCTCGTGGAAGGCGGCCGTGTCGACGCCGAAGCGGGCCGGTTCGCCGCCGACCTCGTTGAGGGCGACGAAGCGGGTCGCCCTGTAGAAGGCGGTGTTCTCGGTGCCCATGGCCACGACCATGCCGCTGGTCTGCTGGACGCGGCGGGCGGTCTCACCGTGGGGGTCGTCGCGGACGGCGCGGTCGAGGGTCTTGAGGGCGGGTTGGAGGTCGGGGCGGCGTTCGGCGGCGGCGCGCACCGCGCGGGCCCAGGCGGGTTCGGCCTCGGGCAGGTAGGAGCGGTAGACGTCGAAGGAGGCGAGGAGTTCGGTGACGGCCTCCTCACTGCCCTCGGCGTCGGGCAGGGTCGCGGCGATCCGGCGCACCTCCGCGCGCAGGAGTTCGTTGGCGGCGTGGGAGCGGGCCTGGTGGTCGACGGCGCCGGTGTCGGTGGGCACGCCGTGGTCGCGGGCCAGGGCGGTCAGGACGGGTTCGGCGTCGGGGTCGACGAACACCCCGCACACCGTGCGCAGCGCCTCGTATCCCGTGGTCCCGGCGACCGGCCAGGAGGCGGGCAGGGACTCACCGGGGGCGAGGATCTTCTCCACCACGATCCACCCGGGGAAGCGTTCGGCGAGACGGCGGAGGTAGCCGCCGGGGTCGCTGAGCCCGTCGACGTGGTCCACGCGCAGACCGTCGACGCCCCAGCGCAGGATCTCGGCGTGGGTGGCCTCGAAGACCCCGGGGTCCTCCACGCGGACGGCGGCGAGGTGGTCGACGTCGAAGAAGCGGCGGTAGTTGAGTTCGCTGTCGCCGCGCCGCCAGGAGACCAGGCGGTAGTGCTGGCGTTCGTGCACGTCCGCCGGGTCGTCGCCGGGGGTGTACGTGCCCGGGGCCACGGGGAATCGCTGGTCGAAGTGGACCAGGTCGCCGTCGGTGAGGGTGAGCTCGGACAGGGCGGCGCGGCCGTCGTCGCCGTCGTCCGCCAGGACCGGGACCAGGATCGGCCCGGAGCCGTGGTCGAGGTCGAAGCAGCGGGCGTACACGGAGTCGCGGCCGTGCCGAAGCACGTCCCACCACCACGGGTTGGCGTCGGGGCGGGCCACGGACATGTGGTTGGGGACGATGTCGACGACCACCTTCATGCCGAGCGCGTGCGCCCGGTCGACGAGGTCCGCTCGGGCACGTTCACCGCCCAGCGCCTCGGAGACGCGTGTGGCGTCCACCACGTCGTACCCGTGGTCCGACCCGGGGGTGGCGGCGAGGAGGGGTGACAGGTACACGGCGCCCACCCCGAGCCGGTGCAGCTGGTCCAGGAGTACGGTCGCCTCGGCCAGGCCGAAACCGGGCCTCAGCTGGAGTCGGTAGGTCGAGGTGGGTGCCTGCTGCCCGTTCGGGTCGGTGCTGTGCGCGCTCATCACCCAGGACCACTGCCCGGTCGTTCGGCGTGTCATACATGCCCGCTCCTACGGGCGCCCGAAGGCTGGGACAAAGGACCTTCACCGGGCGAAAACGCCTCGTTCACCTCCCGTCCACCCGGAGTCCCCCGTGCCGCCACGGACACGTCCGGTTCCGCACACACCCGCGTTGGGGAAGTCGGTCCGGCAATGGTTAAATTCATCGGCGGTGTTCCATCACCAGCGACGACGCGCCGGGTACCGGCGGCCCGTGGTCAAGACAACGAGGACCACCGACTCCGACGAAGGGGATAGAAGCAGCGTGCTCCCGTCCAACAAGCGCACCCGCACCCAGCGCCGTTCGAGCGCCCACCGGGGCGCGGCCTCGGCCGCGCTGGCCGGACTTCTTCTCGCGTCCACCGCCTGCGGCAGCGACGACGCCGTCCAGGGGGCGGGCCCGGCGGTCCCCGACGACCTGGAGTGCTTCTCGGGGAGCCTGCACGGCTCCGGTTCCAGCGCCCAGGAGAACGCGATGACGACGTGGATCGCGGGCTTCCAGTCGGCCTGCGAGGACGCGCGCATCTACTACGACTCGATCGGTTCGGGCGGCGGCCGCAACCAGTTCATCGACGGCGCGGTGACCTTCGCCGGGACCGACGCGGCCATGGACGCCGACGAGAACGCCGACGCCATGTCGCGCTGCGGCGGTTCGGACACCATCAACCTGCCCGCGTACGTGGTGGCGATCGCGGTGGTGTTCAACCTGGACGGGATCGAGGACCTCAACCTGCGCCCGGACACCGTGGCGAAGATCTTCAACCAGGACATCACACGCTGGAACGACCCGGAGATCGCCGAGGACAACCCCGACGTCGACCTGCCGGACCTGGCGATCACACAGGTCAACCGGGCCGACGACTCCGGGACGACGGAGAACTTCACCCGCTACCTGGCCGACGCCGCCCCCGACTCGTGGCCGCACGAGGCCGGCGGACAGTGGCCGATCACCCCGCGTGAGTCCGCGCAGGGCAACAGCGGCATCGCCGACACGGTCTCGCGGGCCGACGGCGCCATCGGTTACGTGGAGATGTCCCACCTGCACGGCCTGCCCGCAGCGAGCATCGGCGTGGGCGACGAGTTCGTGGACATCTCGCCGGAGGCGGCCGCCAAGGTCGTGGCCGACTCACCGCGCCGCGAGGAGAACACCAGCGAGTACGACCTCGCGCTGGACCTGGACTACGGCACCACCGAACCGGGCAGCTACCCGCTGGTGCTGGTCAGCTACGAGACCGTGTGCCTGGACTTCCCGGACCAGGGCGAGGCCGAGCGGGTCAAGGCGTTCCTGCGGTACGTGGTGAGCCCCGAGGGCCAGGAGGCGGCCTCCGAGGAGACCGACTCGACCCCGGTGAACGACTCCCTGCGCGAGGACCTGCTGACGTCCATCGAGGCGATCGGCTCCTAGGACGCACCTTCGTCCACGGGCGCGTCACCACGGTGGCGCGCCCGTCGCACGCGTACGATCCGGTACCTTACGTACTGTCCGGGTAGCGCTGGGTCACGTGTGATTTGCGAGCGCTGTGCGGTGCGTCCGGGTCCGCCGTCCGGGTCGGTGTCTTCCCCCACCTACCCGGTCGCGGCCGGACCCCCGCCGGGGTCGTCCTCGTCGGGCATCTCGCGTCCGCAGGCCCGGCAGGCCCGGTACCAGAGTGAACGGATCCGGTGGCGGGGCCTGCTGCGGCGTCGCCCGCGCCACCAGCGCCCGCGTCTCTCCTCGTCGTCTCCCTCCTCGTCACCGGACCAGTCATCAGTGTCGACGGGCTCGGTCGGGACCGGCCCCCGGAGCCCGCCCGCGGCCCGGAGCGGCGGCGGGACCGAACGGTGCAGGGTGAGGTCGGTGAGGGTGCCCTCTCCTCCGTGGATGCGGTAGCGGCCGTGGAGTTCGGCGACCACGTCGGCTAGGTCCTCCTCGTCGTCGCACACCCGCATGGCCCGAGCCAGGGCCCGGGTGCGCCAGAGCCGCACCCCGGCGTCGCGGGTGGGCGAGGCGGCCAGGAAGAGTTCGGTGAGCCCGGCGCGGGCCCGTTCGGCGCTGGCCAGGAGCCGGGACAGGGCCAGTTCGCCCAACCCCCAGGCGACGGGTACCTGGAGGAGGAACGGGGAGGGGAACCCGGTCCTGGGCGCGGTGGCGGCGAAGGAGATCCGCGGCTCCCGCAGGTAGTTGGCCTGGATCAGGCGCAGGTCGATCTGGGGGCCCTCGAACCCTCCCGGTGCCGCCTCGGCGCCCTCCCAGTCGGCGACCAGGGTCACCGCGAGATCGGTCTCGGTGCCGTTGAGCAGCCGGTCCACGCAACCCCGGACGAGGTCGTAGGGCGCGCCGGACACGTCCACCACGGCGTGGACCAGCGGGGTGCGGCGGCGCGCCTCGGGGACCCGTTCACGGTAGGCGTGCGGGTGCGGCATGAGTTCGGCCAGGACCTCGGTGCGGAAACGTTCCGAGGGCAGGCGGGTTCGGGCGGTGGAGGCCGGGCCCACGTGCCAGGCGGTGGCGGTGGGCTCGGGGACCATGACGGCTCCGGCCTGCCAGAGCCGGTAGCCGAACTCGGTGTCCTGGCCGAGGTCGAGGTCGGGATCCACACCGCCGGCCGCTTCGTAGAGGCTGCGGCGTACCGCAGCCGCCGCGCCCAGGTAGGCGTGGAAGCCGAGGTGGTCCGCGTCGCGCAGGTCGTCGCTCTGGTCGAGCAGGTGCTCGATCCAGTCGTGGCGGCCCCCGGTGTCCAGGTCGTGGTGGAGGTCTCCGGAACGGGCGGCGGCCAGGACCGCTCCGGGTCCGTGGGGGTCGGTGTCGGTGAAGCGGACGCGGCCGAGGGTGACGCACTCGGCGTGGGCGTGCTGCCAACGGGCCTGGGCCTCGACGAACTCGGGGCAGGCGACCATGTCGGCGTCCATCCACATGAGGATGTCGCCGGTGCTGGCGTGGGCTCCGTAGGCGCGGGCGTACCCGGCGCCCCATCCGCCGTCGGGCGCGGCGACCACGCGGCAGCGGCGGGGTCGGTGGTCCGGGAGCGTGAGCGGTGGCGCGGAGTGGTCGTCGACGACGACGACCTCGAAGAGGTGTTCGGGGTAGGTCTGCGCGGAGAGCGAGGCCAGCGCCAGGTCGAGGTGGGCCTGCCCGCCCCGCGCGGGGATGATGACGCTGACCGTGAGTTCGGGTGTCCAGCGGCCGGTGGCGGGTGGTGTCAGCGCGCTCCAGTCGTTGCGGAAGACGCGGGTCGCGACCCGTTCCACCCGGCCACGGTGCGACACCCCGTCGACATGAGACCCTACGTGCTTATTCAGTGACACAGAGTCACTATAGCGATGTTTCCCCACACAGAGTGAGTGTCGACCCTCCTCGATGTGTCATCGAAGCGGGTTCCGGGCGTCACGAGGGACTGGTCCGGCACTCGCGGGGGCGCCGGAGCGGCCCGAGGGGAGGGGTCAGCGGCGCCGGTCGGAGGACTCGGACCTCAGCATGCGCAGGCCCAGCAGGACGACCCCGACGACCAGGGCGATCATCACTCCCCACACCAACAGGCCGACGATCACCGACAGCAGCCAGAACAGGGCGATGACGACCGCGACACCCGCGGCGACCCTGAGAACGAGACGACCCATGCGCCGAAGGATACGCGGGCACCGCTTCGGGCGGAACCCCGGTCCACCCTCCGGGGAAGGTCGACCGGGGAGCACCGCCCGTGGCGTTTCCTAGCCCGGACGGACGGCGCTGGTGAAGACACCGTCCCAGTAGGCGGCCAGTGAGACCTCCTCCAGCGGCTTCGACGGGTTCGAGCCGTGGATCATCATCCCGTTGCCGGCGTAGATCCCCACGTGGCTCGGCGCCGAGACGTCGTAGAAGAACATCAGGTCGCCGGGCTGGAGCTGGTCACGCGAGACCGGGGTCCCGGCGTTGACCTGGTCGTAGGTGGTGCGCGGCAGGCTCACGCCCGCCTGGGCCCACGCGGCCTGGGTCAGACCGGAGCAGTCGTAGCCGTCGGGCCCGGTGCCGCCCCAGACGTAGGGCTTGCCGATCTGCGCGCGGGCGAAGTCCAATACGGCCTGGACGTCACCGGAGACGGCCGCAGTGCCCGCGGCCGATCCGCCGCCCGTGTCGGCGGCCTCGCCCACGGTCGGGTCGACGCCGCCCAGGCTCTCCAGCACGGCGGCCTGCTCCTCCAGCGCGGCCTCGCTCTGGGTCACGGCCTCCTCGGCGGCCTCCATCGACTGGGCCGCGGCCTGCTCGGTCGCCCCCGCCGCGTTGTACAGCTCCTCGGCGTTCTCGACCTCGGTCACGTAGTCGGCCAGGGTCGCCTGCTGCCCCTCGGACAGGTAGTCGAGGTCGGCGATGTTCTGGAGCGCGTTGTCCGCGTCCGCGCCGAACAGCACGCCCATCGAGCTGTGGGTGGCGCCGGTGTAGGCGCCCTGCACGATGACGGAGACCTGGCCGGACTTGGCGTCCAGCTCCTCCTCGGCGTCCTCCAGGCGTTCCTGGAGGTCCTCGAGTTCGGCCTCGGCCGCGGCGTGGTCCTCCTTGGCCTCGTTGAAGTCCGCGTTCAGCCCGGAGAGCTCCTCCTGGAGCTCCTCGTAGCGCTCACGGGCCTCCGACTCGGTCTGGTCGGCCAGGGCCACGCCGGAGGACAGGACCACGGCACCGAGAGCGACGAAGCCGACCGTCGTCAGGCGACGGGTGGGTTCGGGGTTGCGAGTCAAAGCACCGACTGCCTTTCTCCCACACCCGTTTACCGACACTCGGGCATCCCGAAGGCACGCCGAGGGACGGCGCGGGGATGCGTGGTGGAGGGGTACCGGCGGCGACGGGAAGGGTCGCGGGAACTCGCCGGCGTCGTGACGGCCCCCGCTCCTGGGACAAGGACAGCTGCTGAGCGGGGTGCAACGGCAGATCGGACGCTGTCACCCTGGTGGTGACGAACTGGGGCGTTCCGACCTGGGGGAACACTAATTCATCCCCCGGACCCGAAGCGACCCTTTCGTTACTTGCCGATGGGCAACCCGGTCCTCCCGAACCGGGCACGCCCCGTCCCGGAACCCCGCCGGGGGCGCGGGTGGCGCCTCGTTCTTCCCGTGGATGTCGAGTCAAAACCGGACCAAGCGCGGACTTGACCGTGACGCGTCTCACATCCGGGCGGGGAAGGGGTCGGACACCCGGAGGTGTCCGACCCCGCCGCGTCACAGGTGGCGGGCCCACCAGTCGAGGACCGCCTCGAGCCGGGCCACCCGGTGGCTGGGCAGACCGGAACGCGACAGCTCGTGTCCCTCCCCCGGGAACAGCAGCATCTCGGTCTCGTGTCCCCGCTTCCTGAGCGCCACGAACAGGCGCTGGGCCTGCTCCACGGGGCAGCGCCAGTCCTGCTCGGAGTGGATGATCAGGAACGGCCTGTCGATCCGGTCCGCGTGGCTGAGCGGGCTCTCCTTGGCCCAGGTCTCCTCCGGGCCGTACAGCGGCTCCGGGAAGAACCCCCCGATGTCGGACGAGCCCTGGAAGCTGTCGATCGCGTTGACCGCGCGCTCACTGATGGCGGCGCGGAAGCGCTCGCCGTGGTGGGCCGCGATCCACGTGGTCATGAACCCGCCGTGCGATCCGCCCATGACCCCCACTCTGGAGGCGTCCAGCCGCTCGTCCCCGAGGGCCTCGTCCAGGAAGGACAGGACGTCGACGGAGGTGGTGGCGCCCACCGAACCGATGACCGCCCGACCGTGCTCCTGGCCGTAGCCCGACGAACCACGAGGGTTGCAGTAGAGCACCGCGTACCCGGCCGCCGCGTACACCTGGGTCTCGTCGAAGAGCTGCCAGCCGTACTGGGCGAACGGACCACCGTGGATCATCAGCACCACCGGGTGCGGGCCCTCGCCCTCGGGCACCGCCAACCAGCCGTGGACCTCGTTGCCGTCCTCGGTGCGGGCGGTCAGTTCGGTGACCGCGAGCGGCTCCAGCTCCTGGTCCGCGAAGGAGGTCAGGGCCCGGGCGCCGTCCTCGGCGACGACGTACAGCTCACCGCTGTGTCGCTCACCGGCGGCCGCCACCACGGTGACTCCGCCGGCGTGGTCGAAGGAGCCCACCTGGACGCGCCCGCCGAACAGCGTGGTGCGCACACCGCCGGGGGTGACCAGGTACAGCTCGACCGCGCCCCGGTTCTCACCGGCGACCAGGACACCCTCGTCGGTCGCCTGGGTGCGCAGACTCATGCGGGGGTCCTCGGTCCCGGTGAGTCTCCTGGGAGCCTCGGAGCCGTCGAAGGGCACCGACCACAGGCCCGTCACCCGACCCACGAAGTCGTCGAGATCCGGGCCGAGCTCGTTGCCGAGGAAGTACACGGTGGCGCCGTCCTCGGACAGGCTCACCGACCCGACGCCCAGGTCGCCCCGGGTGATCCGGCGCGGCTCCGCCCCCGCCTCGGGAGGGCAGACCCACACGTCACTGACCAGATCGGCGTCGCGCGTCCCGTGCAGTGAGGCGTCGAAGACCAGCCCCGTCCCGTCCGGGGTCCACGACGGGCGACCGTGGTCTGCGTCCCCCTCCGTGACCTGGACCGGTTCGCCCACCTCACCCGACGGGTCGACGGGGGCGCTCACGAAGACGTGCTGACGTCGGTCGATGGTGAACCCGAAGTCGTCGCTGCGGTACTTCAGGGTGGTGATCCGGCGCGGCGGCTCCTGGTCCGGCGCGCCCTCCACGTAGCGGTTCTCCTCGGGCACCCGCGCGTTGTAGGCCAGGCGGGAGGAGTCGGGGCTCCACGTGAACGCTCCGGTGCCGAGCGGGTGGTCGGTGATCTTCCACGGCTCGCCGCCGTCCGAGGGCAGGACGTGGATCTGGGGGCGTTTGTCCTCGTCGGGGCGCAGGAAGGCGATCCAGCGACCGTCGGGTGAGAAGGCGGGGGCGTTGTCGCGCGTGCCCCGGGTGAGCCTGCGGGCGGGTTCGGAGCCGTCGGTGGGAACGATCCAGAGGGAACCGAGGTAGGCGTCCTCCTCCAGGTCGGGGCGGGACACGGCGAGGACCGCCAGGGCACCGTCCGGGGACAGTGACGGTGCGCTGAGGCTGTGCAGGCGAGCGATGTCAACGGGTTTCATACACGAGTGGCGGCCGCGCGCGGGCGCGGTCCGCCTTCTCCTTCCCATGGGTACGGGGATGCCGATGACCGAAGGCGCCCCCCGGTCAGGGGGTCATCCCACACGGACCCTATCGACGCGCGATCGGCCGCATCCATAGCTTTTGCGCCATTGGTGCGTATTCGAGCCGGGTGGTGTCCGTGGTCCGTCGGAGCCGTTTTCTCCCTCCCCCGCCGCCCTTCGGCGACGGCTCCACCTCGACACCCGAGGTGCCCTGGAGCCGCCGCGTGCGACCACCGGGATCCACCGGTGGGTCTCCCCTCGCCCACGAGCCGGCAGCCGTCTCCAGGTCGGGCGGGTGGGGCCCAGTCTCGGCGCGGCCGCCACCGGGGCGCCGTCGAACCCGGGCCCCCAGCGCGCCCCGTCAGCGGGTCCTGTCGGTCTCAAGGCGGGTGCAGACCCAGCGTTCCCCCTCTCGACGAAGACGGAAGGCGAACACCCGGGTACGGCTGTCGCAGGAGATCACGGCGCTGGCCTCCACCCCGCCAGCGCCGAGCGGTTGGTGGAACACCCGCGTCAGCCGGGGCGCCATCGCGCAGTCCACCGATCCGCGCAGGCGGCGCAGTTCCTCCCGCACCGGAACCGTCACGTGGTCCCGCAGCACCTCCGGGGCCCGCCTGCCGACCAGGACCTCCGCCATCTGCTGCGCCAGCCGGTGCACGTCGCCGGGGGTCCGGTGGCCCGCCAGCGGGGACGCCGCGCACCGGCCCGAGGTCATTCCTCGGCGCGGGGAGCGGGCGGGGGTCCGCACCGGTCGCCACGGGTTGGCCGCGCCGCGGGCGCAGACCGGCTGCTGGCAGGGGTGGCGGTGAGAGGAGTGCGACATGAACGGATTCCTTCCGGGGGGGGAACGACACCCTGACGCCCGTCAAGGAGCGGGCGGGCGCTCTCCCGTGCCACCTGGCATTCCAGGTTTCTCACGACCGTCGACACGGCCGCCCCTCGGCGAGCGGGCCCCACCTGGGAACCGTCATACTTCAAGACGTGACTCACGCGTACCTTTCCTCCCCCGTGCCCGTCGCCCTCGCCCACCGGGGCGGGTGGCTCACCGACGACCAGGGTGTGCGCCGCACCGAGCTGGAGAACACGGCGGTGGCCTTCCAGCACGCCGTCGACCTGGGCTACACGTACCTGGAGACGGACGTGCACGCCACCAGCGACGGCGTGCTCATGGCCTTCCACGACCGCACCCTGGACCGCACCACCGACCGGGACGGCGCCATCTCCGCGCTCCCCCACCGGGAGGTCGCCCGAGCCCGGGTGGCGGGCAAGGAACCCGTCCCACTCCTGGAGGATCTGCTCGGCGCCTGGCCGGAGGCGCGCTTCAACATCGACCTCAAGGCGGACGGCGCCGTCCTTCCCCTGTTGGAGGTGCTCCGCCGCACCCAGGCCTGGGACCGCGTGTGCGTGGGCTCCTTCGACCAGAACCGTCTGGAGCGGGCCCGACGGATCTACGGCCCCCGCGTGGCCACCTCCTGCGGCCCCGTCGACGTGGCCCGCCTCCGCCTGGCCTCGCTCTCCCCGCTCCTGCGCCCCACCGCCAGCCGCACCCCGATCTGCGCGCAGATCCCGATGAGCCACGGCGGTTTCCCGATCCTCAGCCGGGACGTGATCAGCGCCGCGCACCGGATCGGCATGCAGGTGCACGTGTGGACCGTCAACGAGCCCGAGGTGATGGAGCGTCTGCTGGACGCGGGCGTGGACGGCATCATCACCGACAACACCGTCGCGCTGCGCGAGGTGCTCCTTCGACGCGGCCGTTGGAACCAGCCCCCCAGAACGACGAAGAACGGATAGCCCCCCTCGATGTCCACCACACCCCCACCCCCGACGGCGGACAACTCCCCCGCGTCAGACCCCGCGCTGCGCAGACGCGAACAGCGCGGCTGGTACACCTACGACTGGGCCAACCAGGTGTTCATCACCTCGGTGGTCACGGTGCTCATCGGCCCCTACCTGTCGGGGCTGGCCTGCTCGGAGGCGGGTGCGGCCGGTGACTGCTCCCAACCGGGCCTGGTGCTGTACCCGCTCGGGGTCGAGTGGTTCAGCCTGCACCCGAACTCCCTGCACCCGATGGTCACCACGGTCGCGGGGCTCATCCTCCTGGTGATGCTGCCGGTCGTGGGAGCCCTGGCCGACCACACCCAGCACAAGAAGCGCTGGCTGTTCTGGCTGGCCGCCGCCGGTTCCCTGTGCGTCAGCTCGTTGTACTTCACCAGCGACTACCAGGTGGCCGTGCTGCTCTTCGTGGCGGGCAACACCTTCTACGGGATGTCCCTGGTGGTGTTCAACGCCTTCCTGCCGGAGATCGCCACGGCCGACGAACGCAACCGCGTGTCGGTGACGGGGTGGGCGATGGCCTACCTGGGCGGCGGTCTCCTCCTGGCCGCGCACATGGGTCTGCTCGCCTCCGCCGACACCCTGGGGGTCTCTGAGGGGCACGCGGTCCGCATCGCCTTCGCCTCGGTGGGCCTGTGGTGGTTCGTGTTCTCGGTGATCGGCATCCGTCTGCTGCGCAACCGCTACGGCAAGCTCGCGGCCGAGCCCGGTCCCCCGAAGCTGGGCGCGTCGCTGAAGCAGTACTGGCGCACGCTGCGGGAGATGCGCCGCTTCCCGAACACGCTGAAGTTCCTCATCGCGTTCGTGCTGTTCAACAACGGCATCCAGGCCGTCATCTACTTCGCGGGCAGCTTCGCCAGCCAGGACCTCAACCTGTCGCTGGCGATCCTGAGCGCCACCATCCTGCTCATCCAGTTCGTCGCCTTCGCGGGCGCGCTCCTCATGGGGTGGGTCGGCCGCCGGTTCGGCACCAAGAACACCGTCCTGGCGAGCCTGGTCGCCTGGTGCGCCCTGGTCACCTGCGGCTACTACCTGCCGCCCAACGACCCGGTGCTGTTCCTGCTGCTGGGCGCGGGCATCGGCATGGTGCTGGGCGGCACGCAGTCCCTCGCGCGGGCGCTGTACTCGCTGCTCATCCCGCGCGGGCACGAGGCGGAGTACTTCAGCCTGTTCCAGCTGGCCGACCGCGGATCGGTGCTGCTGGGCGCGGCCTCGATCACCCTGGTCGTCAACCTGACCGGCGGCTTCCGTACCGCCATCTTCTCGCTGGTGGTCTTCTTCGTCATCGGCGGTGTGCTGCTGTGGCGCACCGACCTGAAGAAGGGCATCGAGTCCGTCGGCAACACGGTGCCCGACAACCTCTGACCCGCGCGTCCCCGAACGTCGTCGGCCCCGGTGATACTGGGTGCCGACGACGTTCGTGTTCGATGCGGGGGGTGTGCGTGCGGGTTCTGCACGCGGTGTGGTCCAGGGACTCGCTGGTGCTCTGGGGCGAGGCGGACGAACGGGTCCCCGCCGCCCCGGCGACGGGGACCCACCCCGGCGCCGTCGGGGTTCAGGAGCTGCGCGCGATGGCCGCCAAGGCCGGGATCGACCCCGACTCCCCCGACTCCGTCACTCCGGTCCTGTGGCTGCCGGGGACGCGGGAGGCCCCCGCCCCGTCCGACACCGGCGACACCGCTCCCGCGGAGTTCCGCGCCTGGTCGGTCCCGGGGCTGGAGCTGTCCCCCGCGCGGGCCGACGCCCTGCTGTCGGCGCTGGACTCCCTCCCCGTGGCACTCGGCCCCGCCCTGACCCACCTTCGGGCGGTGCACGCCCTCGCCGAAGGGCTGGTCCGAGCCGGATGCGTCCTGCCCGACCTGGTCGGCGACCCGCCCCGGGCCCGGTGGCGGCCCGCCCCGCTCGACACCGCCGAGGAGCACCTGTCGGCGCTCACCCGGGCGCTTCCCCCTGCGGCCGTGGCGCACCTGACCCAGGAGGACCGGGGGGAGGCGGCCCGCCTGTGTGTGCTGGCCCCGCTCGAACTCCTCACCGACGCCGTCGCCCGGCGGTTGGCCACGGCGGCACCCGGAGCCCGCGGGAACGCGCGCCCGGACTCCGACGCACCACCGGCCGCACGGCTGGCGGGCGCGCTCACCGGGGCGCACTCCCGGGTGGACGTCGACACCGCACGGGAGCTGCGCGGCCCCCTGCGGGAGTGGCGGTCCCGGGTGCGCGGAGGCGGCCGGGCCCAGCTCCTCTTCGTCCTGCGCGAACCCGAACCCGAGAGCGCGCAAGGCGGTCCGCGCCCCTGGACGGTGGAGTTCTGGGTGCGTTCCACCACCGACCCCGGCCTGCGCCTGCCCCTGGAACGGGTGTGGTTGGGAGAGGGCGCCGCCTGGCTGCCCGAGGACGTCGCGACCACCGCCCTGGCCGACCTGCGCCGGGCCGTACGCCACATGCCCTGTCTCCAGCGAGCCCTGGGCGACCTGGCCCCGGCCCGCCTCGCCATGGACACCGCACGGGCCCAGGCCTTCGTGGGACAGACCGCCGCCCGGCTCACCTCGGCGGGGTTCGGCGTGGTCCTGCCCGAATGGAGCGGCCGCGGCGCCCTCGCGCTGCGCATGACGGTCAGCGAGGAACCGAAACGGCGCGGGCGCGGCGGGGTGGGCCCCACCGAGCTGGTGGACGTGTCCTTCGAGGCGCTGTTGCGCGGCCCCGGGGCGCAGGAGCCACTGGACGAGGGGGAACTGGACGAGCTCGCCGAGCTGGCCCGGCTCAAGCGCTCCCTGGTCCAGGTGCGCGGCCGGTGGATGGAGATGGACCCCGAACGCGTCGAGGCCGCCCTGGACCTAATGCGGCGGAGCGGTCGGGGGCCGATCCGCCGCGAGGAGGCCCTGCGGACGGCGATCGGCGCGGAGCCCACCCCGCTGCCGGTGGCGGACGTGGTGGCCGGGGGGCCGCTGGGCGCCCTGCTGGACGGCGGGGCCAAGGCCGCGCACCGCCCCATGGGCACCCCACCCGGGTTCGAGGGGGCCCTGCGCCCCTACCAGGACCGGGGTTCGGCCTGGCTGCGGTTCCTGGGAGAGCTCGGGCTGGGCGCGGTGCTGGCCGACGACATGGGGCTGGGCAAGACCGTGCAGCTGCTGGCCCTGCTCACCGACGAGCGCGCCGGGAGTCCGGCGCCCGGGCCGACGCTGCTGGTGTGCCCGGTGTCGCTGGTCGGCAACTGGCGCAAGGAGGCGGGGAAGTTCGCCCCGGGACTGCGGGTGCACGTCCAGCACGGGCCGGACCGGCCGACCGGCAACGCGCTGGCGCGGATCGTGGGCTCCTGCGACCTGGTGGTCACCACCTACGGGGTGGTGACGCGCGACGCCGAGGAACTGGCGGGGATGCCCTGGCACCGGGTGGTCTGCGACGAGGCCCAGGCGCTGAAGAACCACGCCACGGCGCAGGCGCGGGCGGTGCGCTCGCTGCCCGCCGCCACCCGGATCGCGCTCACCGGGACCCCGGTGGAGAACAACCTGGGCGAGCTGTGGTCGGTGATGGAGTTCGCCAACCCCGGGTTGCTGGGGACGGCCGCGGACTTCCAGCGCGCGGTGGCCGACCGGGCCGAGGCGGAGGAGGGTGCGGGTGAGGGCACTGACCTGGTGCGTCGGCTGACCGGGCCGTTCGTGCTGCGTCGGCTGAAGACCGACCGTTCGATCATCGCGGACCTGCCGGAGAAGCAGGAGATGCGCACCTGGTGCACGCTCACCCCCGAGCAGGCCTCCCTGTACAAGGCCGTGGTGGACGACCTGGCGGAGCGGATGGCCGAGGCCGACGAGAAGGAGCGCAAGGGGCTGGTGCTGTCGTCCATGTCCCGGCTCAAGCAGATCTGCAACCACCCGGCCCAGTTCCTCGGAGACGGTTCGGCGCTCGCGGGCCGGTCCGGCAAGCTCGACCGCCTGGAGTCGATCCTGGGCGAGGCGGTGGCCGAGGGCGACAAGGCGCTGTGCTTCACGCAGTACGCGCGCTGGGGTGAGCGGCTGGCGCCCTATCTTCGGTCCCGGTTGGGCGTGCCCGTGCTGTGGTTGCACGGCGGCACCTCCCGCGCCGAGCGCGAGCGGATGACCGAGCACTTCCAGACGGTGGCGGGTCCGGTGGTGTTCCTGCTGTCCCTCAAGGCGGCCGGGACCGGGCTGAACCTGACCGCCGCCAACCACGTGGTGCACGTGGACCGCTGGTGGAACCCGGCGGTGGAGAACCAGGCCACGGACCGGGCCTTCCGGATCGGTCAGCGCCGGAACGTGCAGGTGCGCAAGCTGGTGTGCGTGGGCACCGTGGAGGAACGGGTGGACGAGATGATCGAACGCAAGAGCGTGCTGGCCGACGGCGCGGTGGCCACCGGGGAGGGGTGGCTGGGCGGGTTGTCGGTGGAGGACCTGCGCGAGGTCGTGCGGCTGGCGCCGGAGGCGGTCTCGGGATGAGCTGGTCGGAACTGGTGGGCGGGGCCCTGGGAACGGTGGGCGCCGATCCCGGGGCGGTGGAGCGGTTCTCGGTGCGGGCCGGTGAGGTGGGCGCCAGGGTCCGGGGACACGAGGTGAGCCTGATCCGGACCGTGTGGGAGAGCGCGGACTGGGAGCGGGTGGGCGCGGCGCTGGCCTCGCAGCCGCTGTTCAGGGCGCGTCTGCTCGCCGGTGAACTGCCCGAGGCCGCGGCACGCGTGTTCACCCTGCTCGGCCTGGACCTGGTGCCGCAGGGTTGGGCGGGACTGGTCGCGACGTGCTCCTGCGACTACTGGGGCGGACGGTGCGCGCACCTGACGGCGGTCGCGGCCGCGCTGGGGGCCGAGGCCGACCGTGACCCCTTCGCGCTCACCCGGTGGGCGGGCCGGGAACGGCGCGCCTTGGTGGAACTGGTCAGGACCCGGCCCATCGGCCCGAAGGTCCCCTCGGCCGGTGGCACTCAGTTCGAGGAGGACGGCTCCCCGGGCCATTCCCGGGAACTCAGTGAAACCGGAATCGACGTTTTCGCCGCCCAGGCACAAACAACCAATCCCCTTTCCCCGGCGGGCTTCTGGTCCCACCCCGTGACACCCCCGCCACCACCACTGCCGGAGGGGATCGGAGACCGCGTGAGGGCCGTCGCCCCAGGGCGTGTAGCCGATCACCTGCCCGGTTTCGACCGTTCCGTGAAGCGCTATTCGTAGACGGGCGATGACCCCCGAGGTGTCCGATCGATTTTCTTGTGGAAAACGCCGGTAAGAACGCCGAAACACGGTTACGATTCGCCTGGAGATGACCCCGCACGACTAGTCCTGATTGGTACCTCTCCTATGGCCGATCGCTTCCCCCCACACCTCGACATGGACACTCCGAGCATCGCGCGGATGTACGACTACCTGTTGGGAGGGAAAGACAACTTCGAGGCGGACCGCAAGGCCTGCGAGACGTTGGCCGAGGGCATCCCCGAACTGGTCGCCTTCGCCCGCGACAACAGGGCGTTCCTGGGCCGGGCCGTCGAGACGGTGAGCTCCCGGGGGGTGGAGCAGTTCCTCGACCTCGGGGCCGGACTGCCCACGGGGGAGAACACCCACCAGGTGGCGCAGGCGATCAACCCGGGGGCGCGCGTCCTCTACGTGGACCACGACCCCATCGTGCTCGCCCACGGCCGGGCCCTGGTCACCGACAGCGCCGGGACGGCGTTCCTGGGAGCGGACGTCCGGGACGTCGACGACATCCTGAACTCCTCCGAGGCGGAGGGGCTGATCGACCCGGACCTTCCGGTCTGCGTCATGCTGGTCTCCCTGCTGCACTGCCTGCCGGACGAGAGCGACCCCTTCGGCATGGTGCGCGGCCTGGTGGACCGGCTCGCCCCGGGTTCCTGCGTGATCTTCTCCCACATCGTCTCGGACGACCACGCGGCGGGGGCGTGGATGACCGAGAAGATCCTTTCCTTCGGCACCCCCTGGGGTCGGGTGCGCGCCCCCGAGGAGGTGACCACGGTCTTCGACGGGCTGGAGTTGGTCAGTCCCTGGACGGACGGGCGCGACCAGGGCCCACGGGCGGTGGACTGCGCCACCTGGCGCCACCCCGAGCGCGACCCGCTCCGGCGCCCTGACGACGCCGACACCAAGCGGTGGGAGATGGCCGGGGTCGCCTTCAAACACTGATCCGGCGGGGCGTCAGTCCCTGAGCGACCCGTCGACCTCGGACTTCGACACCGCCTCAGTCATCCGCCCGAAGGTCCCCTGCTGCGCGACCTCCCGTGCCGCTGCCAGAGCGCCGGACAGCGCGGACCTCGACAGCCCCGAGCCGAGGCTGATCCGCCGGGCGCCCAGGGCACCCAGCTCCGCCACGGACATCCCCGCCGCCGCCCCGGAGGCGAGCACGTTGACCGGGCGCTCCACCGAGGAGCACACGGCTCGGATGGCCTCGGCGTCCGGCAACCCGGGTGCGAACAGGACGTCGGCCCCGGCCTCCTCGAAGGCCCTGAGCCGACGAATGGTGTCCGCCAGGTCCCGTCTGCCGTGGAGGAAGTTCTCCGCGCGGGCGGTCAGCGTGAACGGGAAGGGCAGGGTCCGTGCCGCCTCCACGGCCGCACGGACCCGCTCGACTGCCAGCTCGAACCCGTGGATCGGGGCGTGGGGGTCGGCGGTGGTGTCCTCCACCGAACCCCCCACGATCCCCGTGGCACCGGCCTCCACGATGGTGCGGGCCACTTCCTCGGGGGCCTGCCCGAACCCGTCCTCGAGGTCTGCCGAGACCGGCAGGTCCGTGGCGGCCGCGATCACCGAGGCGTTGCGCAGGGTCTCCTCGCGCGAGACCAGTCCGGCGCCGTCCGCCCTTCCCAGCCCGTGCGCGAGCCCCGCGCTGGTGGTGGCCAGCGCCGCGAAGCCGAGCCCGCCCAGCAGCCGCGCCGACCCGGCGTCCCAGGCGTTGGCGATCACGAAGGGCTCCGGCCCCCTGTGCAGCTCGCGCAGCCGTTCGCCCCGAGCCGTCAGTTCCTGTGCGCTGTGGTCCATACGGTCCCTTGTACATCAGGCCACCGACGGAACGGGGCGGGGATGTGCGCCGGGCCGTTCTGACGGCGGCCCTCACTCCGTGCCGTTCACTCCGTCGGATCCTCGTCGAGGACTCCCTGAGCGATCGCGAACGCCTTGTTCGCGGCCGGGACACCGCAGTAGACCGCGGTCTGGAGGAGGACCTCGCCGATCTCGTCCGGGGTCAGACCGTTGCGCAGGGCGGCCCGCACGTGCATGGCCAGCTCGTCCCAGTGCCCCTGGGCGACCATGGCGGTGAGCACCATGCAGCTGCGGGTGCGCCGGTCCAGTCCGGGCCGGGTCCACACCTCACCCCACGCGTAACGGGTGATGAGGTCCTGGAAGGGCTCGGTGAAGGCGGTCCTGCGGGCCTCGGCCCGGTCCACGTGGGCGTCCCCGAGGACGGCGCGACGCACCCGTGTCCCGGCTCCGCGTCGGTCGGCCTCGGCCAGGTGCTGTGTGATGAGCGTGTTGACGCGGGCCGCGTGCGTCCACGACAGAAGGTGGGCGGCGCCCTCCAGCACCACGAACCGGGCCCCGGGCACCCGCTCCGCGATGAGCGCGGCGTGGCCCTCGGGCGGGGTGGAGGGGTCCTCGGCCCCGGCCAAGACCAGTGTGGGCGCGGTGATCCGGTGCAGGTCGTCGCGGACGTCGTGGTGCTCGATGGCGCCGCAGCATCCCGCGTAGCCCTCGTCCGGGGTGTCGACGATCTGGTCGCGCAGGAGTGTGACGTCGTGGGGGTGCTCGGAGGCGAAGGCCGGGGTGAACCACCGTTGCACCACCCCGTCGGCCAGGGCGGTGGTGCCCTGGTCCCTGGCCATGGCGGCCCGGTCACGCCAGTTCTGGGCGGGGCCCATGTGGGGGGAGGTGGCCATCAACACGAGGCTGTCGACGCGCTCGGGCGCGTGGATGGCCAGCCACTGGCCGACCATGCCGCCGATGGACAGGCCCGCGAAGTGGGCGCGCCCGATCCCGAGCCGGTCGAGCAGGGCCACGACGTCGCCGCCCAGGTCGGCCATGCTGTAGGGGCCCTCCGGCGCGGGTGACTCCCCGTGTCCGCGCAGGTCCACGCGGATCACCCGGAAGACGGCGGAGAGCGCTTCGACCTGTGGCTCCCACATCCGCCCGGTGGTGCCGAGGGACCCGGCCAGCACCAGCGGCGGTGCGTCCGCCGGTCCGCTCACGACGTGGTGGAGGTCAACGCTCATCGGTTCCTTCTTCGTTGTCGGTGGGGTCCGTCCGGCCGGTCCTACCCGTCACCCGGTCGGCGAACACCGGTGCGGCGCCAAGGTAGTCGGCGGGGTCGAGCAGCGAGCTGATCCGGTCGCGGGTGCGCAGGCCGTGGAGGTGTTCGGCCAGGACCTCCACCGGGTCGCGGCCCTCGTCCACGGCGGCCCGGCAGGCGGTGGTGACGCGCTGGTGGGCCTCCAGGCGGCCGAGTTCGGGGGTCAGGTCCGCGGTGAGTCGTTCGCTGAGGGCCAGCCCGCCGGTGAGGTCGAGGTTGGCGGCCATGCGGTCCGGGTGCACGCGGAGGCGTTCGACGCTCACGCGCAGCCAGGAGACGGCGGAGCCGGTGCGCCGGAGCAGGTCGGTCAGGGGCAGCCACTCGGCGTGCCAGGCCCCCGCCGCGCGTTGGTGCTCCTGGATCTGCGCCGCGAACAGGGTGGCCACGAGGCCGGGTGTCTGGCGGGCGGCGGCCAGCGCGCTGACGGCGGCGACCGGGTTGCGCTTGTGCGGCATGGTGGAGGAACCGCCCACACCGCTTCCGCCCTCCTCGGAGACCTCGCCGACCTCGGTCTGGGCCAGCAGCACGATGTCCTGGGCGACGTTCCCGGCCGCGCCGCTCACCCGGCCGAGCGCGGCGGCGATCTCGGCGATCCGTCCGCGTTCGGTGTGCCAGGGCAGGAGGGGTTCGGGCAGGTCGAGGCGGGCGGCGAAGGCGGACGCCACCGCCGGGCCGTGCGGGTGCAGTGAGGCGAGGGTGCCCACGGCTCCGCCGAGCTGGGCGGCCAGGTGGTGGTCCAGCACGTGGTCGAGGCGGTCGGCCGCACCGGCCAGTCCGGACGTCCAGCTCGCGGCGACGGCGCCGAAGGTGGTGGGCAGGGCCTGTTGGAGCAGGGTCCGGCCGGGCGCGGGGGTGGCGCGGTGGCGGTGGGACAGGGATCGCAGGTCCCCCGTGAGTGCGGCCAGTTCGGTGCGCAGGGCGGTCCCGGCCCGGCGGACCAGGAGCATGGCCGCGGTGTCCATGACGTCCTGGCTGGTGGCCCCCTGGTGGACGTGCCGGGCGGCGTCGGGATGGGTCGCGCGCACGTTCTGGGTGAGCCGTGCGACCAGCGGGATGACCGGGTTGCCGCCGGCCGCCGCAGCCCTGCCGAGGTCGGCCGGGTCGTAGCGGTCGGCCACACACGCGGCGGCGACGGCCTCGGCCCGCTCCGCAGTGATGAGGCCGGTGTCGGCCAGGGCTCGGGCCAGGGCGGCCTCGGTGTCGAGCAGGGCCCGGAGCCAGGCGGTGTCGTCGGTGAGCGGCCCGAGGGGGCCGTGGTTGAGGACACCGTCGAACAGGCCGGTCATGGTGGTCCCTCACTGGGTCGGGTGGGGTTGCGGAGCGGGTCGGGGCCGACGGGGCGGCGGGGAGCTCGGGTCAGACGTCGAAGAAGACCGTCTCCCCCTCGCCCTGGAGGCGGATGTCGAAGCGGTAGCCGCCCTCCTCCCGGCTGGCGACGAGGGTGGCTCGGTCAGCGGGGTCGGTCACGGAGCGCAGGACGGGGTCGGCCGCGTTGGCCGCCTCCTCCTCGGGAAAGTACAGGCGGGTGACCACCCGGTGCAGCATGCCGCGCGCGAAGACGGAGATGTCGACGTGGGGCGCCTGCTCGCCACCGGGCCCCGGAACGGATCCGGGCTTGAGGGTGAGGATCTCGTAGGAGCCCGCCGCGTCGGTGGGGCAGCGACCGAACCCCCGGAAGCCGGGCAGGGAGCGGGCGCCGCGCGGGTCGTCCGGGTGGTCGAACCGCCCGTGCGGGTCAGCCTGCCAGGTCTCGACCAGGGCGTCGGTGACCGGGGCGCCCGCACCGTCGTACACGGTGCCGCGCAGTCGGACGGCGCCGGGCGTGCCCTCGGCGACGGCGAAGGGGCCGTCCGGCCAGGGCAGGCCGATGTGCAGGTAGGGGCCGACGGTCTGGGACGGGGTGGTGGGCACCTGGTCGGCGGTGGGTCGGGTGGTCATTCGTCGTCCTCCAGGACCTCTTCCTCGGACTCGAACGGGGTCTGGTCGCGTCCGCGCAGCACGATGTCCCACCGGTAGGCCAGGGCCCACTCGGGTTGGGTGGAGTCGTGGTCGTAGCGGGCCAGCATGCGCTCGCGGGCCCGATCGTCGGGGACCGACTGCCACATGGGGTCCTGGAAGAACAGGGGGTCGTCGGGGAAGTACATCTGGGTGACCAGCCGCTGGGTGAAGGCCCGTCCGAACAGCGAGAAGTGGATGTGGGCGGGGCGCCAGGCGTTCTGGTGGTTCTTCCAGGGGTAGGCGCCGGGCCGCACGGTGACGAACCTGTAGCGTCCCTCCGCGTCGGTGAGGACACGCCCCACACCGGAGAAGTTCGGGTCGAGCGGGGCGGGCCAGTTGTCACCGGTGTGGCGGTAGCGTCCGGCGGCGTTGGCCTGCCAGACCTCCACGAGGCTGTGCGGCACGGGGAGGCCGTCGCTGTCACGGACCTGACCGTGGACGATGATGCGCTGGCCCTGGGGTTCGCCGTCGTGCTGGCGGGTGAGGTCGTGGTCGTGGGCGCCGAGGCGGTCCTCGCCCAGGACGGGTGAGGTGATCTCGGTGAGCGTGTGCGGCAGCAGGGTGAGCGGGCGCTGGGGATGGCGCAGCGCGGTGCTCCCGTAACCGGGGTAGTCCAGGGGCGGGTGGGAGCCGTGGTCGCGGACGTATCCGCGCGGGTGCGACCCGGACCCGTCGGAGGTGGTGGGCATGCGGTCCTTCCTTTCGGAGCGGGCCCCGGGGGGACGGCCGGGTCCCGGGGCCTCCAGCGGCGAGGGGGTGGGTCCGTGAACGGGTGGTTCAGGCGGCGCCGGTCAGGGAGCGGACCACGGAGAGTTCGGTGTCGGTGGGTGCGGGAGTGCGGACGAGGTCGTCGGACACCCGCAGGTCCCAGCCGGTGGCCTCCTGGACCTGCGGGAGTTCCACACCCGGGTGCAGTCCCACCAGGGTGAGCTCGCGTGTGGTGGGGTCGGGTTCGAGGACCCCGAGATCGGTGATGACCCTAACCGGCCCCGCCCCGGTCAGTCCGAGCCGCTCGCGATCACCCGGGCCCGATCCGTGGCCCACCGAGGTCACGAAGTCCACCCTCTCCACGAACGCGCGGCGGCTGTGACGCATGATCACGATGACCTCGCGGCAGGAGGCGGCGATCTCGGGGGCGCCGCCCGCTCCGGGCAGGCGCACCTTCGGGTCCGCGTAGTCGCCGATGACGGTGGTGTTGATGTTGGCGAACCGGTCGATCTGCGCGGCGCCGAGGAACCCGGCGTCGATGCGCCCGGCCTGGAGCCAGTAGTTGAAGACCTCGGGGACCGAGACCACCGTGTCGGCGGTGTCGGCCAGGATCCCGTCCCCGATGGAGAGCGGCAGGTGGTCGGGGGAGGCGCCCAGGGTGCCGGACTCGTAGATCATCCACAGGTCGGGGGCGTGCGTTCGACTGGCCACGTTCGCGGCGGTGCTGGGCAGGCCGATACCGACGAAACAGGCCATCCCGTCGCGCAGCGAACGCGCGGCGGTGACGGTCATGATCTCGTCGGAGGTCCAGGTCACGGTGGTCACGCGCCTCTCCCAGCGGGCTCGGTGTCGCTGTCCGGGGACTCGGGCGACGGGGTGGCGGGAGGGGCGGAGCGGGGCTGTGAGCCCGCGGTGAGGTCGGCGAGCCAGGCGGTGAAGGCCTCGCGGTCGCGCCCGACCTCGTCCCAGGCACGGTAGGCGGCGTTGTCCCGCTCGTAGTAGCCGTGGGCGTAGGAGGGGGCGGCGCCGCCGGGAACGACGCTGACCGCGTCCACGACCCGGCTGGGCAGGATCACCTGGCCCGGGACGGGATCGAGGGTGTCCACGACCTCCTCCACCGTGACCAACACCCGGTCGGACGCCAGGGCGGCCTCCTTCTGGATTCCGGTGATGCCCCACAGCTGGACGTTGCCCCGGGTGTCCGCCCGCTGGGCGTGGATGACGGCGACGTCGGGGTTGAGCGCGGGCACAGCGGCCAGCTCCTGCCCGGTGAAGGGGCAGGTGATGGTCCTGATGTGAGGGTTGTGCTCGACCAGATCGGTACCGGCGTACCCGCGCATCACCGCGAACGGCAGGCCCGAGGCGCCCGCGACGTAGCGGTTGGCCATCCCCGCGTGACTGTGCTCCTCGATCTCCAGCGGGACCGGCCAGGAGCGGGTGACCGCGTCACGGAAGCGGTGCAGCGAGCCGACGCCGGGGTTGCCGCCCCAGGAGAAGACCAGGCGACGCGCGCATCCGGCGCCGATGAGCTGGTCGTAGACGATGTCGGGCGTCATACGGACCAGGGTCAGGTCCCGCAGGCCCTGGCGGATGATCTCGTGCCCGGCGGCCACGGGGATGAGATGGGTGAACCCCTCCAGAGCGACGGTGTCGCCGTGATGGATGAGCTGCCGGACCGCCTCGTCCAGGGGCACGGCCATGGCGACCCTCCGGTTCGTATAGCGAATTGATGTTCACACTGCGAACAATTGGGAATGACGTTAGCGCCGATCACAGGAAGGGTCAAGGCTCGTCCCAGCTGTTCGGTATGAGAACATCGCGATGACCGTGACCCGAAGCGGCGCGACCGCCACTTCCGCACCCGGACCTGGAAGGCCCCATGACCACCGAAGACGCCCCCGAACGCGGCGCACACTTCGTGCAGTCCCTGGAGCGGGGGCTCATGGTCGTCCGCGCCTTCTCGGCCGAGCGTCCGTCGATGACCCTGAGCGAGGTCGCGCGCGTCACCGACCTCACCCGGGCCGCGGCCCGCCGCTTCCTGCTGACCCTGGGTGACCTCGGGTACGTGCGCACCGACGGCCGGATGTTCGCCCTCACCCCGCGCGTGCTGGAGCTGGGGTACGCCTACGTGGCCTCCGCCGGGCTGCCCGACGTGGCCCAGCCGCACCTGGAGGACCTGTCCGCCAAGGTCCGCGAGTCAGCCTCGGTGTCGGTCCTGGAGGGGGACGACGTCCTCTACGTCGCCCGAGTGGCGACCTCGCGGATCATGGCCGTGTCCATCGCCGTGGGCACCCGTTTCCCCGCCTCCACCACGTCCATGGGCAGGGTGTTGCTGGCGGGCTACGGCGACTCCGAGCTCGACGCCTACCTGGACCGGGTCGAGCTGAGGCCGCTGACCCGCTTCACCCTCACCAGCTCCGCCGCCCTGAGGACCGAGATCCTGCGCGTGCGCGAGCAGGGGTACGCGATCGTCGACCAGGAACTGGAGGAGGGGCTGCGCTCACTGGCCGCGCCGATCCGCGACGCCAGCGGCCGCGTCATCGCCGCGACCAACGTGTCCGCGCACGCCAACCGCTCCTCCATCGAGGACGTGCGACGCGACCTGCTCCCCGCCCTGTTGGAGACCACCGCGCGCATCGAGGCCGACCTCGCCTCCGTGGCCCGGCGCGACGCCGCGCACTGACCCCCGGACACGGCTCCGCGGCCCGACCAGGACGGGGTCGGGCCGCGGAGTTCCCCTGTGGGTTCAGGCCGCCAGCGCGAGCAGCTGGGGGACGGTCAGGACCGCCACGTAGAAGCCCATGAACTGCACACCGCTGTGCATGTTGAACATCTTGCCGAAGAGTCCGCCGACCAGGCCCACGGTGAGGGTCACGCCCACCGCGAGCAGACCGCCCTCGTACAGGCAGATCACCAGGATCAGCCCGGCGAAGGCGCCGATGATCGCCTCGTGCGAGATCCGGCGCATGACGAACGACGCCGCCCGGTGCGCGTAGGTCATCGCGAACGGGTAGGCGATGACGGAGGCGATGATCACGCCCAGCAGTCCGTAGACCAGGAACTCGCCGCTGGACATCAGGTCGTGCAGGTTGTGCGTCTCGCCGGTCTCGGTGTTGACCGTGTGCACCGGCGGCGCGTTGAACAGCGGCGCGGCCGGTCCGGCGGCCATCGGCGAGAGCGGCAGCCCCAGCGCGATCAGCGGGATCAGCGTCTCGGCGATGTAGGTGGACTCGGTGGTGCCGTTGCGCACCGACATCACCGTCGTGAGCCGGTGGTACCCGTTCTTGATCCGGGCACCGACGATCTCGCCCATGAGCACCGTCATGGCCACCGGGGAGAACACGAACGTCGCGCTGGAGACTCCGGCGGCGGCGCTCGTGTACGCGACCTGCTTGCGGTCCAGCACCTTGAGCGGGTTGGGCAGGCGCCCGGACCAGGTCCGGGTGTCGGGGGCCAGGTCGAAGCGGCGACGGGCGCGGCGCCGCAGCGTGGCCCGGCCCGAGGGCGCCAGCGACAGGAACAGGTCAGCGATCAGCGGCCCGGTGGCGATGCCCAGGAAGAAGCTGATGGTCAGCGTCCCCCCGGTCGTCTGGGACACGAAGGCCTGCATGCCCACGACGAGCAGGACGAACGGCACCAGGGCGAGTACCGCCGCCAGCCTCCCCTTGGACGTGTAGGCGATGAGCACGGCCGCGACCACGAAGATCCACGGCGCCGCCTCGCCGATGGCGTCGGCGAAGGGGCTCAGCGCCCACGCGAACAGCACGGCCAGGGGCACCGACAGGAAGGCGGCGATCACGCCGCCCGAGATCGCCTTGCGCAGCGCGATGTGCGGCACCCCGAGCTCACGGAGCAGCTGGGCGTCCCTGAGCATGGGCACGGCGAGGGTGTCGCCGGGGATGCCCAACAGGGCCGTGGGGATGGCGTGGGTGATGTGCTTGGCGACGATCCCCGCCATGAAGAAGGTGAACACTCCGGCGGGCGGAACTCCGAGCAGCACCACCAGCAGGGTCAGCGGCGCGATCGTGGCCGTCTCGTCGGTGTAGGAGGCCAGGCCGATGAAGGCGAAGACCACGGCGCCGATCAGGCCCATGCCCAGGGCCCATGAGGCGTCGGTCAGCAGTTCGGGACTCACGGGTTCTGCTCCTCGCCGCGGCGGCGGTGCTGCGCCAGCAGGTCGTCGAAGAGTCCGAGCGCACGCAGTTCCCTCTGCACGGGTTCGGACAGTTCGGTGGGGTCGCCGAGCGGGCCGTAGTCGGCCTCGACGGCGTCCATGGCGGCCCGCCTGCTCTGCTCGGTGGGTGCGTGTTCGGTGACCACGCGCTTGGGCGGGAACAGCAGCGCCCCGCCGAACCCGGCCAGCAGACAGCCGACGAGTCCGACCAGGAGGGCGTAGGTCCCGGCGACGGTCTGGTCGTCGACCAGGCGGGAGAACAGCAGTTCGGCCCCCAGGTACAGGGGCACGGTCAGACCGATGCCCAGGGCGATCGCCCAGATCGTGTGGCGGGAGTCGACGGTGTCGCCCCAGATCTCCAGGAGGCGGCCGCCGTCCTCCTCCTGCTCCGTCGTGGGTTCGGTCATCATCGTCCCCTCAGCTGGCCGAGGACCGCCTCGGCCCGGTCCTGCCGGATGGCCTTCTCCTGGACGAGGACGGCCACGACGCGGTCCACCTCGTCGCCGCTCGCTCCGGCGGCGACCGCGATGTTCCTGGCGTGCAGCGACATGTGGCCGCGCTGGATGCCCTCGCCCGCGAGGGCGCGCACCGCGGCGATGTTCTGGGCCAGCCCCACGGCGGTGATGAGCTCACCGAGCTCCGTGGCGTCGGCGACCCCGGTGAGGGCGACGGCGGCCTGGGCGGCCGGGTGGGTGCGGGTCGCGCCGCCGACCAGGCCCACGGGGGTGGGCAGTTCGAGCGTGGCCACGACGTTGCCGTCGGCGTCGCGCTCGAAGGTGGACAGCGAGGTGTAGCGACCCTCGGCGTCGACGGCGTGGGAGTGGGCCCCGGCCTCGACCGCTCGGGTGTCGTTGCCGGTGGCCAGCACGACGGCGGAGACACCGTTCATGATGCCCTTGTTGTGGGTGGCGGCGCGGTAGGGGTCGGCGGCGGCCAGGCGGTAACCATGGATCATGTCGGTGGCGATGGCCTCGCCCCCGAGGGCCTCGGTGTCCAGGACGGCCCGCGCGCGGGTGAGCCGCAGGTCAGCCTTGTTGGTGAGGATACGCAGGACCGGACGGCCCCCGGCGGCCTCGGCCAGGCGGGGCGCCACCGCCTCGGCCATGGTGTTGACCGCGTTGGCCCCCATGGCGTCGCGCACGTCGACCACCAGGTGGGCCACGACGTAGGTCTCCTCGAACGCCCTGACCGTGCGCACGGTGAGGTCACGCACGCCACCGCCGACCTCGACGAGTCGGGGGTCCTGTTCGTTGGCCAGTGCCACGAGTTCGGCGCGGGCCTCCAGGACGCGCAGGCGGGCGGCCTCGGGGTCGGCCACGTCCACGACCTGGATCTGCGCCTGCATCACCGGGCCGGTCGAGCTCGTGCTGAACCCGCCCCGGACCCGGGCGATGCGGGCGGCGTTGCTGGCGGCGGCCACCACCGAGGGCTCCTCGGTGGCCATCGGAACGAGGACGTCGCGTCCGTTGACCGTGAAGTTGGTGGCGACGCCGACCGGGACGCCCATCACGCCGACGGCGTTCTCGATCATGTGGTCGGCCGCCGCCACGCTCAAGCCGTGCTGGTCGAGGGCGTCGAACACGGTCGCGTCCAGGCCGCTGACGGAGGCCAGGCTCGCGCGCCGCTCCTGGACGCTGAGGGAACGGAAACCGGACAACCTGCTGGTTTGCACCACGTGTGGATTCACTCCTGAGGGAAGGGGCGCCCCCAATGTGGGGTACGTCACTGCGGATTGGTCCATCCAAGCAGTGCCGTTCACCCCCGGGACATGTCCGAAACGGACAGGAAACCCACGGTTAACCTGTCACTTCCCGCCCCGTCCGAGCAGGTGGAGGCGGGTGGCCACGGTCACCCGGAACATGGAGTCGGCGGACCGCCAGTCCTCGCCCAGCAACGAGGTGATCCTCTCCAGACGCTGTTTGACGGTGTTGGGGTGGACGTACAGGGCGCGCGCGGCGCGGGTCACGCTCCCGCCGTTCGCGGCGAGCGCGGTGATGGTCCCGGTCAGGTCGGAGTGGTGCCGCTCGTCCCAGGCGAGGACGGGGCCGATCACCCGTTCGACGAAGGTCAGCGCGCGGCCCCCGTCGGTGCCGAACATCGCCAGGTAGGGGGCGTAGTCGTCCACCTCGAAGGCTCCCCGGCGCACGCCCAGGGCGGGCAGGAACGCGGCGCACTCCCAGGCCTCCGTGAGGACGGCGGGCAGGTCGGGGAGGGTGCCGACCGCCGAGCCCACCGCCAGGACCGGTGCGTCCGTGGCCGTTCCGACCCTCTGGGCCACCTGTTCGGCGGCGGCGGTGGGGTTCCTTCCGGGGACGAGGACGCTCACCCCCTCCCCCTGCGGTGCGGCCATCCACCCCTGATGAACGGCCAGGGCCCGGTGCAGGGCGTGCCGGTGGCGGTCGGGGACGGGGACGACGACCACGGTCCAGGGCTGGTCGAGGACGATGCCGCGCGCCGAGGCCCGGCGGCGGAGGGTGTCGGTGTCCGCCGTGCCGGAGAACAGGTCGAGGGCGAGCTCACCGCGCACCCGTTCCTCGGCGTGGGCGACGGCCTCGCTCTGCATGGTCAGCAGGGCCAGGATCTGCCCCGATCGTTCGACGGTGCGGCGCTCGACGTCACTGAGGACGCCGTCGCCCTCCCCCACCAGCAGCATGCCCAGCAGCTCGGCCCCCGCGGAGACCGCTGCCACCACCTCGGGGCCCGGCCCCTCCACCGGAACGCAGTGGCCGGACTCGCGGCTGCGAGCGAGTGCCCTCGTGGCGGCGGGGGCCAGTCGCCCGTCCGGCCACCACCCGGCGGCCTCCTCGGAGGTGCGGGTGACCGCTTGGTGGTCGCGGTCGGCGATGGCGACGGTGCGCCCCAGGGACTCCGCGAGGGTCAGGGCCACCTCGCGGGGGCCGTGCCCGGACAGGACCAGGGCGGTCAGCCGTTCGTGCACCCGCGCGGCGGCCGCCATGGCCTCCGCGTGGCGCTCGGCCCGCTCCGCCGCCTCCGTAGCGGCGGCGAACAGGCGGGCCGTGTGCAGGATGACCGCCGCCTGGTCGGCGAAGGCCGAGAGCAGGGCGATCTCCTCCCGGGCGAAGGGGCGCGATGCGCGGTCGGCGGCGAAGAGGACACCCAGGATCTCCCCGTTGGCGGACATCGGCACACCGACGAGGGAGCGCAGCTGTTCCTCGGCGATGGCGGCGTCGATCCCGGGGTCTCGGTCGAAGTCGTCCCGCACGCCGTAGTCGGAGGTCCACTGGGGGGTGTTGGTGCGCACCACACGGCTCGCGATCCCGGCCCCGGCGGGGACGCGCAGTCCCGGGAAGCGCGGGGAGACCGTGCCCCGGCTGGCCCGCACGAAGAGTTCGTCGGTGTCCCTGTCGTGGACGGACAGGTAGGTGACGTCCGTTCCGACGAGGTCGTGGGCGCGGTCGACCAGCCGCCTGAGCAGTGGTTCCACGTCACGGACCTCGACGAGGTCGCGTGTGCTGGCGATCAGCGCCGAGAGTTCTCCCTCGCGGCGTCGGAGTCGGGACAGGCGTGCGGACAGGCTCCTGACGCGCTCCACCAGAGCGTCGTCCACGGGGCCGAGGAGAGCGGTGACGTCGTCCGTGGACGGGTGTTCGCCCTCCTCCAACCGGACCAGCAGCTCCGCGAGCGCGCGCTGGCTGCTCGCGTCGAAACGCGGGAGACCTTCTTGCATCGCACCAGTCTCACATCCTCGCTGGTGGGGCGGTGCGTCCGCCCTGCGGTTCGGCGCGTGCGGCCCGTCCGCGCGCGGTCGGATCAGAGCGCGGCGTCGGCACCTTCCGGTTCGTCGGCGGCGCGGGCGCGGTGGCGGCGGACGGCGTCGCGGTTACCGCAGGCGGGCGAGCAGTACCGCTGGCGGCCGTTGCGGGAGAAGTCGGCGTAGACGAGTGCGCAACCGCGGGCGGCGCAGCGGCCCAGGCGGTGCATGCCACGGCCGGTCAGGTGCAGGGCGGTGCCCACGGCGATCAGCGAGGCGATCTGCCGATGGGCGGGCAGGTCGTCGGGGCGGTAGTGCAGGTGCCAGCCGGTGCCCGCGTGGTCGGTCAGCCTCGGCGGACCGGAGTACTCGATGAGCAGGGCGTTGAGGCGTTCGGCTCGGGTGGGCGGGTCCGCGCTGTCGACGACGGCGGCCCACCCGGTCAGGAAGTCGTGGACCCGGGCGAGGTCGCCCTCCCCCACCGCACGTTCCAGGAGGAAGCCCACCTCCGCGCAGCGGCGCTCCAGGTCGGCGGTCTCGGAGCACGGCCGGTTGGCCAGGTCCACCGCCAGGGAGAGGGGACCCTGACCGTAAGGGTTGAGATGCATAATGCCATTACATCAGACTGAGGCCATGACCGAGCACGAACACCGCTGGACCACCGACTCCACCCATCCCACCAGTGAGGGCGTGGTCATCTACCTGCGCTGCCGCTGCGGGGAGCACCGCGTGGCCCTGGCCGCGCCGATCCTCCAGACGCACACGTCCACCCGGCCGGGGCACGACTGACCTTCCACCAAGCTGTCTCCCCCCGATCACCTCCGGACGCCGATCCCCCGCTCCAGGGTGCGCACGACCGCCGGGGCCACCGCGTGCCGGGGCATCTGTCCCCGTGAGGCCCGCTCCAGCCCGGTGAAGACCAGCGCCCACAGGACCTGCACCGCCCATGCGGGATCGGCGTCCGGGTCGAACACCCCCTCCTCCTGCCCCCGGCGCACCAGGCCCGTGAGGATCTCGGGCTCGGGTTCCGTGGCGTCGGGGGCGTCGTCGAAGACCTCGCTGGCGGTGTCGCCGAAGGCGAAGACCACCCAGTCCCCCACCTCCACGTGCGCGGCGACCACCTCGGCGCCTTCCGGTAGTCGCGCCCCGACCGGATCGCCCCGGCCGGGTCCCGGGTTGCTTGCGCGCCCCGGCGCCACCTGGAATCCTGCGGTCCCCGGCCGAGGGCGACACGGGGCGGCGGACACCGGCCGCACCCGCGCCGACCTGGCACCATGGCACGAACCCGGCCGTCGTGCCGCAGCGGAAGGAAGACAGTGACCGACGCACACACCACTCCCCACGTCGCAGAGCAGGCGGGCACCCTCCTCCTCGGAGGGGACCTGCCGGTCCACCGTCTGGGGTTCGGGGCCATGCGGATCGTCGGCGAGGGGGTGTGGGGGCCGCCCCGCGACCGCGACGAGGCCCTGGCCGTCCTGCGCCGGACCGCCGAACTCGGGGTGAACTTCATCGACACCGCCGACTCCTACGGCCCGCAGATCAGCGAACAGCTGATCCGTGAGGCGCTCTACCCGTACGCGGACGACCTGGTCATCGGTACCAAGGCCGGTTTCGTGCGCACCGGCCCCGCGCAGTGGCACCGGCTGGGACGCCCGGAGTACCTCAGGCAGCAGGTGGAGCTGAGCCTGCGCAACCTCGGTGTGGAGCGCATCGACCTCATGCAGCTGCACCGGATCGACCCGGACGTGCCGCTGGCCGACCAGCTCGGTGTGCTCACCGAACTCCGGAGCGAGGGCAAGATCCGGCACATCGGACTGAGCGAGGTGGGCGTGGACGAGCTGTCGGCGGCTCGCGCGATCACCCCGATCGCCTCGGTGCAGAACCAGTACGCGCCGTCCTTCCGTCAGTCCGAGGACGTCCTGGAGCAGTGCGAGAAGGACGGGATCGCCTTCCTGCCGTGGGCCCCGGTCGGCCGCGGCGAGATGGCGGCGGCCGACTCCCCGCTGGCCGGGATCGCGGCCCAGCACGGCGTGAGCCCGGTCCAGCTGGCTCTGTCCTGGCTGCTGCACCGCTCCCCCGTGATGCTGCCGATCCCGGGGACCTCGCGCGTGTCCCACCTGGAGGAGAACACGGCCGCGGCCGCCGTCCGCCTGTCCGAGGAGGAGGTCGAGCGGATCAGCCAGCTCCTGTCCTGACCCGCGCTCCCCCGGACACGGGCGCGGCCCGGCGGAGCGTTCCTCCGTCGGGCCGCGCCCGTGGGACCGCCCGTCGCCGCGGCGGCCTTCGTCCCGGGTCAGCCAGGACGCATGCGGAACACCTGGAGACGCATGTCGTAGTACTTCTCGGTCTCGCCGACCCATTCCATCCCGAGTCTGCGAGCCACCGCGAGCGCTCGCTCGTTGCGGGGGCGCGCGACCGCGAACACCTCCTCGATCCCCTGGCGGAAGGCCCAGTCGATGATGGCCCGGCTCGCCTCGGTGGCGTAGCCCTGCCCCCACACGTCCGGACGCAGCACCCAGGAGAGCTCGAAGTCCTCCTCGAAGGGCGGGAGCAGCTTAAGGGACAGCCCTCCCACCAGTTGTCCGTCCTTCTGGTTGATGATCGCCCAGCGCCCGGCGGGTGGGATGAGGTTCGGTCCCGCCTCGATCCACGCGTGGAGCACTGAGCGCATCGCGCTGATGTCGGTCACCGGGTGCCACTCCGGTGTCAGCCAGTGCGCGACCTCCTCGGCCCCGTAGATCTGGAGGGCCGCGTCGGCATCGCCCAGCTCCCACTCCCTGATCAGGAGTCTTTCGGTTGGCAGCTCAAGGCTCATATACCAACGGTAACCCGGAAGAATCCGGCGGGACAGGGGGGCGGCCGAAGAGACTGGGCCCGTTGCGACTCCTCCCCGGTCATCGGAGCGAGGGAGCGGTCCGGGGCCCGTGCGAATCTCGGATTCTGCAAGAGAACTGCGTAAGAACTTTCGCATCGACGACGTTTTCTTGCCATGATGTGACTTGCACTTTCCCTCGGTACCTGGAGTCCCACATGCTCTTCAGCCACGACCCCCACCACGACGGCTCCCCCGGCCACGTGATCCTCGACGGGGACCGGGCACGGCTTCGGGTGCGGGTCCCCGGCGGCGCGGACTCCGTGTACGCGTACGTGGTGGAGGACGGTGAGGCGGGCCTGGTGGAGGGGTCGCTGGAGAGCAATGCGAACGGGGTGAGCTGGTTCGTCGTCGAGATCCCCCTCCAGCCCGTGGTGACCCCCTACCGATTCGCGATCGTGCGCGAGCGCCGCTACACCTGGCTCAACCAGGCGGGCGCCCACGATCACGAGGTCACCGACGACGCCGACTTCCGGCTGGTGAACGCGCCCAACCCGCCCTCCTGGGTCCCGGGGACCACCGTCTACCAGATCTTTCCGGACCGCTTCGCCCGCGACGACGACTCCGTGGACGCCCCGACAGAACACCCCGAGTGGGCGACGCCCCGGGCCTGGGACGACGAACCCTCCGGCTCCGGCCCGGCGGCCCCCGGCGAGTACTACGGAGGCACCCTGGAGGGGGTGCGCCGCCATCTGGACCACCTAGCCGACCTCGGCGCCCGGGTCGTGTACCTGACCCCCTTCTTCCCGGCCCGGTCCACGCACCGCTACGACGCCTCCAGCTTCGACGAGGTGGACCCGCTGCTCGGCGGTGACGGGGCCCTGCGCGCGCTGACCCGCGAGGCGCACGCGCGCGGCATGCGGGTGATGGGCGACCTCACCACCAACCACACCGGAGACGAGCACGAGTGGTTCCTGGCGGCCAGCGCCGACCCGGACTCGGAGGAGGCAGGGTACTACTACTTCGACGAGCACCCCGACTCCTACGTGAGCTGGCTCGGCGTGCGTACGCTGCCCAAGCTCGACTACTCCTCGGCCGCCCTGCGCGAGCGCGTCTACGGGGCCGACGACTCCGTTCTGGTGGACCGGCTGGGCGGTGACGAGGGCCTGGACGGCTGGCGGATCGACGTGGCCAACATGACCGGCCGCCTGGGGGCCCAGGACGTCAACCACGAGGTGTCCGGCGAGATCGCCGCGCGGGTGCGCGAGGCCGCGCCCCAGGCATGGCTGCTGGCCGAGCACTTCTACGACGCCGGCCCCGACACCCGCCACGACGGCTGGCACGGGGTGATGAACTACGCCGGGTTCACGCGGCCGGTGTGGGCCTGGCTGAACACCGGCCCGGAAGGGGTCCGGTACGCGGCCACGCACACGTCGGCGCCGCTCCCGAGGAGCGGGGCCGTCGAGGCCGTGCGGGCGATGCGGGCCACCAACGCGGGGCTGCCCTGGCGGGTGCGCGTGCACAGCGTCAACGCCCTGAGCACCCACGACTCCGCGCGGTTTCGCACCGTGGTGGGCGATCCCCTCCGCCAGGCGGTGGGAGTGGCGGCGCAGGCCGCGCTGCCGGGTGTTCCCTTCGTGTTCGCGGGGGACGAGATCGGGCTGGAGGGGCGCGACGGGGAGAACGGGCGGCGCACCATGCCCTGGCACCGTCCCCAGGACTGGGACCGGAGGGTGCTGGACTCCCACCGTCGCCTGCTCGCGCTGCACCGGGACCTGCCCGCGCTCCAGGGCGGCGGGCTGCGCTGGCTGGACGCGGGCGAGCACCACATGACGTTCCTGCGGACACTGGGCGAGCAGGTGGTGCTGGTGCACCTGACCGACGGCCCGCACGAGGAGCGCACGGCCGCGCTGGGCGATCTGGACGCGGCGGGGCTGGAGGTCGTGGAGAGCGACGGCTCGGTGCGGGCGCGGCTGGGCGACACGGTGGTGCTGTCCGCCGAGGGACCCGGCTACCTCTTCGCGGTCGGAACGCGGTCCGTGGGCTGAACACGGTCGGGGCGGTCGAGGAGCCGCCCGCCCCGCAGCCGCGCCGCCGGGGCGGGGCGTCGGCGGATCAGTCCAGGAGGGGTTCCACGTCCTGGGTGATCCGGTTGACCACCTCGGCTGTGCGGCCGCTGAAGTAGAAGTGGTCTCCGGGCAGGGTGTGGTGGGCGAAGCCGCCCTCGACGTGCTCGGACCAGCCGGCGAGACGTTCGGGGGTCATGCCCCGGTCCTGCGCGCCGCCGAAGACCGACAGCGGGACCCTCAGCGGCCGCTCCCTGGGGGTCGGACTCCAGGTGTCGACCAGTTCCAGGTCGGCGCGGACCAGCGGCTCCACGAAGGACCACAGGTCGGGGTCGTCCAGAGCGCGTCGGGGGGTGCCACCCATGCGGGCGATGGTCTCGCGCAGACGGTCCGCGGAGACCAGGTGGCGGGGCGCGGCGCGTTCGGGACCGGGCGCGGGGCTCCAGGCGGAGGCGCCGAGCCAGAGCGGCGGCGTACCCGCGTCGGTCAGGCGAAGGGCGAGTTCGTAGGCGACCAGCGCGCCCATGCTGTGCCCGAAGAGGCCGAAGGGCCGGTCGAGTTCGGGGCGGACCACCTCGTGCATGCGCTCGGCCAGGGCCTCGGCGTTGCGCAGGGGTGGCTCGTGGGCGCTGCGGGCGCGTCCGGGCGCGTCCAGCAGGCAGATCTCCCAGTCTTCGGGGAAATGGCGGACCCAGCCCCGGTATCCCAGGTGGGAGCCGCCCGCGTGGTGGAGGACGAAGAGCCGGAACCGGCTGTGGGGGACGGGTCTGAGCCGGTTCAGTGCGCCCTCGTGCACGGCTCTCCACTCCTTTCTACCGATGGGTAACAACGCGAACCTACCAGTCGGTAATCGGCTTCGGGTAACCCGGAGAACCCGGGCCACTCCCCCGCGTGAGCGCGACCACACTCGCCCCTCGTTCCCCTCCCCCGTGTAGCCCCACTCCCGTCGCCGCCACCAAAGTCCTTCCCGCTCCGCACGGTGACAAAGGAGCTCGAAGGGTACGAAGCGTGCTAGCCACCCCTGTTACCGTCGCCCGGCCCGCGCTCCGTCCTGAGAGGTCCCCATGGAACACACCCACGTCGTCGCCGGGCTCACCTCGCCGGTCGAGGTGGTGTACGACCACTGGGGCGTTCCGCACGTGCGCGCGCACGGAGCCGACGACGCGTTCGTCGCCCAGGGCTTCACCGCGGCGCGGGACCGGCTGTTCCAGCTCGACCTGTGGCGGCGCCGCGGCCTCGGCCTGCTCTCCGAGGTCCTGGGCGAGCGGTACCTGGAACGCGACCGCGCGGCCCGCCTCTTCCTCTACCGGGGCGACATGGAGGCCGAGTGGTCCGCGTACGGCGAGGGCGTGCGCCGGATCGCCGAGCTCTTCACCACGGGGATCAACGCCTACGTCGACCTCACCGAACGCGAGCCCGGGCTGCTCGGACCGGAGTTCGCCGAGCTCGGGTTCGCTCCCTGCCGCTGGGCCCCCGAGGACCTGGCCCGCATCCGCTCCCATGGCCTCTACGCCAACGTGGAGAAGGAGCTGGCCCGCGCCCTCACCCTGCGCGACCTCGGCCCCGAGGCCGAGGACCTGCGCGCGGTCCGTGAACCCAGTGGTCCGCTCCGCGTCCCCGAGGGCCTGGACCTGGACGTCCTGCACCCCGAGGTCCTGGACGTGTACCGGCTGGCCTGCGCGCCCCTGGACCTGTCCGGCGCGGCGCCGCCGCGCGCCCCGCACGAACCCGACGGCAGCAACAACTGGGTGATCGGCGCCCAGCGCACCGCCACCGGCCGCCCGATCCTGGCCAACGACCCGCACCGGGCGGTCGGCGATCCGGCGTTGCGCTACCTCACCCACCTGAGCTGCCCGGAGTTCGACGTGATCGGCGCGGGCGAGCCCGCGCTGCCCGGGGTGTCGATCGGGCACAACGGGCACGTCGCCTTCGGGCTCACCATCTTCCCGATCGACCAAGAGGACCTGTACGTCTACGAGCTCCACCCCGACGACCCCGGACGGTACCGCCACCGCGACGGCTGGCGGGCCCTGGAGAGGGTCACCGAACGCGTGCCGGTGCGCGGCGGGCCCGACCGCGAGGTGCGGCTGGAGTTCACCGTGCACGGTCCGCTCGTGCGCTCCGACCCCGAGCGCAACGCCGCCTTCGCGGTGCGCGCGGCCTGGCTGGGGCCGGGGATGGCCCCCTACCTGGGCAGTGTGCAATACATGCGGGCCCGCAACGGCCGCGACTTCCGCGACGCCCTGCGGGTGTGGGGCGCCCCGGGTGAGAACCAGGTGTACGCCGACGCGGAGGGGTTCGGCTGGATCGCGGCGGGCCGGGTGCCCGTGCGCCCGAACTGGGACGGCTCACTTCCCGTGCCCGGCGACGGGAGCCACGAGTGGGCGGGCTTCCACTCCGGTGGGGACCTGCCCGCCGTGCACCGGCCGGAACAGGGGTGGTTCGCCTCCGCTAACGAGTACAACACCCACCGGGCGCCCGGGTGGGAGTCGTTCACCGTGACCCGGGACTGGGCGGCTCCGCTGCGCTACGAACGCATCGCCGAGGAGCTGTCGGCGCGCGCCGACTGGACCGTCGAGGACGCGTGTCGCCTCCAGGGCGACCACGTGAGCCCGGTCGCGCGCGCCGCCCTGACCATGCTGGACGGACTTCCCGACACCTTCCCCGGGACCGCCCAAGCGCTGGAGCTGCTGGGCGACGGGGGTTGGGACGGGACGATGGCGGTCGACCTGGCCCAGCCGACCCTCTTCGAGCACTGGTTCGCGCACCGGCTTCGCCCCGCCCTGCTGCACGAGCGCCTGCTGGGGCTGGTCGGCCCCGACCGCGTCGAGGCGGCGGTCGCGGCGCTCACCCCGGATCCGGACCGGGCGGCCGACCCGCGCGTGTGCCTGCGCCTGCTGGCGGAGGCGGTCCTCAGCGAACGGGGGCTCGCGCTGGTGGCGCGCTCACTCGGGGAGGCCCACCGGGACCTGGCCGAGCGTCTGGGTCCGCCCGGCCCCGCCTGGCACTGGGGAGAACACCACTTCGCCCGACTGGACCACCCTCTGGCCGCCCTCCCCGACCCTCCGCTGTGGGCTCAGGGGCGGCGGGTGGCCCGGCCCGGCAGCGCGGACACCGTCGACCTCACCGCCTCGGACTCCTCGGGCCGCCAGTACCACGGCGCCTCCTTCCGGATCGTGGTGGACGTCGGTTCCTGGGACGAGTCCGTGGCGGTCAACGCGCCCGGCCAGTCCGGGGACCCCCGTGACCCCCACCGTGACGACCTCACCGACCTGTGGGCGCGGGGTCGCCACTTCCCCCTGCCCTACTCCCGCGAGGCCGTGGACCGCCACCGCGCCTCCACCCTCCACCTGGTCCCGGCCACTCCGTGACCTCCCGGCCGGGTCGCGTCACGGAGTTCGGGGTGTGACCGCACGTTCGAGCCGGGCGGAGAGTTCGGCGGTGTGGGTCCGGAACTCCTCCGGCCCCTCCACGGTGAAGTCCAGTCCGGTCAGGGCCAACAGGAGGGCGATCCACTCGTAGGAGTCCACCCGGGCCACGTACCGGCAGCGGTCGGGACCGACGGCCTCCAGGGAGCCGTCCACCCGGGTGAGCCGGGCGGCCACCTGCGCCGCGGGAGCGTGGAAGACCACCGTGACGGTGTGCCGGGCGCGGCCCGCGCCGAACCCCTCCTCCAGGTACGCGGCCAGATCCTCGGCCGGGAGTTCCCTCGGGGGGAACGCGGCGCGGGTCGGGGTGAGGCCGCTGATCCGGTCCAGCCGGAAGGACCGCCAGTCCTCGCGGTCCCGGTCCCAGGCGAACAGGTACCAGCGCCTCCCCAACAGGAGCAGCCGGTAGGGGTCCACGTGGCGGCGGAGTTCCCGACCGTCGCGGCCCCGGTGGGTCATCCGGATCCGGTGCCCGGCGGCGACCGCCTCGCCCAGGCCGGTGAGCACGTCGACCGGCGCCCCGGGCCAGACACTGCGGCCGGGGTCCACCGCGGACGCCAGGGAGCTGGCCCTCCGGGACAACCGGGACGGGAGCACCCGTTCGATCTTGCCCAGGGCGCGCTCGGCGCCCTCCTCCGTGTCCTGGACACCGCTGAGTCCGCCCGCTACCATCCGCAGCCCCAGCGCCACGGTGACCACCTCGTCGTCCTCGAACATCAGCGGCGGCACGGCGTTGCCCGCCACCAGCCGGTAGTGGCCGCCGGGGCCGCGCAGGCTCTCCACCGGGTATCCGAGCTCGCGGAGGCGGTCGATGTCGCGCCGCATGGACCGGGGACTGGTGCCCAGAGCCTCGGTCAGGGTGGTGCCGGACCAGGCGCGTCCGTCCTGGAGCAGGGAGAGCAGGCGCAGCATGCGCTGACTGGTGTCGGCCATGCTCGCATTCTTCCCGATCGCCGCCGAGTTGTGGCCGGAATCTGACCGCAACCCCGCCTACCGTGACCACCATGAGCACCACACCACACGCCAAGCCGGGGATCACCGTGACCGGGGCCCGCGAGAACAACCTGAGAGGGGTGGACCTGACCCTGCCCCGGGAACGGCTCGTCGTGTTCACCGGGGTTTCGGGGTCGGGCAAGTCGTCCCTGGTGTACGGCACCATCGCGGCGGAGTCCCAGCGCCAGCTCAACGAGGCCCACGACAGTTTCACCCGGAGCCGCATGGCCCACCTGGGCGTGCCGGACGCGGACCGGTTGGAGAATCTCACCGTGACCCTCGCCGTTGACCAGAGGCGGTTCGGCGGCAACGCGCGCTCGACCCTGGGCACCGCCACCGACCTCGCCCCGCTCCTGCGTCTGCTGTTCTCCCGGATCGGTCGGCCCTGGGCGGGCTACTCCCCCGCGTTCTCGTTCAACGATCCCAGCGGCATGTGCCCGGAGTGCGAGGGCCTGGGCGCCGTCCGGCGCGTGGACGCCGACGCCCTCCTGGACGACACCCTCTCCCTGGACGAGGGGGCGATCCGGCTGCGCACCTTCGCTCCGGGGACCTGGCGGTGGAAGCGCTACGTGCACGCGGGACTGTTCGACCGGCGCAAGCCGGTGGGCCGCTACACCTCCGAGGAACGCGACCTGCTCCTGCGCGCCGAGGGGGTCAGGCCCCCGGACCCGGACCCCGAGTTCCCGGTGACCGGGGTGTTCGAGGGGGTGGTCCCCCGCATCACCCGCAGCCTGCTGGACGTGGCCAAACTCAGGCAGACGGACCGGGACGAGCTGGAACGGGTGGTGTGGCGCGGAACCTGTCCCGAGTGCGAGGGCGCGCGCCTGAACCCGGCCGCGCTGGCCTGCCGGATCGGTCGGCACAACATCGCCGACCTGTGCGCGCTGCCGGTGTCCCTGCTCGCTCCCGAGATCGCGGAGATCGACGACCCGCGCGTGGCCCCGGTGACCGCCGCGCTGCTGGAACGACTGCACGGCTTGGAGGAGGTGGGGCTGGGCTACCTCAGCCTGGACCGGCACTCGGCCACGCTGTCCGGCGGCGAGGCCCAACGGGTAAGGCTCGTGCGGCACCTGGGTGGTGCCCTGACCGGGCTGACCTACGTGCTGGACGAACCCAGTTCCGGGCTGCACCCCGCCGACGTGCACCGGCTCACCGGCCTGCTGCGGCGCCTGCGCGACAAGGGCAACACGGTGCTGGTGGTCGAACACGACCCGGACGTGATCGCGGTGGCCGACCACGTGGTGGACCTCGGACCGGGCGCCGGAAACGAGGGCGGCCGCGTGGTCTACGAGGGGAGCGTGGAGGGTCTGCGCCGCGCCGCCACTCCCACCGGCCGCTACCTGCGTCAGCCCCGTTCGGTGCGGTCCCGCACGCGTACCCCCGACGGGTCGGTGGAGGTGCGCGGCGCACGTCTGCACAACCTGCGCGGGATCGACGTGTCCGTGCCCACCGGGGTGCTGACGGCCGTGACCGGTGTGGCGGGATCGGGCAAGAGCTCACTGGTGCACGGGGAACTGCCCCGGGTCCGCCCGGACGCGGTGGTGCTCACCCAGGGCACACTGCACGGCGGTCCCCGGTCCACGCCGGTGACCTACCTGGGGATCCAGGACACCCTGCGCGCGCTGTTCGCCCGCGCCAACGGGGTGGCGTCCGGGTGGTTCAGCGCCAACTCCACGGGCGCCTGCCCCACCTGCCGGGGGCGCGGCGTGATCGTCACCGACCTCGCCTTCCTCGACGACGTCGAGACGGTGTGCGAGCGCTGCGGCGGACTGCGGTTCAACGACCGGGCACTGTCGTACACCCTGGGCGGGCGCACGATCGCCGACGTGCTGGCGATGACGGCGGCGCGCGCACGGGAGGTGTTCGATGGGCCGGTGTCCGAGGCACTGGACCGGATGGAACGGGTCGGGCTGGGCTACCTGCGCCTGGGGCAGGCACTGGACACGCTCTCGGGCGGGGAGCGCCAGCGTCTCCGGTTGGCTCGCGAGCTGGCCGAACCCGCTCGGCTGTACGTGCTGGACGAACCCACCACCGGCCTGCACGGCGGCGACGTGGCCGGGCTCGTCGCCCTGTTCGACCACATGGTTGACGAGGGCGCGACGGTGGTGGTCGTCGAGCACCGGATGGACGTGGTGGCGGCGGCCGACCACGTGGTGGACCTGGGTCCCGGCGCGGGGAGCGAGGGCGGACGCGTGGTGTTCGAGGGGACGCCCTCGCGGATGGCCGCCTCCGGGAGGGGTGCGACGGCTGACGCCCTGCGCTCCCACCTGGCCGGGTGAGACCCGCGTGGGCGGCACCACCGTGACGCGACCCTTCGCCCCGTCCCTCCCAGCAGGGGGGAACGGGGCGAAGGCAGCGAAACAAGGGCCGGTGCTGTCGCGGTGCGATCCGGGCGTTCGGTGCGTTTCCGGCAACGAATTCCCTTCCTCGGGAACTCCTCGGGTCCGCCGGACGACATCAGTGTCGACCGGGACGGCGACGCCAGAGGAGACCCATGGAACCGGAGACCACGAGGCCCGTGACCGAGGACGAGGCACCCCCGCCGAGGCCGGGCGTGTGGGCCCAGCTCAGGCCGCTCGTGCTGCGACTGCACTTCTACGCCGGCGTGCTGGTGGCGCCCTTCCTCCTGGTGGCGACGATCTCCGGGCTGTTGTACGTGTGGACGCCCCAGGTCGAACAGGTGCTGTACGCCGACCAGCTGAGGGTGCCCGCCTCGGAGGGATCGCTGCCCCTGGCCGAACAAGTGCGGATCGCCCGGGCCGAGGTACCCGACGCCAACGTGCACTCGGTACGCCCGGCCACCGCCCCGGAGGACTCCACATGGGTGCTGATGGACCTGGCCGAGAGCGGCACCGGGGCGCGCACGGCGGTGTTCGTCGACCCCCACGCGGGCGAGGTCCTGGGGGTGTCCGAGAGCTACGGGACCAGCGGCGCGCTGCCGGTGCGCACCTGGATCGACCTGCTCCACCGGCAGCTGCACCTGGGTGAGGTCGGGCGGCTGTACAGCGAACTCGCGGCGAGCTGGCTCGGGGTGGTCGCCCTGGGCGGGCTGGCGCTGTGGGTGGCCAGGCGACGACGCGGACGCCAGCGCGGAGCGCGGGCGCGCTCGGTCTCCCTGCACGCCACCACGGGGGCGTGGATCCTCCTGGTGCTGCTGTTCCTGTCCGCCACCGGCCTGACCTGGTCCCAGTACGCGGGCGCGAACATCTCCGACCTGCGGGAGCGGATGTCGTGGACCACCCCGGCGGTGTCCACGCAGACGCCCTCAGCCAGCCCCGGGGTGGACGTCGGTCCGGACGCGGTCCTGGCCAGCGCCCGGGAGGCCGGGCTCGACGGGCGGGTCACCGTCGACCTGCCCACCGACCACACCTCTCCGTACGTGGTCACCCAGCTCGAACGTTCGTGGCCGACCCAGGCGGACTCGGTCGCCGTCGCCCAGGACACCGGCGAGGTCGTCGACGTCGTCCGCTTCGATGACCACCCCCTCATGGCGAAACTGAGCCGCTGGGGTGTGGACGCCCACATGGGGCTGCTGTTCGGCGTGCCCAACCAGCTCGTCCTCACGGCCGTCTGCGGTGGGCTGCTCTGGGTGATCGTCCTGGGCTACCGGATGTGGTGGCGGCGCAGGCCCTCGCGGGCCGGGGCATGGGCTCTGGGCAGGCCGTATCCGCGTGGTGCGTTCCTCGCGCTCTCCTGGCCCCTGAGGATCGCGGTCGTGCTGTCCTGCGCGGCCCTCGGCCTGGCCCTGCCCCTGCTGGGGGTCTCGCTGCTGGCCTTCCTGGTGATCGACGCCCTGGTCGGACGGTTCTCCGGGGGCGGTCGGGTCAGGACCGGTTCCGGGTGAGTTCGGGGAACCGCCGGAGCGCCCGGTCGGCCACCTGGGACGGGCCGAGGTCGGTGTCGTCGACCGCCAGGTCCGCCCATGCGGCCATCCACTCCCGGTGGGCACGGTAGAACGCCTCGGCCCTGGAGCTCCGGAAGGCCCGGGCGTCCTCGCTGACCTCGGGGTGCCCTGGGGCGACCTCGTGGTCGGCGATGCGCGCCGCCAGGGCGGCACGGTCGGGGCGCAGCAGAACTCGGCGCACTTCCGGGCCCTCGGCGCGCAGGCCCCTGAGAATCTCGTCGGCGTAATCCCGGCGCAGGATGCTCATGGGGGCGACCAGGGTCCGGTGATCGAGTCCTTGCTGGCGGTCCGTGGCCTGACACTGCGGGGCAGTGTCCTTGGCGTCCCCAAGGACCTGGACGTACGGACCCGCCTCCTGGAAGCAGGGGTCGCGGAGGAGGATCTCGCTCGACTGCGGGCACGACTCATGGGCTGATCTGAACCCAAGAACCCTCGTGGGCCATTCCGCGGTCGTTCGGCGCCCCTGGGGACCGTGCCCGCACGGCGCCGGGCACGACCGTCCGGCGTGACGCGTGCGGCCCGTCCCCTGCGGCGAGAGAGCCCCGGTCCCCCGTGCGGGCGGTCCACCTCCTGGCAACCCCCGTGGCTCAGGGGGTTTCGGGGTGGGCGGCGAGACGGCGCAGGAGCGGGCCGTACTCGGGGTGGGCCAGGGCGGAGGCGAACTGGGCGACCAGGTAGTCGGCGGGGTTGCCGGTGTCGTACCAGCGCCCCTGGATGACCTGTCCGTAGACCGGGTGGTCGGCGGCGTGGGCGTTGATGGCGTCGGTCAGGTAGATCTCGCCGGTGCGGTGCGTGTACCAGCGCTCGGTCTGGGCGCGCAGCTGGTCGACGATGTCGGGGGTGACCACGTAGCCGCCGATGGCCGCGTAGGCGGAAGGGGCGTCCTCGGGCTTGGGCTTCTCCACCAGTCCATCGATGCGCAGGAGTCCGTCGGACAGGTCCTCGGCGACCCGGGGCACCCCGTAGCGGCGGGATTCCTCGGGCTCCATGGGCATGAGGGCGAGCACGGGGTGGCCGGTGCGCTCGTAGGCGCTCACGAGCTGTTGTGCGCGGGGGACGTCGGCGACGAAGACGTCGTCGGGCCACAGGACGAGCGCCGGTTCGTCGCGGGCGTCCCGGTAGGCGTTGAGCACCGGTGTCCCGTTGCCGTAGGGGCCGTGTTGGTCCAGATAGGTGATGTGTCCCAGGCGGGCCAGTTCGGCGACCTCCTCGACGGCGTCGGCGTACTCCCGTTTCCCGTCACCGCGCAGACGCTCGACCAACGCGGGGTCGGGGCGGAAGTGGTCCTGGATGAGGGTCTTGCCGCCGGAGACGACGATCGTGATGTCGGTGATGCCCGAGGCCACGAGTTCGCGGACGGTGTGTTCGATGACGGGCTTGTCACCGACGGGGAGCATCTCCTTGGGAGTGGCCTTGGTGAGTGGCAGGAGCCGCGATCCCATGCCGGCCGCGGGGATCACTGCGCGTCGGATCGTCCTGGTCATGAGTCTCCCCTGGTCGCGGCTGGGTGCGGTGGAGGCCGATGGTATCGGCGCGGGGGTCGGCGGGCCGGGATGGCGGGGCCCGGGTCCTGGGGTCGGTTGCGATCAGGATAGAATGAACAGATGTTCATTCAAAAATTCGGGAGTTGAGGCCCGGTGCCACGGAGTCCGGAGCAGCACGAGGCGATGCGCGCCGCCACCCGGGAGCGGGTACGGTCCGCCGCCGTGCGGCTGTTCGCACGCCAGGGGTTCGCCGCGGTGAACATGCGACAAATCTCGGCGGAGGCGGGTATCAGCACCGGCTCCATCTACCGCCACTTCAGCACCAAGGAGGAGCTGTTCGAGGGGCTGGTCGCCGAGGCCGCGACAGGGATGGGCGCCGTCGTGGAGCTGTTCCGGGGCTCGCAGGACCCCGTGGATTCCCTGCGGACCTTCACCGACGAGTTCCTGTCGGACCTGGCCGGACCCGGGGACTTCGTCGAGTTCTTCCAGCTCATGCATCAGGCGTTCACGCAGGGGGACTCCTCGGAGGGTGACGCACCCTCTGTGGTCGGCGATCTGGTCAGCCGCAACACGGAACTGCTCCGCGCGGCAGTGGAGCTCATGGAACGCGGCCAGGAGCGCGGCGCGCTGCGGGAGGGCCCCGCCGACGAGTTGGCGTCGTGCTACTTCGCCCTGTTGGACGGTCTGGTGACGATGCGTTCGGCCATGGGCGAGCGGTGTGTGCTGCCGAGTACGTCCACGGTGATGGGTCTGCTCCTCAAGGAGGGAAACGATGGGTGACGAAAGCGGGGAACCGGTGGTGATCGAGGTCCGGCGCGGCGACGTGCTGGGCGAGGGGTACCGGAGGGCGATCGCGGAGGTGTTCGTCGAGGGCTTCGGCGAGGACCTGGCCTGGTTCGCGAAGGACCCAGCGCTGCTCACCGAGGCCGTGGAGCACATGCTGGTACTGGAGCGCTTCCACGTGGCGCTCATCGACGGCCGACCAGCGGCGCTGGCCAGCCTCACCGAGGGCGGGCAGGAGGCGATCGACCACGACGCCCGCACGTTGCGCCAGCACCTGGGTCTGTTCAGGGGCACCGTCGCGGACCGGGTGTTCCGTTCCCACTTCCAAGGAGGCTCCGCCGAGTCCGGACCCGGCCGCGCCGAGATCGGGTTCGTCGCCAGCGCCCGGCGCTTCCGGGGGCGGGGCGCCGCCAAGGCCGTGCTGCACCACGTCCTTTCGTTGCCCGGATACGACGAGTACACGCTGGAGGACATCAAGGACACCAACGCTCCCGCTCTCGGGCTCTACGAGCGCGTGGGCTTTCGCGAGTACAGGCGGCGCGGGGTCGGCCACTCCCGGTGGAGCGGGTTCCACGCGTACGTGTCCATGAAGCTCACCCAGGGATGACGGGGTTCACAGGACGGTGACGTCGACCCGTCGGCCGTCGGGATCGGTCAGCAGGTGCTCCCCACGGGAGAGCGGAGGATCGGTCTCGGTGACGTCCAGGGCCAGGCTCAGCCGGAGGTCGCTGGCCCCGTGGCCGTCAGGAGCCGTCTGTATCTCCAGAACGGGCCCCAGAGGGAGCCGACTGGTGTAGCGGCTCGGCCCGTCCCGGACGGGATCGGGCTCCTCTCCGAAGGCCAGGCCCAGCGCGTTGTAGAAGTCCCTGCACTCCTGGGCACGGGTGGTGTAGAGGACGATGGAGTCGAGGCAGGCGTGCGTGGCGAAGATGGATTCCGGCATGGCGTCCCTACTGCTCGGAGGGTGGGAGGAGGGGGTACTCCTCCCAGTCTGCGAGGCGGTGCGGGCGGCCACAAGTGGGTCTGCTCCGGCTGTGGACAACCCGAGCTCGGAGGTCCAGGGATCGCAGAACCGGACGTGCGGGTGCCTCGGCACCCCCGGGTCCGTACCCGCGCCCACGGACCGGAGGCGGGCCGGACGCAGAGGTGACCGGGTCCACCACGGCGCGGGCCCTCCGCTTCGTTTGCCGCGACGTGTGACCGCTCCTCGTGGCTCAGTCCTGCTCGGGCAGCCGGTAGACGGACACGTGGGAGCCGGAGTCGCCGGTGAACGGGCCGCCCTTCCAATCCTCGTGCCTGGACTCCAGCGCGAAGCCGGCCATCGGCGCCATGAGGTCCAGCTCGGACGGCCACACGTAGCGCTGCTTCACCCGGATCACGCTGGGTTCGCCTCCCTCCTCGAACCTGATGTGGTGCGAGACCAGGTGCTGGTGTTCGAGGTCGAAGGTGTCCAGCCCCACGTAGCCGTCGCGGTGGGCGAACACCAACCCGTCCTGGCCGGGAGGGAGCCGCCGCGGTCCCGAGCCCCGCCCTCGGTGGCCCCGCGGGGAGGCGCTGCGCAATCTTAGCGTTATGCCCTCCTTGTGGTGATGGGTCGCTACACATAGCATCACCGCGACCCCACCGGGTCACGAAGATCATCAGCACCCTCACCCCAGGGAGACCCCATGCTGAGACGCGTCCTCACGCCCCTCCTGGTCGCGCTGAGCGCACTGGCACTCACGCTGGTGGGCACCGCACCGGCGAGTGCGGCGCCCACCGATCCGTCCCTCCAGCAGAACCCGACCGTCCTCTACTACGACTCCAGCCAGGCCGCCGAGTTCACCTCGGTCGTCGCCTCCGCCGTGGACGTGTGGAACTCCAGCGTCGACAACGTCCGCCTCGAACCCGCCTCCCCCGGGCAGCGCGCCGAGATCCGCGTCATCGCTGACGACGGCTGGCCCCGCGCCCACCTCGGACCGGTTCGTCCGGGCGGTCAGGTCACCGTCTGGATGGGTCGTCAGGGCACCGCGGAGGGCCACGACCCGCTGCGGATCGCCGCGCACGAACTCGGCCACAGCCTGGGCCTGCCCGACGCCAAGCCCGGCCCCTGCTCGTCCCTGATGTCGGGCTCCACCGGCGGCGTGGGCTGCACCAACGCCCAGCCCAACGCCTCCGAGCGGTCTCGGGTCGAGGCCAACTACGGCGGCGGCCTGGCTGGCGGGCAGGCCGCTGACGGACAGCTTCTGGTCGACCGCCACTAGGTACACGGGAGGGCCGACGCGGACGCGTCGACCCTCCTCCCTTCGTTCCGGGCTACTCCACGACCTCGAACTCCAGAGTGTCGGTGAACGAACGCCCGTGGGCGTCGGTGGCGGTGACCTCCGCCGTGTGGGCGCCGGCCCCGAGGTCCTCGGGCAGATCGAAGCGCCACAGGTGCATGGTGCGGTCGGCGAGGCTGCCGCCGTGGACCAGCTGCTGGGCGACGGCGTGGGGGTCGGAGTACTCCACACCGACGTTGACGGCCTCGCCTTGGAGCTGCTGGGTGCGCTCGGCCTCTGCGGCGGGTGCCCCGTCGAGGCTGACCTCCACGGTGGAGCCCGTGGACCCGAGGAAAAGGTTGGTGGTCAGCCAGGTGCCCCTGGCCAGGTCGTCGGCGTCGACCACCAGCGGTTCCGTGAGCTCGGGGGCCTCACCGACGGGGTCGGCGTTCCACTCGCGGCGTTCGGTGTACCACTCGCGGTAGGTGGGGCTGTTCAGGCCGAGCTGGGTCTGCACCTCGTCGGACTCCCCCGTCACGGTGTAGCGCTCCGCGAACCGGTTGCCCTCGATGTCCAGGGTCACCACACCGGGACGCCCACCGTCACGACCGAGGGCCGTGGGGTAGCCGTCCTCGCCGACCTCTCCCGAGTACCAGTCGCCCGAGATCGCGCCCACGGTGATGTGCGGGAACGGCAGTCCCTCGATCCCGAAGAGCTCCCGCCAGCCTGCGACGTCGTCACCGGTCCTCAGGTTCTCGATGCTGTGGCTGTGTCCGGCCACCGCCACGGCCTCGCGACCCTCGAGGAGTTCGTGGACGCGCGTGACCTGGTCGACCTGGTGGACCGGGGAGCCCTCGTCGGCGTAGTTGAGCAGACCGATGTGGCCCGCCACGACGATCAGCTTGTCCTCGTCGACGTTGGCCAGGTCCTGTTCGAGCCAGGTGAGCTGGTCGTCGCTGATCCGGCCGTTGTAGGCCGGGGAGCCCCCGGGGTCGCAGTGCGCCTCGATGCCCTCGGGACTGTCGCCAGCCGCCGTGCACGGGTAGTCGACGGTGTTCAGGGCCACGACGTGCGCGTCGCCGACCTCGTAGGAGTAGTACGCGGGCGCCAGCGTCGCACGGAAGGTGTCGAAGGAGTGGTCCGCGTGGGGCGCGTCGAAGTCGAGGTCGTGGTTGCCGGGCAGGAAGCGCGCCGGACCGTTGGTCTCGGCGACCAGTTCCTTGATGTCGGGGTAGAGCGACAGGTCGTCACCGGCGACGTCGCCGACGAACAGCGTGCCGCAGCCCGCGTAGTCGTCGCGCTCGGACAGGTCCTTGATGGCACCGGCGCGCGCGTACTCGATCTCCTGTCTGTCGTAGGTCTGGAGGTCCCCGGCGATGACGCAGCTCTGGGTGTCGGCGGCGGTCAGCTCGCTCTCCACGAGCGGGAAGTTGACCTCGGACGGCAGCGGACCGGTGGGCTCGATGCCGCCGTAGCGCAGCTCCGGGGAGCCCTCGGGCAGGTGGTTGTAGTGGAACTGCGGCACGTTGTACTCGTCCAGCGGCACCTGGTAGCCGGACGGCTGCGTGATCGACACCGTCATGTTGTCGAACGCCGGCAGCTGGTAGCGGCCCTGGTCGTCGGTCCGGACCACGTCGCGGCCGTTGGTCACCACTACCCCGGCGAGGCCGGGTTCGTCGTCGCTGACGCCGTCGCGGTCGGTGTCGACGAACACCCTGCCGTCGAGCCGCGGGGTGTCCGGGGAGTCATCGGGGGTGCGGACGATCTCGACCGCGCCTCTGTAGACGGGCTCGTCCCCGCCGTCCGAGGGCGCCGCCACGGCCGGGGCGATCGCCACGGTCACGGAGGCGGTGAGGGTGACGACCACCGAGGCGGTCAGCGCGGCACGCAGTCCGCGGCGGGTCCGGTCGTTGGGGGCGTGTGTCGTGAGCATGCGGTTGCTCTCCGATACGTGAGGGGGCCTGACCGGTCGGGGGACCGGCGCAACGCCACCCTCCTCGACGAGACTGAACGCGGGCACAGGCGCCAGCCAACGGACGACCACCGTTCGGTGACCAGTGGTCTCACTCCGTGACCGCGCACCCCCGACGAAAGTCGGTGCGTGCCGTCCGCCAAAAGACCCACCCGGGGCGTCGTGTCGCCTTCTTAGGCGACCCGACGGAGCGTCCCGCAGGTGGATGCGACGGAGGGTGTGCTGGACCTAGCGTTGAGTACGTAGCCAGGGGGTCCGGTTCCGCACCACGACGGGGGCGGCCGGAACCCGCAAGAGACTGAGGAGACCCGCGATGACGCTGTTGAACCTGTTCGAGTCGATGACCCCGGAGACCGGGATCGCGTTGGCCCTGATGATCGGCGCGCTGCTGGTGAGTCTGGCCGCCGTCGTGCTCATCGTCGCGGCCGTGTTCAGCATCCTGTTCTCCCGGCTGGACGTCCCCATGAAGCTGGTCTGGATCATCCTCGTCTTCCTCGCGCCTCTGATCGGTGCGCTCCTGTGGTTCCTGATCGGACGCAACCGGGTTCCGGCCCAGCAGTACGGGTACCGCTGACCCTCGAACCCTCAGCGGGCCCGAGCCACCGTCCGGGGCTCGGGCCCGCTGGCGTGCGGGAGGGTGTCAGGAACGGTGGACGGTGAGGCTTTCGGCGGCGGCTTCGGCGTTGCTCGGGCGGACCGTCCCGGTGCGGGCGAAGTCGGCCCACAGGCGCCGGACCACCCGGCCGCGCCGGTCGAGTTCCGCCCAGCTGGTGCGGCCGACGAGCTTGGTGTTCTCCCAGGCCTTCCGGTTGCCGAGCAGCAGGGGAACGTCCACGATGTGGGCGGCGCCGTAGGGGCTGCCCTTCGGTCGCCAGGTGACGGTGTAGCGGGTGGCCCTTCCGCCTGACCTGCGGTGGTGGCGGGCGAAGCGCTTGGTCGGGCCGGTGTAGATGCGGTACGTGGTGGCCCACACCAGGAACCGGCGCAGCGACGCCCCCACGAGCGGCAGCGCGGCCAGGCGTCGGATCGCGGGGAGGAACTCGGCGAACAGCCCGGTCTCCTCGCTGGTCGCGCCGATCAGCAGGTCGATCCCGGGGGCGGCCGCGCCCCAGGCGCGGAGCCGGATCGTCTCGGCGGGCAGGGGGGCGTGCCCGTACTGGGTACCGAACGGCATGGCGCTGGCCAGGCCGTGCCCCTTGGCGGCGGCGCCGGCGCGCTCTTCGAGGGCCACCAGCTCGGTGGCGGTCGCTTCGGGGTCGGGAACGCCCACGGCCCGCGCCATGGCCTCGGACATCCGGGAGCGTCCGGTGATGATGCCCAGCGGGGCGCTCTGGACCACGGCGCGTCGGAAGAGGCCCTCGGCGCCCTGGCTGATCATGAGGTGGGCGACGGCGTCGCCTCCCGCGGACTGGCCGAAGAGGGTGACGAGGTCGGGGTCTCCCCCGAAGGCGGCGATGTTGGCGCGGACCCAGCGCAACGCCTGGATCTGGTCGAGGAGACCGAGGTTGGCGGGGGCGGAGTCGCCGATGCGCAGGTAGCCGAGCACCCCGAGACGGTAAGTGACGGCGACGACGATGACGCGCTGCTCGGTGACCAGGCGGGTGGGGTCGAAGATCTCCATGTCTCCGGCTCCGGTGACGTAGGAGCCGCCGTGGATCCACACCATGACGGGCAGGCGCTCGTCCTCGGAGAGGTCGGCGGGGAAGGTGACGGAGAGCCGCTGGCAGTCCTCGTCGTGGCGGCCGACCGAGACGCCGTCGACCGCCGCCGACACCACCTTGGAGGTGAGCTGCGGTGAGGCGGGCGCGGGCCGGGTGGCCTCGAAGGGTTCGGTGAACGGGGGCGCGGGCCGGGGCGGGGCGAACCGTTCGGCGCGCGCGTAGGGGATGCCGAGGGCTCGGACCACCTCTCCCCGGACCGCGCCGACGACGGGTCCGGTGGGGGTGTCGACGCGGCGGAGCTCGTCCCGGGAGACGGAGGTCTGTTCAGTCATGGTTTCCCTGTTCGGTCGGTCCGGTGGTGGGCCGTCAGCGCGTGCTGCGTCGCAGCCGGACACGGTAGGAGTACTGCTCCGGCAGGAAGTGGCTGGTGGCCAGCTCGACGGGGGACCCGGTCACGTCCAGGTAGACGCGGTCCACCCTCAGCAGGGGCTGCCCGGGTGCGCATCCCAGGTCCCTTGCGATGTCCTCCCCCGCGTCCACGGCGGTGATGCTCTGCTCCGCTTCGGCGATGGGGTGGTCCAGCCCCGGATCGAGCAGCCCGATGACGGTGATGGTACTGCTCACGCCCTCGGAGGCCAGTTCCGGCACGGCGCCGAGCACGGATGCCACGGTCGGCGGCAGGTGCACCGTGGTCACGCAGAACGGCTGTTCCGCATGCGAGCGCACGAAGTCGACGGAGCACACCGTGTCGTTGTCCAGGCGCAGGCGGCCCGCCGCGTCGATGTCCACCCTGCGGCGCAGGGGTCGGAGCACACGCATCCGGGTGTCCTCGGACAGGGCCATGAGGTCGTCGATCGAACCGAACTGGCGCAGGTAGCGTCCCTGGTCGCGGGGGGCGGGAAAGGTGCCCCGGCCGCGGACCCGGTGGACCAGCCCCTCGGAGACCAGGTCCTGGAAGGCTCGCCGGACCGTCTGGCGGCTGACGTGGTACCGGTCGGCGAGCTCGGCCTCGGTGGGCAGGCGGGAGCCGTCGTCGAACGTGCCGTCGAGCAGCGCCGAGCGCAGTTCCCGCGCGACCTTCTGGTAGGCCGCCTCACCGTTGTTGACCGCCATCGCCCCCGACCTCGCCCGAATGTTCCGAGGTCCCATTGTCCCCGGCCCGGGAGGGGACGGGGACAACGCGCGCCCGGGGGCGTCGGACCGCCCCCTACTCGACCCGGTGGCCTTCCACCGGCTGGCGGACGTTCACGTCGCACTGGATCTCGTCTGCATCGCGGCGGGTGGCGAAGGCCTCGGTGAAGCCTGTTCCGGGCCGTGGCTGTGACACCGGCGAGCGCGGTTGGCTCATCCGTGCACCTCGGTGTTCGGAGCGTTACCCCGTGGCACGCCCCCCGGGGGCTCCGGGAAACCGGGAGCGCAGCAGATCCGGGGCATTGGACCAGGCGCTCCTGTCCAACAGCTCCGGGACGTCGGCTCCGCAGTCGGCGAACTTCGCGGCGAGCTCGGTGTCGGTCGCCGGTCGCCGGGGAGCTCCGGCCGGCAGGTCCAGGGTGGTGTCGAGCACGGCGCCGTCCCGGGTGCGGACCCTGACCGTGGTGGACCCGTCGAGGAGACCGTGGCCGCCGGGGGTGGTCCGGACGTCCACCGCCGCGACCAGGCGCCGGGCCTCGGGGCGCTGGGCGGCCCGATCGGTGAAGCCGGCGAATCCCGGGTGGCCGTCCATGACGGCGGCGGCGAGCGCGTACTCCAGGCTGAACTTGGCCTGGAGCCCGGTGTCGGGCCGGTGGTGGATGAGCGGGTGCAGGGTCGCCTCCGGGGCCTCGACCTCGATGCGCTCGACGGCGGAGTGGTCGATCGGCCCCAGCGAGCGGACCGCCTCGATGGGCCGCTGCATGGCGTAGCAGCAGGGATGGATCTTGGTGGCCAGGCCGTCGGGGACGGCGTCGCCACCGGTGTCGAGGGCCGCGGGTTCGCCTCCCATGATGGCGAGCCACTGGTCGAGCGCGGTCGGGTCGGCGTCGGCTCCGGCGGCGGCGAGGCGGGCTGCGCGGACACCGGCGTGCGCGGCGAAGCCGACCTGGAGGGACTTGGCGTCGGTGCCGAACGCGCGCTGGACTCCCCCCGCGGCCGGGACCGCCAGGGCCATGGCGGTGGCCACGCGGTCGGCTGGGAGCCCGAGTGCCAGGGCCGCCCCCGCCGCCGCGGCCGGTGCGCCCGCCGTGCAGGTGGCGTGCCAGCCGTCCGTGTAGTGCCGCCACCCCAGCGCCGTACCGAGTCGCGCCATGACCCCGGCCGCGGCCAGGTAGTCGCGTTCGCCTCCCCCCACGGCGAGCACGGCGGGAACGCACACGACGCTGATGTGGGTCGTCGAGGGCAGGTGCAGGTCGTCGAAGTCGAGTACGTGTCCGATCGCGGCCCAGCGGGCCTCTTCCGGGAGGCCGTGTGTCAGCGGAACCAGGGGGTGGTCGCGTGCGGCCAGGGTGACGGCGAGCGTGTCGCGGAGCGAGCGACGCGCCAGGGCGCGATCGTCCTCGCTGGGATCCAGGTCGTGGGCCCAGTCGGCGAGCGTTCGGGCGGCGGCCATGCGCGGGGCTCCCTACGGAGGGGAGGGTCGGCGACCCTCGGATGGATTTGTACGGCCATTTTCAGTACGCGGACTCGCGTTGTCAATGAACCTGGAGCCCTGGCCCATTTGCACTCCCAGGCAGGGTGGCACTCGAAGCCTTGGCACACTGGCACTGAAATGGCCGTACATATTGGGGCGCGAGATGCGGAAGAAGGATCCGCAGACCACGACGGGCCCGCCACCGCTACCGACGGGGTTTCGGTGCCTCCCGCCAGCACCCAGGGGGCGGACTGGAGCAACGGGACGCGGGTGATCCACCCGACCAGACAGGAACCACCCTCCGCACGTCCCCCCGCCCCCGCCTGCCGGGGCCACGCGACCTCGGCCCCGGGAACCTCGGACCACGCTGGGAGGGAGGGGGCTGGGCGCGGTGTCCCTGACGGCGGTCCCGCCCGTACCGGGAGACCGCTGTCAGGGGCCGTCGTCGTCAGAACCGGCGGCCCGGGACGGCGACGCTGATCCTGCCTCCGAAGGCACCCTCCGCGTGACGGCGGCCCTCGTCCCAGTCGGCGGGGCTGGCGAAGTGGGTGAGCACAAGGTGGCGCGCCTGCGCCTCGGCGGCCAGCTCCCCCGCCATCCGCGCCGTGAGGTGTCCGTGGCCGTGCAGAGCCCGCTCGTCCGCCTCGAGGTAGGTGGCCTCGCACACGAACACGTCGGCCTCGCGGGCGGCCTCGGCGACCGGGGCACAGTAGCCGGTGTCGGAGGAGAAGGCGACGACCCGCCCGTCCGGCGACTCGAAGCGCAGCGCCGCGGAGGGCACGCTGTGGTGAGCGGCGTACGAACGGAACGCGACCCCGTCCACCTCGTGCACGGTCCGGCCGTCCCTGGGCATGGCGGTGATCCCGAAGGACTGTGTGATGGGCTGGTTCATGGTCGGCAGGGTGGGGATGCCGAAGACCGCGTCGAAGGCGGCCACGCGCTCGGCCTCACCCTCGGGGAGGAAGAGCGGGACGCGCGGCAACACCTCGGGGAAGGTCCACCGGTAGGCCCAGGCCATGAGGTCCAGGCTGTGGTCGGCGTGCATGTGGGTCACGACGATCCCGCGCAGCTGCTCCAGCTCGTACCGGGAGCAGTAGGCCAGCAGCGACCCGGGCCCGGCGTCCACCAGCACCAGGCCGGTCTCCGTGTGGAGCAGGTAGCAGGAGGCGGGCCCCTCCTTGGTGGGCGCGGTCGCGTTCGATCCGAGGATCTCCAGTTCCAGCATGCGTGTTTCCTCTCGTGGCTGTCGTCGGGGGTGGGTCGGGGGCGGTCGGATCAGGGGCGCAGCAGGGTGGCCCGCCCCGGGGCGACCGCCAGCGCCACCGAACGGCCGATCCGCGCGTCGGGCGGTACCCGCACCCCCAGGAGGTGTTCCCCCGCCCGGACGGTGAGGTGTACGCCGTCACCGGTGAACTCCGAGTGGGTCACCTCCGCGACCAGCGCCGACTCGTCCGCCTCGTCGGTGACGGCGAGACTGTCATGGCGCAGCAGTAGTCGGACGGCACCGTGCGCGGTGGAACGCACCGCCAGGTCCGCGACCGGGAGCCGCCAGCGCCCGTCCAGGGCCACGGCGTGGCCGTCGGCGAGTTCGGCGTCGAGCAGGACCGCGCCGGCGAGGAAGTCGGCAGCGAAGGCGTCAACCGGGTCGTCCCAGAGCTTCTGGGGGGTGTCGAACTGAACCAGCTTCCCGTCGCGGAGCAGGGCGATCCGCGACCCCAGCGACAGTGCCTCGCGCTGATCGTGGGTGACGATGAGGGTGGCGCACTCGGTCGCGGCCAGCATGGCGGCGAGTTCCCGGCGCAGTCCGCCGCGCAGCTGCGGGTCCAGCGCGGCCAGGGGCTCGTCCAACAGCAGGGCGTCCGGCTGGATCGCGAGAGCCCGGGCCAGAGCGACCCGTTGGCGCTGTCCTCCGGAGAGCTGGTCGGGGCGGCGTTCGGCGAGGTCGGTGAGGTGGGTCAGCTCCAGCATCTCCCGCACCAGCCGCTCGCGGCGGGCCGCCGCCGTGCCCCGGGCCCGCAGTCCGTAGCCGATGTTGGCCGCCACGCTCATGTGCGGGAAGACGGCGTAGTTCTGCGGGACCAGTCCGATGTTGCGCCTGGCGGGGCCCAGGCCGGTGACGTCCCGCCCCGCCAGGGTGAGGGCTCCCCCCGAGACCGGGACCAGCCCGGCCACGGCGCGCAACGTGGTGCTCTTGCCGCAGCCGGAGGGGCCGATCACGGCGACCGTCTCGGCCGGGGCCACGTCCAGGGAAACGCGCTCCACGGCGGTGGTGGAGCCATAGCGCACGGTGAGGTCGTCCACGGCCAGCCCGGACGCGCGTGCGACGGCTGGCGCTGGTCCGGTCGTGGTGTCGGGTGCGGTGGCTTGGGTACTCACGGGGTTCTCCTCGGGGCCCGGCGTCGAGCCAGGACGATGGCGGTCAGCACCGGCGCGACGAAGGCGACGAAGATCATCGACTGCGCCGAGGCGAGTTCGAGGCGCTGAGTGGAGTAGGAGTCGAACAGGGCGAAGGGTGCGGTGGGCGTGGCCGGTGGGTTCACGAAGAAGCTGACGTTGAACTCCCCGAACGACAGCGCGAACACCATGGTCACCGCCTGGGTGACGGCGACCAGGCAGGCCGGGACGGTGACGGTGCGAAGGACGCGGACCGATCCGGCGCCGAGGCTGCGCGCGACGCCCTCGTTGGTGCGCAGTTCGTCGTTGGCCAGGGCGGGCACCAGGGCCGCCAGTGTGAACGGCAGGGTGAAGACGAGGTGGCCCAGGACCAGCAGCAGACCGCTGGGACGCAGCATGGGATAGGTGCCGACGAGTGCGACGCTCAGCGCGATACCGGGCACGGCCAGCGGCACGTTCACCAGGTAGCCGGTGAGGCGGGTGAGCACCGAGGGGTGGCGGGCCACCCACCAGGCGAGCGGCCCGCCGACGGCCAGGTTCAGCAGCACCACCAGCGCGGCCACGGCCAGGCTGCGGCCGATCACCGGGGCCAGTGGCGGCCACGCGTGGGCGAACCAGTCCAGTGTGGGCCCGCCGCCCCAGGGCCCCTGGGAGAAGTCGACGCTGGTGGCGGCGATGAGGGTGGCCAGGAGCGGGATGGCCACGAACGCGCATGTCAGGCGGGTGATGATCCGGGTCATGAGGACACCGCCCGGCGGACGACTCGGGCCAGGACCCGGCCCAGGACCAGCGCCAGCACGGCCGTGGCGGCGAGGATCACCGCGAGGGTCGACGAGGCGGCGAGCCGGTAGCCGGTGGTGAGTTCGTTGGCCACGTTCAGCGGCAGGAGCCGCACCCCCTCGGACAGGGTGGCGACGGTGCCGTACCCGCCCAGGGCGACCGCGATGGCGGTGCCGCTGGTCTCGATGGCGGCGGGCAGCAGCAGCGGCAGGGTCACGGTGAGGAACACGCGCGGACGGGAGGCGCCCAGGGTGCGGGCGCTCTCGGGCAGGGAGGGGTCCAGGGTGGCGGCGGCGCCGCGCAGTGGGCCGAGCACGCGGGGCAGGGAGAAGTACAGGTAGGCGATGAGCAGTCCGGGGAAGGTGTAGGCCAGGCCGGAGAAGCCGTCCCACGCCAGACCCAGCAGTCCGGTGCGTCCGGTGAGGACGATCGCGAAGAACCCGATGATGATCCCGGGCAGGGCGATGGGCAGGGTGAGCAGGGCATCGGTGGTGGCGCCGCCCCGGCCCTCGCGGTCGTCGTCGGCCTGGCGCAGCACCACGGGCACGGCGACGCAGAGCGTGAACAGGACCGAGCCCACGGCGATGTAGAGCGAGTTCAGGAGGGCGTCGCGGACGGCGGCCGAACCGAACGCCCGGGCGTAGTGCTCCAGCGTGGGTCCTCCGTCGGCCGGGGGCTGGCCCAGACCGAGGGAGTTGGCGACCATCACGGCGACGGGGTAGGCGCTGAACAGGCCGATGACGACCAGGGCGGGGAGCGCGGCGAGCCAGGCCGGGGGTGCCAGGGCGCGTCCGTGGACGGCGGGGGCGGTGCCCTCTCCGGTGGCGGGTTCCGTGCGGCTCCCGACGGCGGTGCGGGAGGGCACTAGAAGCCGACCTCGTCCTGGTAGAGCTCGATGAACTCCTGCTGGCGCAGTCCCTGCTCGACGTAGTCGACGGTGGCGGCCCGCTCGTAGTCCTCGGGCGGCAGCACCCTGTCCGCGAGTTCGTCGGGCATCTCGCCGGTCACCGGGCGCATGTACCCGGCGGCGAACAGGGCCTGGCCCTGCTCGGAGAAGTAGAAGTCGAGGAGCTCCCTGCCGTTGTCCTCGTTGGGGGCGCCCTCGACCAGTCCGACGATGTAGGGGATCTGGAGCGATCCCTCCTCGGGGATGACCACGGAGACGTTGGCGCCCTCGTCGCGGAGCTTGTAGCCGTTGAAGTCGGTGTCGATGAGGATGGGGATCTCGCCCTGGGCGACCTTGGCGGTGGCGGTCTGGGCGGAGGTGGCGGCCCCGTTGTCCCTGAGGGCGTTGAGGTAGTCCAGGCCCGGGCCCCAGTCGTCGAAGTCGCCGCCGAGGGCGACGTTGACGGCGGTGGCGGCGGAGTAGCCCACGGCGGCCTGGGTGGGGTCGAGGTAGCCGACCCTGCCCTCGTAGGCCGGGTCGAGGAGGTCGTCCCAGCTCTGGGGCACCGGGGCTCCGTCGAGGTGGTCCTCGTTGACGATGAGGGCGATGGTGCCGGTGTGGACGCTGGTCCAGGCGCCGTCCGGGTCACGGAGTTCGTCGGGGACCTGCTCGGCGCCCTCGGGCACGTACTCCCGGAGGACCCCGGCCTCCACCAGCTGCTCGCCGAAGGCGATGCCGGTGTAGGCGACGTCGGCGACGGGTGAGCCCCTCTCGGCCTGGAGCGCGGCCAGGGCCTGCCCCGAGTTCTTGGGGTCGTTCGGGGCGCTGATGCCCGTCTCCTCCGTGAAGGCGCGCAGGACCTCGCCGTAGTTGCCCCACTCGGAGGGCGAGTTGTAGGTGATGACGACGTCGCCGTCGCCCGAGGCCGATCCCGCGGGGGCGTCGACGTTGCCGCACGAGGTCAGGGCCAGGACGGAGAGGGTCACGACGGCGCCGGTGATCGCCGTGCGTCGGTGGGACATGAGGGCTCCGAGGGTGATCAGGCGGCCCGGTCGGCGGGCCGAGGGTGGGTTGGGGGTGCTTCGTGATGAAACGATTCAGCATGGGGGTGACCTGCACTGTCGTGATCAGTGTCCGGCGGGCCAACACCCTGGGAATCCTCGGCCAACGCCGCCACCCGGTCCCGCCCGGCCCTGCGCCGAAGACCCGCTGTCCAGGGCGGGCACGGGCCCCGCTCGACCGCCGGGCACCGGCCCCCGCCCGCCCGGACCGCCGTGGCACACCCGCCGCCGCCCCGGCATCATGGCCGGACACCTCCCTTCGGAAGGACCACCATGCCCGCCTCTCGCAAGCGCGTGACCCTGCGCGACGTCGCCACCCGAGCCGGGGTCTCGGTCGCCCAGGCCAGCTTCGCGCTCAACGGCCAGGGGCGGGTGGCTCCGGCGACCGTGGAGCGGGTCCGCCGGGCCGCCGCCGACCTCGACTACCAGGTGGACGGTCGGGCGCGGGCGCTGCGCACCGGACAGAGGTCGGCCTACGGGGTGGTCATCCGCAACATGCGCAACCCCTTCTTCCTGGACGTGCTGCGGGGCATGGAGGTGCGGGCGCATCGTGAGGGCGCGTTCCTGCTCATCCTCAGCTCCGACTACGACGTGGACCGCGAGGCCGCCGCGCTGCGCAGGCTCGCCGCCGAGGGGGTCGGCGGGGTCGCGATCAGCCCGATCGGTCGGCACGGTCCGCTGACCGACTGGCTCCCCCGTCACCCCGACGTCCCCGTGGTGGCCTTCAACCGCACGCCCGACCCCGCGCTCTCCGGTGGGGCGCGGCTGTCGACGGTGGGCCCCGACGACGGGGCCGCCGTCGCCCTGGCACTGGGGCACCTGCGCGCGCGGGGCCATCGGGGGGCCACGCTGGTCGTGGCCCCCGAGGGGCTGGCCGCCGACTGGGGACGCGAGGAGGAGTTCGTCCGTCGATGCGAGGAGTGGGGCCTGGCGGGAACCGTGGTGCGCTGTCACCTGGACCACGACAGCGTCGCCCGCATGGTGGTGGAGCGGCTGGGCGTCGGCTCCCGTGGGCGCGGCGGGGCGGGCGGGCACGAGGCCTTCGTGGTCAACTCCGACTACCTGGGCTCGGCCGTGTACGCCGCCGCCCGCTCCCTGGGGATACGGGTCGGTCGGGACGTGAGCGTGGTCGGGCACGACGACCTGGCCACCTCCGGGCTGCTCGACCCGGGCCTGACCACCGTGGGCCTGGACCGGGAGCTGCTGGGCGATCACGCCATGCGCCTGCTGGTCTCCCCGGACGAGGACCCCGAAGGGCGCCGCGTCCGACTTCCCGTGCACCTGGTGGAGCGGGACTCGGTGGCCCTCCTCTGTTGAGGCGGCCGCTGTCGTCCCCGAGCCGGGGGGCGACGGTGGGTGGCCGGTACGACGGATCGCCCCGTGCGCGGGGGTTCTCGGCGCCTGCGCCGTACGCAGACACCGGCGCGAAAGCGTTCACGGCCACACACCGGCGTGGCGCGACGCACCCTCTCATCTCCGCTCCAACCTGGACGAACGCACGTAGACTCGGCCGGTCTGCCGGGGCTTCCGGTGGATGATTCCAATCGAGGGGCATCCTCTACTCCATGTCTTCCACCCCGAGCACACGCGTGCCCGAAACCGGCCGACGACCGGATCCCTGGGTCGTCGGAATCTCCGGCGGCCTGCTGATCGCCTTCGTCCTGGCGGCGCTCGTGTCCCCCTCCGGTGTCAGCGCCGCCGTTGACGCCGCGTTCGCGTGGTCGGCGCGCTGGTTCGGCGCCTACTGGCAGGTCCTGCTCCTGGCCACCGTGGTCATCGCCACGATCCTGGCCTTCTCCCGCTACGGGCGGGTGCGGATGGGCGGAACCGACGCCCCCGGGTTCACCTGGTTCCGGTGGGTCGCCATGGTCCTGACCACCCTGCTGGCCGCGGGCGGCGTCTTCTGGGCCGCCGCCGAGCCCCTGGCCCACTACGTCGACCCGCCGCCGCAGTACGCGCACATGGCGGGCGGCATGGAAGGCGCCTCGGTCGCCCTCGCGCAGACCTTCGTCCACTGGGGCTTCCCGGCCTGGGCGATCGGTGGTTCGCTGGCCACGCTGGTGATGATGCGCGGTGTGGAGAAGGGCATGCCCCTGCGACCCCGCACACTGCTGTGGCCGCTCATGGGTGAGCGCATCCGCACCCACTGGATCGGCACCGTCGCCGACATCAGCTGCGTGGTCGCCGTGGTCGCCGGAACCGTCGGCCCGATCGGTTTCCTCGGTCTCCAGATGTCCTACATCGGCGGCGAGATGTTCGGGGTGGGTTCCGGGTTCGGCACCCAGGTGGCGATCATCCTGGGCCTGACGGTCGTGGCGACCATCTCGGTACTCAGCGGCCTCGACCGGGGCATCCAGCTGCTCAGCCGGATCAACGTCTGGGCCGCGCTGGTGCTGATCGTGTGCGTCGTCGGGCTTTCCTCCCTGCCCTTCGTCGTCGACCTGTTCCTCCAGGCCAGCGCCGTGCACGTGCGTGAGTTCGTACCCATGGCCCTGTTCCGGGGCGACACCGAGTGGCTCGGCTACTGGACCGTCTTCTTCTTCGGCTGGTTCATCGGCTACGGCCCGATCATGGCCATCTTCATCGCTCGCATCTCGAAGGGCCGCACGGTCCGCCAGATCTATGTGGGCGCCACGGTGCTGCCCGCCGTCGTCACCTCCGTGTGGTTCACCGCCCTGGGCGGCAGCGGGCTGTGGCTCGAGCAGCGCGACCCGGGGGCCGTCTCCGGCCCGTACGAGGAGCACGGCCTTCCCGCCGCGGCACTGGCCATCGTTCAGGCCCTGCCGCTGAGCGCGGTGCTGGCGCTGATCATGGTGGTCGTCACGCTCATCTTCTTCGCCGCCACGCTCGACGCCATGTCGTACTCGATCTCCTCCGCCAGCATGCACTCGGGCGAGCCCTTCCCGTGGGTGCGGGCGTTCTGGTGCCTCGGTATGGGCGCCGCCGCCATCGTGCTGCTCACGGTGGGCGACAACGGCGTGCAGGCCCTCCAGTCGTTCATCGTGGTGACCGCCGTACCGGTGGGGCTGATCCTGCTGCCCACGCTGTGGAGCGCTCCGCGCCTGGTCCGGGAGATGGCGGTGGAGCAGGGGATCGTCCCCGCCCCCGCTCCCCGCGCCGCGGGCGAGGACGAGGGTTCCGAGACTGACGCCGAGGCGGAGCGGGTGACCACGGGTTAGGTCCCGCTTCTCCGTACGGCGGGGCCGCCCCTGACCACCGTCGTCCGTCCGAGCCTGGACCGGACGGCGACGGTGGCGCACAGGACCACCGCGGCCCCGCCGAGGACCGTGGGCCAGGTCAGGTGCTCACCGAGCAGCAGGGCGGCCCATCCGAGGGTCATCACCGGCTGGGTGAGCTGGATCTGGCTCACCCGGGTCATCGGGCCGATCGCCAGGCCCCGGTACCAGGCGAAGAAGCCCAGGTACATGCTGACCACCGCCAGGTAGGCGAACGAGGCCCACTCGGCCGGGGTCCCGCTCGGCGGCTGCTGGGCCACCGCGACCCCGCACAGGGCGATCATGAACGGGGCGGAGAGCACCAGGGCCCAGGAGACGGTCTGCCACGCGCCGAGCTCGCGGGCGAGGAGACCGCCCTCCGTGTAGCCGATCGCGGCCGCGATGACCGCGCCGAACAGCAGCAGGTCGGACCAGACCAGGCCGGAACCGGCCCCCGCTCCCTGGAGGCTCGCGAAGCCTACCGCCGCGGCCGCGCCCACCGCCGCCATGGCCCAGAACACCGCCGGGGGCCGTTCGTGACCACGCAGCACCGCCGTCACGGCGGTCGCGGCGGGCAGCAGAGCGATGACGACCGCGCCGTGGCTGGCCGACGCGGTGGTGAGGGCGAACGAGGTCAGTAGCGGAAACCCCGCCACCACTCCCCCGCCGACCAGCGCCAGACGGAACCACTGGCCGCCCCGGGGAAGACGCTGCCGGGTGAGCGCGAGCGCGGTGCCAGCCAGCAGGGCGGCGGCCACCCCGCGCCCTGAGCCGACGAACAGGGGTGACATGGTTCCGCCCGCCACCGCGACGCGGGTGAACGGGACGGTCAGGGAGAAGGCCGCGACCCCCAGAAGCCCCCACCAGAGCCCGGTTCGAGTGGATAGCACCCTGGGCTGATCATGAGTAGCGCTACTATTGATCCTCATGTCCAACGATAGCAGTGCGCGAATCGTCGAGGGGCTGCGCGCGTGGATCGCCGGCGCGCCGCCCGGAGCCAGGCTGCCCTCGACCCGGGCCCTGGTGGCCGAGTACGCCGCGAGTCCGGTCACGGTGCAAAAGGCCCTGCGAACGCTGGCCGCGCAGGGAGTGCTGGAGAGCCGTCCGGGCGTGGGCACCTTCGTTCGCGCGATCCGGGTTGCCCGGCCTCACGACTACGGGTGGCAGACCGCCGCGCTCGGCGCGCCCCGGCACCGCTCCCCCGGTCTGAACACGGCGCTGCGCACCCCGCCCAACGACGCGATCGCGCTCCACTCGGGCTACCCGGACCGGGAACTGCTCCCCGAACGACTGGTGCGCGCCGCCTTCGCGCGCGCGGCCCGCAGCGAGGCGACCGTGGCCAGGCCCCCGTCTGCCGGGTTGCCCGACCTCCAGGCCTGGTTCGCCGCCGGGCTGACCGCGCACACCCCCGTGGGTGTCACGCCACCCGCGCCCGGCGACGTGCTCGTCCTCCCCGGAAGCCAGAGCGGGTTGAGCGGTGTGTTCCGCTCCCTGGTGGGTGCCGGACGGCCCGCCCTGATCGAGTCACCCACCTACTGGGGCGCGACCCGCGCGGCCGCGCAGGCGGGTGTGGAGGCGGTTCCGGTGCCCAGCGGGATCCACGGACCGGACCCGGACGAACTGGACCGCGCGTTCGAGCGGACCGGGGCGCGTGTGCTCTACGCGCAGCCCAACTTCGCCAACCCCACCGGAGCCCGCTGGTCCACCGACCTGGGCGACCGGGTGCTGGAGATCGTGCGTCGCCACGGCGCCTTCCTCGTGGAGGACGACTGGGCGCACGACTTCGGGATCGACGCGCGGCCGACCCCTCTGGCGGCGCGTGACGACGGCGGGCACGTGGTGTACCTGCGCTCACTCACCAAGAGCGTGTCACCGTCCGTGCGCGTGGCCGGGCTGGTCGCCCGGGGTCCGGCCCGGGAGCGCGTGCTCGCGGACGCGCAGTCCGAGGCCATGTACGTCAGCGGGGTTTTGCAGGCGGTGGCGCTGGACGTGGTCACCCAGCCCGCCTGGCGCACCCACCTGCGGGGGCTGCGCCAGCAGCTGGCCGCGCGCCGCGACCTCCTCGTCGAGGCGCTGCGCGAGCACGCGCCCAGCACGTATCTGGAGGCGGTTCCCCAGGGCGGGCTCAACCTGTGGCTGCGGCTGCCGGACGCCACCGACCTGCCCCGTGTCGTCCGCGAGTGCGAGGAGGCCGGGGTCGTCGTCGCCCCCGGCGGCGAGTGGTTCCCAGCCGAGCCCACCGGCCCCTACCTCCGGCTCAACTACGCGGGCCCACGCCCGGGTGCCTTCCCCGAGGGGGCCCGCGTGCTGGGCCGGGCCCTGGAGCGCGGCTGAGGGCACCGCCCGGGGACTCCGTCTAGGCCTTGCGCCCGGTCAGGGCGAGGAGCCGGGTCTGGGGGTCGGCGTCGGGCCCCACGGGGACCTGTTCGGCGAACAGGCTGCTGCCGGACAGCACCGCCTGGTTCTCACCGGCCCATTCGAGGAGCTCCGCGACCAGAGCGGGATCGAGCCGCTCGTCGGCGCCGACCGCCCTGGCCAGGTCCCAGGCGTGGACCCCGAGGTCGAAGGTCATCTGCCACAGGTACACGTGGCCCGGGACGTCGCCGAAGGACAGGTGCACCGTCCGTTCCAGCGCGGAGGGGGCCAGCCAGGCGGTGCGGGCCTCTCGGGAGGCCACGGACCAGGTGGCGGCCGGTTCCTCGCCGAGGACGTCGCCGTCGAAGCGGTCCCCGACCTCCTCGATGCTCGCTCCGTCCAGCAGGGACGGCACCCACAGCTGCTCCGAGGTGAGGTGGTTGACCAGGTCGTGCACGTCCCAGTCCGTGCAGGGGGTGGGTCGTGCCCAGTCGGTCAGGGCCACCTCCGCCACTCGGCGGTCGAACTCCGCCATCGCGGTGCCGTGCAGGTCGACCAGGTCGGCCATGGTGTCTCTCCTGTGCTCGGATGCCGTTCCGGAGCTGCCTACCCGGTGGCCCCGGCCCGCCAAACCGGCTGGACCTGGCGTGCGAGACTGAGTCCGGCTCATGGAGCAGATCTGAGAGGTTGGACCACCGTGGAACGCGGTCATGACATCGTCCTGTTCGGCGCGACCGGCTTCACCGGTTCGCTGACCGCCGAGTACCTGGCCACCAACGCCCCACGTGGGCTGAGGTGGGCCATCGCGGGGCGGGACCGCGACCGGTTGGAGGCGGTGCGGGCGGAGCTGGCCGAGATCGATCCGGATCGGCCCCTGCCGGAGCTGCTGCTGGCCGACGTCGACGACCCCGCCTCGATGCGTGCCCTGGCCGCCTCCGCCCGGGTCGTCATCTCCACGGTGGGACCCTACGCCGAGCGCGGCGAACCCCTGGTGGCCGCCTGCGCGGCCGAGGGCACCGACTACGTGGACCTGTGCGGCGAGCCCGCCTTCGTGGACCTCATGTACGTCCGCCACCACGCCACCGCGGTCCGCACCGGCGCGCGGATCGTGCACGCCTGCGGTTTCGACTCGATCCCCCACGACCTGGGGGTGCTGTTCACCGTCGAGCGGCTGCCCGAGGGGGTTCCGCTGCACGTGGAGGGGTTCGTTCGTGCCCGGGGGAACGTCTCCGGGGGCACCCTGCACTCGGCCGTGGACGCCTTCGCGGACTCGGCGGGCATGCTGGCGGCGGCGCGGGAGCGGAGTCGGGTCGAGGACGGGCCGCGGGATCGGCGGGTGCGGATCGACAACCGTGGTCGGCCGCGCACCCGGCTGGCGCGGGGGTGGACCCTGCCCCTGCCCACCCTGGACCCTCGGGTCGTGGTCAGGTCGGCGGCGGCCCTCGAACGCTACGGACCGGACTTCACCTACGGCCACTACGCGGCCTTCCGGCGGCTCGGCAGCGCCCTGGGCGCGGTCGGCGCGGCCGCCGGGGTGATGGCGGCAGCCCAGGCACCGCCGTTGCGGAATCGTCTGAAGTCGCTGCGTCCGCCGGGCGCGGGCCCCTCCGAGGAGCAGCTGGCCAACGGGTGGTTCACCGTCCACTTCGCGGGGTCGGGCGGCGGCCGTCGGGTGCACACGCTGGTCTCGGGTGGCGAGCCCGGGTACGGGGCGACCTCGGGGATGCTCGCGGAGTCGGCGCTGTGCCTGTGGGAGGACGACCTCCCACCGACCTCGGGCCAGGTGACCACCGCCGTGGCCATGGGCGACGCGCTCATCCGGAGGCTGCCCCGGGCCGGGATCGACTTCGAGGTCCTGCGCACCGTCGAGGAGTGAGGGGCCGCCCAGGCCGGTTCCGGAGCGCCTCCCTTCCTACACTGTCCGGGTGACAGACGCGCCTGAGACCCCCCGTGGCACCACCCCGCCCATCGCAGCCGACCCCCCGGACACCCCCACCGGTGGACGCGACCCCGGTCCGGTGGCGTTCGTGCTCGGCGGGGGCGGGGTGCGCGGCGCCGTCGAGGTGGGCATGATCCGCGCGCTGCTGGAGGAGGGGATCGCACCGGACCTGGTGGTGGGGACCTCCATCGGCGCGATCAACGGCGCGGTGCTGGCCGCCGACCCCTCGGCGGCGGCGGTGGAGCGGCTGACCCGCACCTGGACCTCGGAGGAGGCCAACACGGTGTTCGGGGAGGCGGTGGGCCGTCAGCTGCACCGGATCGTGACGACCCGCACGCACCTGATCTCGCCCGAACCGCTGCGCCGCCTCCTGGTGAAGATGCTGGGCCCCGATCCCGCCTTCGAGGACCTGGCGGTACCGCTGCGTGTGGTGGCGGCCAGCATCGAGCGTGCGGCCGAGCACTGGTTCTCTGAGGGGCCGCTGATCGAGGCCGTGCTGGCCTCCTCCGCCGTCCCGGGGCTGCTGCCGCCCACCCGGATCGACGGCGAGCACTTCATGGACGGCGGGATCGTCAACTCCATCCCGATCGAGGCCGCCGTTCGGGCGGGTGCGCGCACGGTGTACGTGTTGCAGGTGGGGCGGGTGGAGGAGCCGCTGTCGCCGCCGACCAACCCGGTGGAGACGGCGCGGGTGGCCTTCGAGATCGCGCGCCGCCACCGTTTCGCCCGGGACCTCGCGACGCTGCCGGAGGACGTCCGGCTGCACGTACTGCCCAGCGGGGGTTCGTTGGACGGCGACGACAAACCGTTGGCGTTCCGGCGGCTGGACACCGTACAGAGGCGGATCGACCGCGCCTACGAGGCCTCACGGGGGTACCTGGCCGGGGTCGACGCCTGACCCGCTCCCCTCGTCGGTCCTGACCTCGACCAGTTGCCCGTCCAGGGGGTCCCCGCCGAGCTCCACGCGGCGTAAGCGGAGGCCGGGGCGGACCGCGTCGTCGCGGGCGCGGACCGCGCGGGGTGGTTGGAGGAGGGACTTCGTCGCCGAGGCCAGCGCCCTGCCGCCCGATCGGCCCGGGACCGCTGGGCACGCTGTCACCGGCACGGGAGACGCGACCGGTCCGGCCACAGGGCTGCCCGCGGTGCCATGACCCGACCGGGGCGGCCCCTGGGCCAAGGGGTGTCTTCTGGATGTTTTCACCGGTGGCGGCGGAGCCGCCACCAGTGTGAGCGGCTATCTCCCCTACAGTGCACCGCTACGCAAGCTCCGCAGTCTCACACAGCGGGGCCCGGCCATCCCTCGCGGGCCGTGGAGCGAGGCTGCCCCTGCTGTGCGCTGCCACGCAGGCTCCGCGGTGTCGCACAGCGGGGTCTGCCCGGGGTTGGCTTCTGAGCTTCGTCGGTGCGGTGAGAGGCCGCCTGGTGTGACGCGAGGAGACCGCGCCGCAGGCGTCCGTTGAGGCCGGTGGAGGGCGACGGGTGGGCAAGCACCGCGCCACAGGCATCCCTTGAGGGCGGTGGAGGGCGACGAAGAGGGAAAGCACCGCGCCACAGGCATCCCTTGAGGGCGGTGGAGGGCGACGAAGAGGGAAAGCACCGCGCCACAGGCATCCCTTGAGGGCGGTGGAGGGCGACGAAGAGGGAAAGCACCGCGCCGCAGGCGTCCGTTGAGGGTGGTGGAGGGTGACGGGTGGGCGGAGGGAGCCAAACCACGACCTAGGGCTTCACGTTCAGGGCGTACACACCCTCGGTGGTGGCCAGGACCACCACCCGGTCCGGTGCGGCGACCAGGTCCTCCAGGTCGCCCGGCCAGGTCTCGGGGATCTCCACGACCGGCTGTCCCGGGCGGTCCAGGTACCGGACGCGCAGCCGGTCCAGGTACCAGGAGCCCAGACCGCCGGGGCGGGCGTCCTCCTCCTGGTAGACGGCGACCGCCTCGCCCTCCCACTCGGCCAGGGACACCAGTGTGCGCGGCCCGCCGAGCTCGGCGACCAGTTCGAGGTCGGGCAGCGAGTGGACCCTTCCGGCCACCGCCAGCAGGGATCGTCCGCCCACCCGGGCCGCCACCGTCTCGGAGTCGGCGTGGCTCTCCACCTCGCCGAGGTACTCGCCGTCCTCCAACCGGTACACGCGCTCGCGGGGGTGTTCGTAGTCGGCGAGGATGACCGGGTCGAAGCCCGGGTCCTGACCGGGGGCGACCAGGAAGTCACCGGCGAAGGACATCCGCTCCCCCCGGGCCTCGTGGCCGGGCCGGGAGTCGGCGAGGTCGGGCACGGTCTCCCCTGTAAAGGGGTCCACCGCCCACCACCGGGTGCCGCCGTCACCGTCCTCACCGAAGAGGAGCACCACCGCCTCCTTGTCCAGGACGCGCAGGGCCACGTCGTCTGGCCACAGCTCACCCGGCTCGGCGAGGTCGGTCTCCAGCAGCGGCGTGCCGGTGCTCGGGTCGCGCACCGTCACCGAGCGCCGGGAGGCCTGGACCAGGACCGTGCCGGGCCACTGCTGCCCGTCGGGCGCCCGCGCCAGGTTGACCGGTCCCTGCGCCTCGAAGGCGGTGCCCAGGGGGCGCAGGGAGCGGGTGTCGAAGGCCCGGGCCTCGTACCGCGACTTCCTGGGGTCGGGGTTGGGGTCGACGTCGCCGTGAACGAGGACCGTCCGCTCCGCCAGGAACAGGCGGGGAAACCTCAGCCCCCTGCGCCACAGCCGTTCCGCGCGCACGCGTGAACCTCCCCCAGTTCTGTCTTACGTATCCGCTCGCCACAAAAACCGTAGCGGGTGCCAGATCGGACCGCTCCCTGATCGGGAAGGCCGTCGGTGGATCAGACTGATGGTTCCATACCCGCCCCGTTGAATATCCGGACAGGGCGGGCATGCCACATTCCCGCCCACGATCGGAGCGAGGCTACGGACAGCCGAAATCCTCCGGCCACCGCCGCTACACAGGCCCACCGGTGACCGAATTCCGGGCCGGACACGGCGCACGGGCCGCCTTCCTCCGGGGAAGACGGCCCGTGCGCCGGTTCGGGCCTCGGGAACGCTGCGGTCAGCGCGGCAGGCGCTCGGCCAACCAGGCCTCGACGTCGGCGGAGGACCTCGGCAGGCCGGCCGACATCACGGTGCGGCCCTCCTCGGTGACCAGGACGTCGTCCTCGATGCGCACGCCGATGCCGCGCAGCTCCTCAGGGACGGTGAGGTCGTCGGGCTGGAAGTACAGGCCCGGCTCCACGGTGAGCACCATGCCCGGCTTCAGTTCGCCGTACAGGTGGGTCTCCTGACGGGACACGGCGCAGTCGTGCACGTCCATGCCGAGCATGTGGCCGGTGCCGTGCAGCGTGTACCGGCGCTGGAGGCCCAGCTCGAGAACGCGGTCGACCGGACCCTCCAGCAGGCCCCACTCCACCAGGCCCTCGGCCAGCGCGCGCTGGGAGGCCTCGTGGAAGGCGGTGAAGGGCTGGCCCGGGGCCACGGCGGCGATCCCGGCCTCCTGCGCCTCGTAGACCAGGTCGTAGACCTTGCGCTGGAGGTCGGTGAAGGTCCCCGAGACCGGCATGGTGCGGGTGACGTCGGCGGTGTAGAGGGTGGTGGTCTCCACCCCGGCGTCCAGGAGCAGCAGGTCGCCCTCGCGGACCGGGCCGTCGTTGCGGGTCCAGTGCAGGGTGGTGGCGTTGGCGCCGGAGGCGGCGATGGTGCCGTAGCCGACGTCGTTGCCCTCCACCCGGGCCCGCAGGAAGAAGGTGCCCTCCACGAAGCGCTCGGAGGTGTCCCTGGCCTGCGGGAGCGCCTTGGCGACGTCGCCGAAGCCGCGCGCGGTGGCGTCGACGGCCAGCTGGAGCTGGGCCACCTCCCACTCGTCCTTGACCAGGCGGTGGTCGGCCAGGGCGACGCCGAGGTCCTCGTCGAGTTGAGCGGACTTGGCGCGGGCCTCGTCGTCAGCGTCGGCGCGCAGCTCGTCCACGAGGGCGTCGATCTCGGCGTCGTGGCCGCGCACCACGCGGGTGGTGACGGAGGCGTCGCCGCGAAGCTCCGCGGGAAGGGTGCGGACGTCGGCGGTGGGCACGCCGAGCAGGTCGGAGGCCTCGCCGAGGCTGTTGCGGCGTCCGGTCCACAGCTCGCCGTAGCCGCCGAGCCAGAACTCGCCGTTGTCGCGGTTGGAACGCGGCTTGAGGTAGAGGACCACGTCGTGGCCGCCGTCGGCCTTCGGGGTGAGCACCAGGCAGTTGCCGTCGGTGGTGTCACCGGTCAGGTAGGCGTAGTTGGTGGCGGCGCGGAAGGGGTACTCGGTGTCGTTGGAGCGGGTCAGGAGCTGCCCGGAGGGGATGACCAGGCGGTCGCCGGGGAAGGCCGCGCTGAGCGTGGACCGGCGGCGGGCGGTGTGCTCGGCCTGCTCGATCGGCTCGAGGTCCCGCAGTTCGGTGTCGGCCCAGCCGGTGGTCATCCACGCCGCGAGCTCGTCGGAGACCGACTGCGCCTGGCCGTTCTTGCGCGGCCTGAACACGGGGGCGTCGACCTCGGCCTCGGGACGCTGCTGCTCGCTCACGTTGTGACTCTCCAGAGTTCGTCGAAAGGGTGCGGGGAGCGCGGACCGCTGGTGGCGGTCGCCCTGTCCTCATCGTACGGGGGCCTTCGTACCCCTGTCCGCACGCCGGACATAGCGCTCCCCATAACGTCGGGACCAGCGCCGGTGTGCCCGTGCGCCGCCGGTCAGACCCGGTCCGGGGCCAGGTCGTGGGCGAAGGGGATGGCCTTCGGGTAGGGCAGGTCCTCGACGGTGGCCGGGTCCACCCAGCGGTAGCCGATCCGCTCGTACAGGGCGACCGCCTCGGGCTGGGAGGGCCCGGTGAAGAGGATGACCCGGGTGTAGCCGAGGTCACGCGCCGCACCCTCGAGCGCGCTCATGATCCGCCGTCCCAGTCCGCGCCTCCGGTGCCGGGCGCTGGTCCACACGCGCTTGAACTCGACGGTGTCGGCCTGGATCGCGCGGTCCCGGTGGTACGGCCGCAGCGCTCCCCCGGCCACGACCTCGCCGTCGAGTTCGGCCAGGACCAGGCAGCCGTGCGGGGCGACGAACTCGGTGACCGGGTAGCGGCTGAGTTCGTTGGCCGCGCCCTCGGCGCCGTAGCGTTCGGTGTACTCCTCAAGGAGCCCGGCGAGCAGCCCGTCCACCCGGGGGTCGTCGTGGGCCACCCGCAGCATGCGCACGCCGTCGGTGTCGGCTCGTGTGGCCGCCTCGGTGTTGGTGTCGGTCATGGGTGGTTGGGCGTGCGGGGACCAGCCTCCGGCTGGGCGCGGGACGCCCGTCTCCTTCCTGGTCTGGGCCGCTTCGGGACCGGTGCGAGGTGGGGGGAGCGGCGGGTGGTGGCGCGAGAGCCGGAGCACGGCCCCCGGATCACCCCGTTTGGGCCCGGTGGGCCCGTCCCGGCTAGTGTTCGACCATGTCAGTCAGCGAACGCACCCTACTGGGCCCCGGTCCGAGCAACCCCTACCCGGAGGCGACTCTGGGCCTGACCGCTCCGCTCCTCGGGCACCTGGACCCCGAGTTCATCACCCTGCTGGAACGCACCTGCGAGCGGCTGCGTTCCCTCTGGGGCACCGAGAACCCGCTCACACTCCCCCTCTCCGGTACCGGTTCCCTCGGCATGGAGACCGCCTTCGCCAACACCGTGCACTCCGGTGACGTCGTGGTGGTGGCGGTCAACGGCCTGTTCGGCGAGCGGATGTGCGAGGTCGCCGGGCGTTACGGCGCCGAGGTGGTCCGGGTGGACCACGAGTGGGGCCAGCCCGTGGACGTCCAGCGCGTCCTGGACGCCCACCCCGCCCCGAAGCTGGTGGCGGCCGTGCACGCGGAGACCTCCACCGGTGTGGTCAGTGACATCGGCGCGCTGGGCCGGGCCCTGCGCGAACGGTCCGATGACACCCTGCTGCTGGCCGACTGCGTCACCTCGCTGGGCGGAATGCCGATGGACCTCGACGGGTGGCGGGTGGACATCGCCTACTCCGGCACCCAGAAGTGCCTGGGCGTGGCGCCGGGGCTGGCGCCCTTCACCTTCTCCGAGCGTGCCTGGGAGCGCAGGGTGCAGGCCCCGCCCGTGTGGTACGTGGACCTCGGCCTGCTCGGCGCGTACGTGCGCGGCGGCCCTGGTGGGCGCGCCTACCACCACACCGCCCCGACCGCGATGGTCGCCTCCCTGGACGCGGCGCTGGCCCGGATCGTGGAGGAGGGCGTGGACTCCGTCGCCGCGCGCCACGAGGCGGCCGGCGCGCGCCTGCGCGAGGGCCTCCAGGAGATGGGTCTCGAACTGTTCGCCGCCGAGGGGCACCGGTTGTCCCAGCTGACCTCGGTGCGTGTTCCCGAGGGCGTGGACTCGGGCAAGGTGCGCGAGCGACTGCTGCGCGACTACAGCCTGGAGATCGGCGCCGGTGTGGGCCCGTACGCGGCGACGGTCTGGCGGATCGGCCTCATGGGCCACAACGCGCGACTGGACCGCGCCGAGCTGGTCCTCGGCGCTCTGAGGCGCGTCCTGGAGCGCTGACACCGGGGTGCGGGTCCGGCGCGGGGCCGGGCGCGGTCGGCGTCGGACTACTCGGCGTTGGGCCCGTACCTGTTGTCATGGTCGCGCGGGTCGTCCGGGTCGGAGATGCTGCCCAGGGTCATCGCGATCGGTGGCAGCACCATGGCCACCAGGCACATCCCCACCGCCCACCCCGTGCCGAGCAGGTAGTAGGCGGGGGTGGCGCCGACGAAGAGCACCAGGCACGTCCCCATGACGAGCGCGTACCGGACTTTCCTTCGTTTGACCATGTCACCTCCGGTGTCCCGTTGGTGAGGCCGCCCCTGGGACCCACGTTAGTCCGTGGGGTCGGCGCGGTCGAGGTCCGGCTCCGTTCGTGGAGGGCCCGGGCGTGCGGGGACGAGGGCACGGCGCGGGGACGCGCGAGACGCAACCCGTCCTCCACGCGGTATCCGGCCGCGAGGAGCCGTCGCCTGGCCTCGTCCGCGCTGCGCACGGTGGCTTCGTCGAAGAGCAGGTCGTAGTAGCGCTCGGGCACCCGGTTGAGCCCCGAGCGCAGCGCCCGCAGGCTCGCGGTGGCCGCTGCCCCCGCCCCGGGCACCTCCGGGAGCGTCCCGTAGGCCCTGCGTGCCCACGGGGGCAGCGTGGCGTAGGACAGCGCGCCGATCGGGAACCAGAGCGGTTTGAGCGGTGTGAGCCAGGCGAGTCGGTCGGGAATCCTGGGCCAGAGCAGGAAGCGCACCGCCTGGCGGGCTTCGGGAGTCACGCGCAGGCTGGGCCGGACGGCGGCCAGGTAGCGGCGCATGTCGGCGACGTCACGGGGAACGTCGCCGGGTGACAGTCCGACGTGGGTGGCGGTGTGCGCCTGCTCGTCGAGGTAGCGGTCGAGGTCGGCAGCGCTCAGTTCCACCCCGGCACGGTGGCAGGTCTCCAGGTACGAGGTGACCTCGGCGCAGTGCACCCACACGAGCAGGTCGTGCCGGTCGACCCGGTGGAGCCGGCCGCTGGCGGGGTCGGTGAAGCTCAGCGCGCGGTGGACGCGGCGGACGTGTCGGCCGAGTGCGTCGGCCTCGGTCAGACTGCCATAGGTGGTGACCGCCACGAAGTGGGCGGTGCGCAGCAGGCGCCCGGTGGGGTCGGAGCGGAAGTCGGAGCGCTGCCAGACCCCCTGCATGGCGATCGGGTGCAGCGCCTGGAGCATGAGGGCGCGCACACCCGCCACCCACATGGAGCGGTCCAGGTGCACCCTCCAGGTGACGCTCTCGGGAGCGGCGACCGTGGGCCTCATCGTGCCTCCTGGGGGTCCGGGGTGTTCCCCCTCGCCGTCCCCGATCGTTCCCCCTCTCCCGGCACGGGCAAACCCAGGCCTGACCCGGGATTGGTCGAACCGGGGGCAGGGAGGGGAGGAGGGTGGAGGGAGAGACACCCGTGAGTCGAGCGTGTCTTTCGAGTTCCCAGCGGAAAGGGGTCCGCACCATGTCTGTCAACACCAGCAGCACCGGATTCGACATCGAGGTCTTCCGGCGGGCCATCGAGGAGGGTGACACCGAGACGCTCGCCCGCCAGTTCACGCAGGACGCGGACATGGAGACCGTGGACCGCCGCACCCCGCCGAGCGCTCCCACCGTCCTCCACGGCCGTGAGTCGATCGAGGACCAGCTCCGGCAGGTGTACTCGATGGACCTGGAGCACGAGGTCCTGGAGTGCGTCACCGACGGCGACCACGCCGCCTACACGGAACGGTGCACGTACCCGGACGGGCTCACTGTCAAGAGCATCTCCATGCTGGACCTGGTCGACGGCAGGATCGTCCACCAGTCCATGGTGCAGGCCTGGGACGAGGAGTCCCCGGGCGCCGTGCGGATCGGTGACTTCGACGCCTCCGACGACCGCATGGAGTTCGACCACGGGCACGTGGAGTCCATGCGCCTGGGCGGCCTGGTACTGAACCGCCTCACCCTCGAGCCGGGGTGGCGCTGGAGCGAGCACATGGGGCCCGAGGCGGGCACGGACCTGTGCATGGCCACCCACTCGCTCACGCTCCTCCAGGGAACCATGGGGTTCCGCACCTCCGACGGCGCCGAGCGCGAACTGCGCGCGGGCCAGGTGGCGTTCGTTCCGCCCGGTCACGACGCCTGGGTCATCGGCGACGAGTCGGCCGTGGTCGTGGACCGCTCCATGGACGGCTGAGTGTCCGCCGCGCCCGGGTCAGTCGGCCTGGGCACGGAGGAACGCCAGTACCGCCTGGACGCGGCGGTGGGTGTCGTCGTCGGGCGGCAGGTCGAGTTTGGCCAGGATGTTGCCGACGTGCTTGCCCACCGCCGCGTCGCTGACCACCAGCTTGCGGGCGATGGCCCCGTTCGAGTGCCCCTCGGCCATCAGCTCCAGCACCTGCCGTTCGCGGGCGGTGAGTCGTTCGAGGGGGTCGGAGCTGCGGCGCAGCAGCTGCCGGACGACCTCGGGGTCCACGAAGGTGGCGCCCTCCACGACCCTTCGCAGGACCGAGGCGAACTCGCGGACGTCGCCCACCCGCTGTTTGAGCAGGTATCCCACGCCCTTGCCGTCGCCCGAGTCGAGCAGGTCGGTGGCGTAGCTGAGTTCCACGTACTGGCTGAGCGCCACCACCGCCAGCCCGGGGTCCTCTCGGCGCAGGCGCACGGCGGCGCGCAGCCCCTCGTCAGTGAAGTCGGGGGGCATCCGGATGTCGGTGACCACCAGGCCGGGGCGGTGCTCGGTCACCGCCTCGACGAGGGCGTCGCCGTCCTCGACGGCGGCGACCACCGGGAAGCCGAAGCGCTCCAGCACGCCCACCAGGCCCTCACGCAGCAGCACTCCGTCCTCCGCGAGCACGGTCGGTACGGGGGTCACGGAGTCGGGTTCGCGGGGATCGGTCCGCACGGCAGCTCCACTCGGATTCGGGTCGGCCCGCCTTCGGGGCTCGCGAGTCTCATTGTCCCGCCCATCACCGCGACCCGGTCACGGAGCCCGGTGAGTCCGCTGCCGCGGTCGGCGTCGGCACCGCCGACCCCGTCGTCGGTGACCTCCACGGAGAGGACGGCGGTTCCGTCGTCCTGCGGCGCGCCCGGGGCCCCTGGTGTTGCGGACCTGGGGTGTCCGGAGGCCAGGTGGGCACGCACGGTCACGGCGTCGGCTTGGGCGTGCTTGTAGACGTTGGTGAGAGCCTCGGCGACCACGAAGTAGGCGGTCCCCTCCACGTGCGCGGGCAGGCGGTGCGGGATCGCGGTCTCCACGGTGACGGGTGCCGGGCAGTGGTCGGCCAGCTCCTGGAGGGCGTCGCGCAGTCCGCGGTCGGTGAGCACGCGCGGGTGGATGCCGCGCACCAGTTCACGGATCTCGGTGATGAGGTCGTCCGCCTTGACCTGGGCCGCGGCCACTCGGAGGTCGGCGGGTGAGCCCTCGTCCAGGTCCACGCGGGCCATGCCCAGGTCCATGCTGAGGGCCACGAGTCGCTGTTGGGCACCGTCGTGCAGGTCGCGTTCGATCCGGCGGCGCTCGTACTCGAAGGCGTTCACGAGCCGGGCGCGGGACTCGGTGACCTGGTCGAGTTCGGCTCGCAGTTCCTCCTTGGGCGGTCCGACCAGGAGGGCGCGGGCGATGACCCCGTGGCCGTAGGAGATGAGCCCGCAGGCGTAGAAGAGCAGGGCCGCCGTGAGTGGGGCGGCCAGGGCGTAGGGCAGCGCCTCGGCCGGGGTGGTGAGGGTGGTCCAGCCCAGGGCGATCGGGCCCTCGTTCTCGTCGCGCAGCAGGACGGGTCCCGCCGCAAGGATCGCCGTGGCCACCGTCAGCGAGACGGTCACCAGCAGGCAGAGGCCGAGGATCGGGAACATGACCGCGGCGTAGGCGACCTCCCGCCACGTGGCGGCCTCGGAGTAGCGGGTGCGCACCCAGCCCCACAGGCCGGGCGGCGGGGGCCGGTGTCCGCTGCGGTTCTCCTCCGGCATCACCAGGTACAGGCGTCGGCGTTCCAGGGCGCCCAGGGGGATGGCCACCAGTGGGGCGAAGCAGAGCACCATGAGGAGCCCGAACAGGAACCACGACGTCAACGAGCCCGCGTCGTCAACGGTTCCGAGCCGCGCCACGAACACCGCCCAGGGCGCGTACACGGGCGACGCCACGACGACCAGGGTGCCCCCGACGGCCAGGGTCGTCAGCTGGTAGGCCAGGGACCGCCACGGCCAGGCCGAGAGCAGGTACCGGGGGCTGGCGAGCGACTGGAGCAACGTGCTCGGCCCTGTGCGGCGAACGTTCGGGGAGATCATGCCTCCACGCTAGGGCGCGGCTCGGGGCGGGGACATCCGCCGGACCCACCGTTTCGGGGTAGGGACGGCACTACCGGTGAACTGGGGCTGGACCGACGCGCGACCGCCCTGCTCCGGGGCGATAGGGTGGGACGACGTGAGCGCGAAACCTGTGATCCCCGATGTCCTGGCTGCCCGCTACGCGTCCGCGGAGCTGACCCGGCTGTGGTCCCCTGAGTACAAAGTGGTCGCCGAGAGGCGACTGTGGCTGGCCGTTCTGCGCGCCCAGGCGCGTCTGGGCGTGGACGTTCCGGCCGGTGTGGTGGAGGACTACGAGAAGGTCCTCGAACAGGTCGACCTGGCCTCCATCGCCGAGCGCGAGCGAGTCACCCGGCACGACGTGAAGGCCCGGATCGAGGAGTTCAACGCCCTCGCCGGTCACGAGCACGTCCACAAGGGCATGACCTCTCGTGACCTCACCGAGAACGTCGAGCAGCTCCAGGTCCGCGACAGCCTGCTCCTGGTGCGCGACCGCGTGGTGGCGCTGCTGGCCCGGCTCGGTCGGCTCTCCGCCGAGTACGGCGAGACGGTCATGGCGGGCCGTTCCCACAACGTGGCCGCTCAGGCCACCACGCTGGGCAAGCGGTTCGCGTCGATCGCCGACGAGGTGCTGGTGGCCCTGGGGCGCCTGGACGAGCTGATCGCCCGGTACCCGCTGCGTGGAATCAAGGGTCCGGTGGGCACCGCCCAGGACATGCTGGACCTGCTCGGCGGTGACCGTGCGGCGCTGAACACGCTGGAGGACGAGGTCGCCGCCCACCTGGGCTTCGAGCACCGGTTCACGAGCGTGGGCCAGGTGTATCCGCGTTCGCTGGACTTCGAGGTGCTGACCTCGCTGGTGCAGCTCGCCGCGGGCCCGTCCTCCCTGGCGAAGACGATCCGTCTGATGGCCGGGCACGAGCTGGTCACCGAGGGGTTCGCCGAGGGCCAGGTGGGCTCGTCCGCGATGCCGCACAAGATGAACACGCGCTCGTGCGAGCGGGTCAACGGCCTCACCGTGATCCTGCGCGGGTACGCGTCGATGACCGGTGAGCTGGCGGGCGACCAGTGGAACGAGGGCGACGTGTCGTGCTCGGTGGTGCGCCGGGTGGCGCTGCCTGACGCCTTCTTCGCCTTCGACGGGCTGGTCGAGACGATGCTGACGGTCCTGGACGAGTTCGGTGCCTTCCCCGCCGTGGTCTCCGCCGAGCTGGACCGCTACCTCCCGTTCCTGGCCACCACCAAGATGCTGATGGCGGCCGTGCGCGCCGGGGTGGGCCGGGAGACCGCGCACGAGCTCATCAAGGAGCACGCGGTGGGCTCCGCGCTGGCCATGCGCCAGGAGGGCGTGGGCAACCAGCTGCTGGACCGGTTGGCCGCCGACGAGCGCTTCCCGTTGGACCGCGCCGCACTGGACGCGCTGCTGGCCGACCGGATCACCTTCACGGGTGCGGCCGCCGACCAGGTGGCGACCGTGGTGGCGCGGATCGAGGAGATCACCGCCGCCCGTCCGGACGCCGCCGCCTACGCGCCCGGGTCGATCCTGTAGGTACGTGCGACGAAGGGCCCGGAGTGCCTGGTCGGATTCTGGTGGTCGTCGCAAACACCGATGACTAGCTGCTCGCTTGGAGCAGCTTGGCGAGGCGCTCGGCTGGGGTATCCCAGCCGAGCGTTTTGCGTCGGCGCCCGTTGAGCTGGACCACCCCTCCAGGTGTCCGAGTGAGTGCGCGGACAGATCGGTGCCCTTGGGGAAGTACTGCCTGAGTGGCCCGTTGGTGCCCGCGCCGCCCCTCAGGCGGGCTCGGGGGGCGCCTCCACCGCGGGGAGTTCGGCGGTCAGTCGCCAGCCGCCACCGGGGGTCCCCTCCGAGGTGAGTCGGCCGCCCAGGGCGTCCACCCGTTCCCGGAGCCCAGCCAATCCGTACCCGCTCTCGGGCGGCGGCACCAGGTCGCTCGGCGGTTCCGCGTTGGCGACCTCCACGGTCAGGATCTCCCCGCCCAGCCGGACAGACACGGTCACGTCGGCCCCCGCCGCGTGCTTGGCGGCGTTGGTCACCCCCTCCTTGACCACCTGGAAGGCGGTGCGCTGGACCGGCAGCGGGAGGTCGCCCGCCCCGGGGAGCCCGTCCCGGAGTTCGACGGTCATCCCCGCCTCACGCCACTCGTCGAGCAGCTCCCGCACCCGTTCAAGGGTGGGCTGCGGCTGGTCGGGCGCGGGGCCCGAGGGCAGTTGGCGGAGCACCCCGAGGATGTCGCGCAGCTCTCCGAGTGCCTGGCGTCCCGTCCCTCGAATGAGCCCCGCGGTCTCCAGGGCCTTCGGATCGCTGGTGGAGACCTCCAGCCCTCCGGCGTGCAGGACGATCAGGCTGACCCGGTGGGCGACCACGTCGTGCATCTCCCGCGCGATGCGGTTGCGTTCGGCGCTCACCGCCCGTTCGGCGAGCAGGTGCCGTTCCCGGTCGAGCCGTTCGGCCCGCTCGGTGAGCCCATCCACGAGCTGGCGACGGGTGCCCACGTACAGTCCCAGGGCCAGGAGCAGCAGCACGGCCATCACGCCCATGAACACGAACTGGGCTTCGTCCTGGTAGACGACGACCACCGCCGCCGCGAAACACAGCGACCAGGCGACCGGGGAGAGCGGGCTCCGGGCGAAGGCCGCGTAGGAGTAGACGGCCACGAGGGCGGGGACGACGTTGCCGAACCCCAGGAGTAGCAGGAGGGCCAGCACCAGCAACCAGAGTGGGTGGGTACGCCGGACCAGCATCGCCGCCGACGCGCACAGCGCGGGCAGGGCGACGTACAGCAGCCCCGGAAGCTCAGGGCCGTACAGCTCGGACTGGGTCTCGAGGAGAGTCCCCGTCCAGGCTCCGGCCAGGCCCCAGCCGTCCAGGGCCTGGATCTGGAACTGGACGGTGAAGAGCAGGGTGCCCAGAGCGTAGAGCCAGTCGGCGGCGGTCCCGCGCCACTCGCGTCGACTGAGGGGGTCCAGGCCGCGCCATCGGGCGAGGCAGCGGCTGGGAAGAGGGATCCGGGTGCGCATGAGGGCTGAGTTTAGGGCGCCCGTGCCGTGTCCGGGGCGCCGTCACCCGGCCGAGCGCTCGACCCCCCACCAAAGTCGGTGGCCGAACCGACCAAGGACACACCGCGACGGCCTCCACCCGGTACTTCGGAGACCCGTCGGATCATCCGCCAGGGGCATGCCCGGAGGGGGTGGCCGTACGTAGCATTGCGGCGACTCCGAGACACCGGGGCGCCACGTGCTCCGGTCAGCTCTCTCGGACGCGTCCCCGATCCCACGAGTGGAGACCCCCATGCCCCTTGCACGCGGTACGGCCCTGACCGCCCTGTCGGGACTGATGCTCACGACCGGAGCCGTCCCGGCCGGTGCGGTGCCCGCCCCGGAACCGGACTGGCGGCTCTGCTCGGAGGTGGCCGCCGGTTGGGACGAGGACGACGAACGCACGCTGTGCGGGACCGTGACCGTGCCCCTCGACCACGACGACCCCGGCGGTCGCACCATCGAGATCGCCCTGACCCGGGTGCCCGCCGCCGAGGACAACACCTACCCGGTGCTGTTCAACCCCGGAGGGCCGGGACATCAGGGCGTGACCATGCCCGGACGCATCCTCGACAGTGAGGCGCGCGAACTGGGGCTACGGCACGACCTCATCGGGTTCGATCCGCGCGGTATCGGTCACAGCGCGGCCCTGGAGTGCGAGGACGACTACGTCGCGCCCGATCCCTCGCCCGACCTGAGCGCGGAGGAGCGGGCGCGCGGAGTCGCCGAGGAGCACGCCCGGATCAACGCGGAGTGTCACGCCAACGACCCGGAGCTGGTCGACTCCCTGACCGTGGAGAACGTGGCCCGTGACATGGAACTGGTCCGCCAGGCACTGGGCGCGGAGACCATCGGCTACTACGGGGTCTCGTGGGGGTCCCTGCTCGGCGTGACCTACCGTTCCCTGTTCGACGACCGGGTGGAGGCCATGCTCCTGGACTCGGTGGTGTCCCCGGACACCAGCGTGTCCCGACTGGAGGAGGGCCAGGCGGAGGCGGGCGAGGAGGTCTTCCACCGGTTCACCGACTGGATGGCCGAGCACGACGACGTCTACGGTCTGGGTACGGAGGGCGGGCCGGTACGGACGCGGGTGCTGGATCTGCGTGACGAACTGGCGGAGGAGCCGCGCACCACACCCGACGGAACGGTGGTGGACGGCGACGCGGTGACGGCGCTGCTGTCCACACCGGAGCGCGAGTGGCCCGACAACGCGACCGCCCTGGTGGCCCTGCTGGACGGGGGCGTCCCCGAACTGGGGCAGCCCCACGCCGAGGGGTTCGGTTGGGACACCGAGACCGACGGCGGTACCTTCTTCGCCCAGATGGCGCTGCTGTGCAACGACTCCGAGAGCCCGCGTGACTTCGACCAGGTGTGGCAGCACCGGACCGAACGGGCCGAGCGTCTGCCCGCCATGGGCACCCTGGGCTTCTACGAGCACCTGTGCGTGGGCTGGCCCTCGGCGGGCCTGGCGCCGGAGCTGAGCCGGGGTGAGAGCCCGCTCCAGCTGGTGGGGCACACCCGCGAGATGGTCACTCCCCACCGTTGGGCCCTGGACATGAGTGAGGTCGTCGGCGGGCGGGTCCTGAGCGTGGAGGACGACGGCCACGGCACGCTGTCCAACCTGCCCTGCGCCGAGACGGCGGTGGAGTTCTTCGAGACCCGTGAGGCGGTCACGGAGACCTGCCCGGGTACGACTCCGCCCACTCCCCGGGGCTGAGCGAGCGGCCCCGTGTGCCCTCCCGTCACTCGGGAGGGCACACCACTTCGGGTCCGCCTGGTCGCGGTCAGCCGGGGTCGCGGTCAGCCGGGGTCGAGGTCGCCCAGCGCCCGTTCCCAGCGGCGGCGCCTGTCGTCGACGGGCAGTTCCCACCAGGGTGTGCCCCTCTCCCCCAGGCCCTCCTTGGCGCGCCCCACCTTCGCCCGAGCCTCCCTCTCCGCCTCCGCGTCACCCGCCCGCAGCGCGGAGGCCACCTCTCGGCGCGCGGCCATCAGGTGATCGACCAGGCGCTGGCGCACCGGCGCGGGGAGCTCCGGGTCACTGGCCCGCCACTTTCGTCCCCGGACCACGACATAGCGACCGTCTGGAGTGGGTTCGGCGTCCGACATGACCGGGAGCCTGCCCTGGTCCCGTCTCCGCCACACCGGTCGGCCCCGGCTGCGGGGCGGCGAGGCACCCGCGGCTTATGACGCAGTTCACTCTGGTTTACACTGGGTCTGAAAGTTAACGCATATTACGGTTGGAGGCGTCGGCGCCCTCGAACCCCCGGAGCTACCCATGATCGACGCCACCTCGTTCGGCACCGCCCTGACCACACTGGCGGTCATCGTGACGCTGGTGATCGCCTTCGGCCTGGCCATCCTGTCCGACATGGCCATGCGCCGACGTGAGGACCGCGCCGCCTCGGCCCGGCGCGCCACCGAGGACTGACACGACGCCGAGCCGAACCACGGGGCGCGCTGGAGGGGCGGCGCCCTTCCTGACCAGCCGCCCCTGGCGCCCGTGTGGACGGCTTCGACCCGTGCTGCGGTGTCGGGCACGGCCGCGCTCGCTCCCGTACTGCCGTGAGCGCGCGGCGAGACCGGGCCGCTCCCACGCTTGGGCGATCGCCGTGGAAGCCGGGATCTTCGCCCGCTCGACGCCCCCGGGCCCGTCGTGCCTGGCGACCGCGCTGTGAGCGCTCTCCGCCTCTCTCGATGGTCCGCACCCACTCCCCACGCCCCGTTATGGTGGCATTCGCCGCATGGTGCGGCACGGTGATCGGCGCCCGCTCCGCCCTCACGGATCCTGAGACGGAGCCCGTATGACCCATCCCCCATCCGTACCCGGGGCTGTCCCGGGGCGGAGGAGACTCTCCCCGTTGGCCAGGATCGGCCTGGGGTGCGGCGGCTGCGCGACCCTGGCCTTCCTCGGCTTCGTCGCGCTCATCGTCCTCGCGCTGATCCTGCCGCCGACGGCCGAGGAACCCGCGTCCGCTTCCCCCGCGGAGGAGACCGTCCTCGAACTGGTGGGGCTCGACCTGCCGGACGCCGAGGAACAGCTGGACGAGGCCGGTCTGGACCTCGACGACCTGGTTCTGGGAGCGCTCTCCGAGGACGCGCCGTGGACCCGCTCGGCGATGGTCGTGTGCGACCAGGAACTCACCGAGGACACCGCGGCGCTGACCGTGGTTCCCGAGGGGGTGGACTGCCCAGAGGACGACACCACCGAGGAGTGGCCCACGCTCCCCGACCTCACCGACGGGCAGGTCGGCGAGGCCCGGGAGTGGATCGAGGGCGCGGGCCTGGCCATGGTGGTCGGGAGCGCCTTCGGGGACGTGGACGCCCCGGAGGCGGCGGACGCCGACGGGCACACCGTCTGCGGACAGGAGCCCGAGGAGAAGAGCGCCACCGCGCCGTTCTCCGACACCCTCGAGGTGGAGCTCTTCGTGGTCTCCGCCGACCTCGACTGCCCCGGGGAGATCGGCGACCCCAGCCCCACGCCGGAACCGGAGCCCGAACCTGAGCCGGAGCCCGAACCCGCACCAGCTCCGGAGCCCGCACCGGCGCCCGCACCCGCACCCGCACCAGCGCCCGATCCGGAGCCCGCGCCGGAACCGGCCCCGGTCCAGGGCGTGCATCCCGGCGCTTTCTGCTCGCAGCACTGGCAGTTCGGCCGCACCAACAACGGCACGCTCATGCAGTGCACGACCACGGCGGAGGACTCGCGCTACCGCTGGCGCGCCGCCTGAGGACTGCGTGTGGGGTCAGGTGAGAGGCTTTCCCGCGTCAGCCTCTCACTTGGGCCCCACCCCGCTCCGGCGTGGCTAGGGTGACCACGCGTCCGACGCTCCTCGACGGTCGTGTCCGCCCCTGAAGCAGCCCCAAGGTTGGAGTCCCCGTGCGTTACGCAGGTCCGATCCCGCACCGTGTGGTCCGTCCCTTCAATCAGTGCGTGACGGCGCTGCGTGCCTCACCCCGCTGGGGCCGGCCGCTGCGCCGACACCTGACGGTGGTCACCTACACGGGGCGGCGGTCCGGGCGCGAGTTCTCCACCCCAGTGGCCTATCGGCTCAGCGGATCGACGGTGACCATCCCCGTCGCCATCCCCGAACGCAAGAAGTGGTGGCGCAACTTCACGGGTGAGGGCGGACCCCTGTCCCTGGAGTTGCCCGAAGGGGTGCGGTCCGGGCACGCGGTGGCCAGTACGAACCAGCGGGGCCGGGTCGCCGTCACCGTGCGTCTGGACGACTGAGCCGGGCTCAACCCACGGCGGTCAACCGAGTGAACAGGGCGGGGTCCACGTTGCCGCCCGAGACCACCGCGACCGTGGCCTCCGGCCGCCCCGGCACCGTCTCCACCTTTCCCGCCAGGACCGCCGCCGTGGCCAGGGCACCGCTGGGTTCGGCGACCAGCCGGGCCCCGTGGGCGAGGGCGGACACCGCTCCGGCGATCTCGTCCTCGGAGACGGTGACGATCTCGTCCAACCGGGCCGCCAGGTGCGCGAAGGTGCGTTCGGACAGGCCGACGCGCACCCCGTCGGCCATGGTCCGGTGGGTGCGCTCCGGTTCCCAGGCGACCAGACGTCCCTCGCGCAGACTCTCCGCGGCGTCGGCTGCCAACTCGGGTTCGACGCCCACCACGCGCACCCGGCGGGGGTGCACCGTCCAGGCCGCCGTGGTCACCCCGGACGCCAGCCCTCCCCCACCCACCGGCACCACGATGGTGGTGACCTCGGGTGACTGTTCCAGGATCTCCAGGCCCACGGTGCCCTGCCCGGCGATCACCCGGGGATCGTCGAAGGGCGGGACCAGCGCGAGGAGTTCACGGTCGCGGAGCTCGGTGGCGGCGGCCAGGCGTTCAGCGGGCGGCACCGTCACCACGCGCGCACCGTATCCGCGTATGCGGTCCACCTTGACCTGCGGGGAGCCCTCCGGCACCACGACGGTGCAGGGCACCCGCTGCCGGGCGGCCGCGAGGGCCAGCGCGAGACCGTGGTTGCCCGAGGAGTGCGTGACCACCCCGTGTGCACGCTGGACCGGGGTGAGCTGGGCGACGGCGTTGGTGGCGCCCCGCAGTTTGAAGGCGCCGGTGGGTTGCAGGCTCTCCGGTTTGAGGAGGAGGTCGGTCCCGTGCGGCCCCGCGGTGAGGGGTGTGCGCACCACGTGTCCCTCAACCCGGGCGGCGGCTGCGCGGACGTCGTCGGCGGTGACCAGTTCCATCCGGTGGATATGCCCGCGTCCACCACCCGCACACGGGATACTCGTTGTGATGCGTACTGAATACACCCCCGTCGCCCTGCCCGGCCGGGACTTCTACAAGCTGATGTCGTCCGTGGTCCTGCCGCGCCCGATCGCGTGGGTCTCCACCACCTCCGAGTCCGGTGTGGACAACCTCGCGCCGCACTCCTTCTTCACGATCTCCTGCACGGAACCGCCGATCGTGCAGTTCACCTCGGTGGGCCGCAAGGACTCCCTGCGCAACGCCGAGGCCACCGGGGAGTTCGTGGTCAACCTGGCCACCGAACCGCTCCAGGAGCAGATCAACGCGTCCGCGACGGACTACCCGCCGCACCTGAGCGAGTTCGACGAGCTGGGTATCGAGCGGGAGGCGAGCACCACGGTGCGGCCGCCCCGGGTGGCGGCGTCGCCGGTGGCGCTGGAGTGCTCCCTGCACTCGACCCTGCGCCTGGGTGACTCCACGGTGGTGTTCGGCCGGGTCCGGACCGTGGCCGTGGACGAGTCCGTCCTGGTGGACGGCCTCCCGGAGGTCACCCTGCTGCACCCGATGGCCCGGCTCGGGCGCAACGAGTGGTCCACCCTGGGTGAGGTGCGCGCCATCGACCGCATCCCCTACACACCCTGAACCACTGACCGCGCCGTCACCGAGCGCCCGACCGGCGAGGGAACGTCCGCGCCTCCGCCCGCGCCTGGGCCCCTCCTCTGGGAGAAGCGATCAGACGGTGAGATCGGCCTCGGGGGCGGGCAGGGTGGGCAGGAACGGAGCCACCCCGGCCGGGTCGCCGCCGGTCCAGTCCATGGCCGTGATCTGGCGGACGCTGCGCCGCCCGGTGACCGCCCGGGCCAGTTCGAAGGCGGTGCCGCTCAGGGTGAGGACCCCGCCCTCACCGAGCTCCCACTCCTGGCCGGTGTCGGTGGCGACCACTCGCAGGGCGGGACCCTCGGTGGGCCAGGCCTTCGCCAGTCCGCCGAGCGGGAAGTCCGCGAGCTGGTCGGCGTCCTCGGTCTGGGCCGCCAGTCCGAGGGCGCCCCGCAGATCGTTCTCGTGGTGCCACAGGTCGAGGGCGAGCAGACCGTAGCGCCTGCGCTTGTTGGTCCTCAGCAGCTCCAGCACGGCGGGGGCCTCCTTGCGCCACTGGGCGGCGACGGAGCCGATGTCCAGCTGGGCGCGGTCGGCGACCTGGCGCGCCGTGACCTCGTCACTGACCGGAGGCGTGACGTCGCCCCTCACCACGTCCGCGCCGAGCCCCGCCAGGTGGGCGTACACCTGCTGGACGGTCCAGTCCGGACAGGCGGGGACGACCCTGGCGAGCTGGTCCCGGTCAAGGGTGGCGGCCAGGTCGAGGAGTCGGTCCTGACAGTTCTGGTAGATGCGCGCGGAGTCCATCGGCCCAGGTTACCTAACACCGTTAGGGGCAAGAGGGCCGGTCCCGGAGATCGAGGCCCCGGGACCGGTTCCGACGTGTCACCGGTCAGGGCCGCTGACACTCCACGCCGGGCAGGATGTTGGCTCCCTCGAAGGTCGCGGTGAACCCGAAGGAGGTGGAGTCACCGGCGGCGAGCGTGCCGTTGTGTGCCACGTTGGAGGCCTCGAAGTGCGCGCCGTGGTTGACGAGCGAGGCGTTCCACACGTTGGTGATCTCCTGGCGGTTGGCGAACACCCAGTCCACCATCCACCCGGTCACGCCGTCCTCCCCCGCGGTGACCTCGACCTCCGCCTGGAAGCCGTCGCTCCACGCGTTGGTGACCCTGTACTCCGCCGTGCAGTAGTCCTGCGCGGGCGGGTTCGTGGGCTCGGGGTCGGGCGGGTTCGTGGGCTCGGGCGGGTTCGTGGGCTCGGGCTCCGTGGGGTCCGGACCCGGCCCCGGATCGGTCCCCGGGTCGTCGCCGAAGACGACGTCGGAGCAGTTGTAGAAGGCCTCGGGGCTGTCAGAGCGCTCCCAGACCGAGTAGACGAGGTGGCGCCCCTCGCGGTCGGGGAGGTCCACGTCCCAGTAGTACTCGGCGCCCGCCTCGCCTCCGCTGCGCAGCGGGGGGTCGACGACCTCGTCGATCAGTTCCAGGTCGTCCCAGGTCAGAGGCGAGTTGGGGTTCCAGTCGTCAACCGTGACGTAGGTGAAGAAGGTCCCCGGGTGGGGCGCCCACGCGTTGTGGTGGAACTCCACCGTGGTGTTCGGCTCCAACTGGGTGGACGGCCAGTCGGTGCGGGCCGCGTTGAAGGCGGCGAACTGCTCGGTCGGACCGCACAGCTCTCCGTCGGCCACGAACTCCCGGTGCTGGCCGGCGGAGTTGCCGATCAGGTTGCCGAACCAGTTCCAGAAGGCGTAGTCGCCGCCCTCGGCGAGGGCGTCGGCGCAGGCCGCGTTGACGGGCTGGAGGGCGCCCCCGGAACTGCCGCCGGTGGCGTCCTGGAAGCAGGCGTAGGTGCGTGAGGCGGGATAGGTGAAGGCCCCATGGGCCTCGGCCGGTTCGGGCGCGGCGACGACGGCGTAGCCGATGGCCAGGCCTCCGAGCGCCACCGCGGCGATGGTCTGACGTGACCGCATAGGTCACTCCTCGTGTGTGCGTTGGGGGAACCCGGCCGCGCGGTGTACGCGGCCGGGGGCTTTCACGTACGTGCGCGCGGGCCGGACTGCTCCGCGCCGTACACGGGAGCCCGGACCGAGGTCTGGGCGATGCCGTCGGGGCCGTGGAAGATCCGTTCACCCCAGGGCGTCAGGGAGTCGACGTCGAAGTCCTCGACCATGTCCAGGTAGGCGACCTCGTCGCTGTTGCCGCTCCAGGACCAGCCGATGTACCCCAGGCCGAGCCGTTCGGCGTGGCGCATGATGGCGTCCTCGTCCGGGTCGCCGTCACTGTGGTCGAATCCGAACTCACCGACGACGAGGGGCAGACCGCGGTCGGTGAAGTACTCCAGGTAGTCGACGATCACCGACTCCTGTTCGTACACGCCGTACATGTGGATGGAGAACACGGTGTTGGCGTGGGGGTCGGAGTCGAACACGCCCTGGGCGCCGTCGCGCATGGTGTGCGTCCAGTCCTGACCCCAGTTCGGGGCGTCGACGACCAGCGTGTGGTCGAAGCCCGCCGCGCGCAGGCGCTGGATCGCCTCCGAGGTGGCGGAGGCCCAGGAGGCGTTGGTCGCCTCGTCGTTGCCGAAGGGCTCGTTGGCGATGTTGACCAGGACGTGGTCCTCCTCGCCGGCGACCGCGTCCTGGATCCGCAGCCAGTAGTCGACTGCCTGGTCCAGCGTGGCGGCCTCGGGTTCCTCCCCGTAGCCGGTGGTGTCGTGCACCTCCAACATGCAGATCAGACGGTTCTCCTTGCAGTCGGCGACGATCGCGGCGACGTCGCCGACATCGTTCTCCTGCCAGCGGTCACCGCTGCTGAGGACCACGCGGACGGTGTTGGCGCCCAGCGAGCCGATGTCGGCCAGGGCTCCGGTCTGGTGGGTGTACCAGGCGTGCGGGTGGCTGACCCCGCGGATGACGAAGTCGTTGCCCGCGGCGTCGACGAGGCGACCGTCACTGACTCGGAAACCGGTGTCGGCGTGGGCGGGGATCGTGTGGGCGAACAGCGCGGCCAGGAGTGCGAGGACCGCGGTGAGGGCGAGTGTCAGGCGTTGCTTCACGAGGCCTCCGTTCGGGGAGGGGCCCTGCCGGGCGCCCGCCGCCGGGGGGTGTGCGGCGGGCGCCCGATCCGGGAGGGCCTCCTACTGGACGGGCGGGTACGCGTTGGCCAGCAGCTCCTGGAACTGCTCGGAGAACCAGTGGCCGGAGACGGGCGCGTCGGCCAGCGCGCCGCTCATGTTGTGGCCGTTGCGCGGGTTCCCCTCATAGGTGGGGTCGCACATCCGGTCGAACCCCTTGCCCTCGTCGTTGGGGATCTCCGTGCTGGAGCCGTCCGACTCACCCGGGGGCTTCATCCACACGTAGGCGTCGATCCCCGGTTCGGGGGCGGTGGTGGGCCGCTCGCCCAGCCCGGCACCGGACTGGTTGCACCAGTTCCCGGACTGGATACGGCGGTCGAAGCGGCCGCCGTCGACGTAGGCGTCGACGTCGGTGGTCGGACCGGCGCTGACCGGCCGGTCGGAACCGCCCCAGCCGTTGCGGGAGGTGTCGATGAGCATGCCGATGCCCGAGTCGAACCCCTGGGAGACCAGCTCGGCGCGCAGGGCCTGGGCGAAGGAGAGCTCGTCGACGTAGTTGTTCCAGTCCACCCAGGTGGACTGGCGCACCGAGGTGCCGTTGATGGTCTGCCCGACCGCGAAGTGCTCCTCCTTCAGAGCCGAGTAGTTGGCGGTGTTGGCGATGAAGCCGTGCACGTCGTCGGGGGTGGCCCCATTGGCGTTGGCGGCCTCGTGGAACAGGGCCGCGGAGGGCGCGAAGTTGTCCTCCCAGCCGATCCAGCCGTGGTGGCCGGCGTCCACGTAGTTGTAGACGTTGTCGATCGCCCCGAGCTGGGCCAGCGCGTAGCCGACGCCGTTGACGTAGTTGCCGTTGGCCAGCATGACGTCGCACTCGGGGGTGGAGGTGTCGCGCGGCGACACATTGGTAATCAGATTGGGCAGCGAGTCGATCTCGATCGTGGTGACGATCCGCAGGGAGGTGTCCTCGTAGTCGCGCAGGATGTCCGCGATCGGGTCGACGTACTCCGACTCGTAGCGGTCGATCTCGTCAGGTCCGAGTTCGCCGTTGGAGGCCAGGGCGGCGCAGTCGCGTCCCGGCAGGTTGTAGACGACCAGCTGGAAGACCAGCGGCTCTCCGGCCGCCTGCTCGACGGCCTCGTCGAGGTGGTCGCGCAGGCCCATGTCACCGGTGGTGGGGCTTTCGTTGCCCTCGATGGCGCTGATCCGGTCCATCCAGACGCCGGTGGGCTCGTTGGCGACGGCCTCGCCACCGGGTTCGGCCGCGGCGTTGGCGGACCAGATCGGGTTCACGTAGACGTCGGCCCCCACGTAGGGGTTGTCCACCCGTTCGCTGGGGCTGGGCCCGGGTCCCGGGTCGGGATCGGGGCCCGGTTCCGGGTCGGGCCCCGGGTCCACGCTGCCTTCGCAGAGGACGCCGTTGAGAGTGAAGTCCGTCGGTGCCGTGTTGCCGCCCGAGTAGTCGGCCTGGAACCCGAAGGACGCGGTCGCGTTCTGGGAGATCGTGCCGTTGAACCCGGCGTCGGAGACCGAGACGCTCGTGCCGGACTGGGTGTGGGTTCCGCCCCAGCTGTGGCTGATGCTCTGGTTCCCGTCGAAGGTCCAGTCCAGGGTCCAGCCGTTGACCGCGTTCCCGAGGTTGGTGATCTCGACGTCGGCGGTGAAGCCGGAGCCCCAGTCGCTGACCTGGTAGTCGACCGAACAGCCGGTGGCGGCGGTCGCGGGGGCGGAGGCGGTGAGTGCGGTGGTCACGCCCAGCAGCAGGGCGGAGGCCAGGGCGAGTGCGCGCCGTGGCCCGGTCGAGTGTTCGTGGGAGGGGGATCTGCTCATCTTCGTTTCCTCGCGTAGGGGGGGTGCCAAGGAGAGTGAGCTTGCGGAGGGCGTCGCACGAGGTCCCGGAGAGGCTGAGTGGGGGCGACGCGGTGCGCGGACTCGGCCGGGAGGGAACTCCCGCCGCCGGGTCGTGCACCTGTCGGTCGTGGTGCGGTCCGGACTGCGAGCGCGGGCCGTCACCCGGATTCGGGAGCGCTCCCATGCTTCGCTTTCCGGAAAGTTAACACCATTGAAAACTCGCTGCAATGGGTGACGGACAGAAAACTCTTCGGAGGTTTCGCCCGATCACGGAAGCCGCTGGTCCACCCGATCAGCCGGGCATGGTCCGGATCCCCGTCGGCCTACGGCGCCCCGTGGCCTCCGCCCGTGGCGTCCGCGGGACGCCCGCCCAGCTGCGCGGACACCCGTGCCGCCACGGCGGCGACCTCCGGGCCGAGCCTGCGCACCCGCGCTACAGGCAACTGGCTGACCAGCGAGGACACACTGATCGCCGCCACGGGGTCGCGGTTGTGGTCGAAGACCGGGGCGGCCACGCACCGCACCTCGGGTTCGTTCTCACGGTCGTCGATCGCGTATCCCCGCTCCCGCACCCTCCGCAACTCCTCGGCCAGGACCCGGGGGTCGGTGACCGTTCGCGTGGTGACGGCGGGCAGACCCCGCGCCACCACGTCGGCCACCAGGTCGTCCGGGCTGAACGCCAGGATCGCCCGCCCCACCGCCGTACGGTAGGCGGGCATCCGGGCACCGATCCGCGAGGCCATCCGCACCGTCGAGGCGTTCTCGACCTTGTCCACGTAGACGACGTCGTGCACGTCCAGCACAACCAGGTGGCAGGTGTGCCCGGTGTGGCGCATCAGGCCGCGCAGGTGCTCCGACGCGACCGAGCGCAGATCCATGTGGTCCAGGTAGGACTGCCACAGCAGCAACGCGGCCGTGCCCACGCGGAACCGGCCAGTGCGCGCGTCCCGGGTGAGCAGGCCGTACTCCACCAGCGGGACGGACAACCGCAGCACGGTGCTCTTGTTCACGCCCAGACCCTCGGCGAGTTCGGTCAGGGTGGTGCCGCCGCGCTCGGGCGGGGTGGAGCGGACCTGCTCCACCAGCGCCAGAGCGCGGCGCAGCGACGCCGAGGCGTTGCGGCGGGGTTCGGACTCCGAACTCACCCCTTGACCGCCCCGCCCAGTCCGTTGGCCAGCCGGTGCTGCACAAACAGGAAGAACACCAGGACCGGGAGCGTCATCAGGACCGAGCCCGCCATGATCCCGCCCCAGTCGTTCTCGTCCGGCTTGAACAGGGACAGCAGGGCGATGGGCAGGGTCTGGTTCTCCTGGGCGGAGATGATGAAGGTGCGGGCGAACAGGAAGTCGTTCCAGGTCATGATGAACGAGAAGATACTGCACGCCACCACGCCGGGGGCGACCAGTGGGAACAGCACCCGGGTGACGAAGGTCAGGCTGCCCGCGCCGTCCAGCCACGCCGCCTCCTCCAGCTCCTTCGGCACCGCCGCCACGAAGCTGCGCAGCATCCACACGGCCAGCGGGATGGCGAACGCCGTGTGTACGAGCATGAGCGAACCCAGCTGGTTCAGCCCGATCCCGGGAATGCTGTACCCCAGGGTGCGCATGAGGAAGAACAACGGGATGGTCAGCGCCTCCACCGGCACCATCTGCGCGGTCAGCACCATGATGAGCAGGGTGGTGCGCAGCCGGAAGCGGTAACGGGTGAGTGCCACGGCCGCCAGGAAGGCGCACAGGGTGGAGACGGTCACGACCACGACCGCCACCAGCACGCTGTTCAGCAGGTACTGTCCGAACCCGTCGATCAGCAGCACCCTGCGAAACGACTCCAGGGTGGGTTCGAGCGTGTAGGGGGCTGGGTCCCCGGCCTCCAGGGCCGCCCGGGGCTTGAGCGCCGAGAGCAGCATCCAGTACAGCGGCAGGGCGACGACCAGCGCCACCAGCAGCCCGGCGACGTCGTTCCTGAGTCTGCGGAGCGTCACAGTACCTCCCCTTGGCGGCGCAGGGCGCGCAGGTACACGAGGGTGATCAGCAGCAGGAGCAGGGTGGTGATCACGCCGATCGCCGATCCCAGGCCGTACTGGCCGGAGGCGAACGCCTTCTGGTACGCGTACACGTTGAGGACCAGGTTCTGTCCGGCGATCCCCCCGCCCCCGGTCATGATGTAGATCTGCGTGAAGATCTTGAAGTCCCAGATGATGGACTGGATGGTGACGATGGTGACGGCCGGGCGCAGCATCGGCAGCATCACCGACCACGCGATCCGGGACGTGGAGGCGCCGTCCAGCCGGGCGGCCTCCACCACCTCCTCGGGGATGGCCCTGATCCCGGCGTAGAGCGTGACCATGACGAACGGGAACGAGCACCAGACCACCTGGGCGCCGACCAAGGCGAAGGCGGACCACTTGTCGTAGGTCCACGAGTGTCCGGAGAAGTCACCGAACCCCAGCCAGGTCAGTGCCTGGTTCACCGGACCCAGGGTGGGGTCGAACAGGTGCAGCCACACGGCGCTGCCGGTGACGGCGGGGGTGGCCCAGGCGCCCAGCGCGGCGAGGAAGAGCACGGTGCGCACCCAGGGCGTCAGGCGTGTGGCCAGCACCGCGAGGGAACCGCCCACGGCGAGGGTGCCGAGCACACAGGCGGCGGCGAAACCGACGGTGTTGAGCAGCACCTCCCAGAACTGGGGGTCCGAGAGCAGCGTCCGGTAGTTGGCCCAGCCGACGAACTCCAGGGGTTCGGCGCCGGTGACCTGGGGCTGGCGGTAGTCGAAGAACGACACCAGGACCAGCTGGTAGAGCGGGTAGACCAACATGACGCCCAGTACCAGCGCGGCCGGTACCAGGTACATCCAGGGTTCGATCCGGCGGTTCCGGGAGCCCGGGGGCCGACCGGTGGGACGCCGTGGCCGGGAGGTCGTGGGGGCGGCGGTCGGGGGTCTGGCGTCCACGTGCGTCACTCTCCCCCGAAGGCGTCGTCGAGGGCGCGGGCGGCCTCGTCGGTGGCCTGGTCCACGGTGGTGTTCCCGGCGGCGACCCGCTGCACCATGGCGGGGAGGATGCCCTCGGCGTCCACCGTCGCCCAGGCTCCGGTGACCGGCACGAACCGGGTCCCGGCGTCGATGGTCTCGACGAACGGGGTGATCTCCTCGTCGGAGGCGGCCAGTTCCTCGCGCACGTCGGTGTAGGCGGGCAGGTTGCCCATGGCCTCGTACATCTTCAGCTGGTACTCCTTGCCCGCCAGGAGTTTGACGAACTCCACTGCGAGGGTGCGGCGCTCGGTCCCGGCCAGGACGCCGAGGTTGTTGCCCCCGGCGAAGGCGGGCGCGACGGTACCGGGTTCGGTTCCGGGAAGGGGGACGACGGCGGCGTTCTCGGCGACCTCGCTGTCGCGCAGGGCGTTGAGGTTGAAGTTGCCGCCGATGGTCATGGCCGCGTTTCCCGCGAGGAAGTTCTGCACGGAGGCGTCCCCGGTCATCTGCGAGCAGGTCTGGGGCGGGCAGACGTCCTCGGAGAGGATCCGCCCGTACAGCTCCAGCCCCCGCCTGGACTCGGCTGAGTCGATGGTGGCGGCGTAGCTGTCACCCCGGGGTTCGGCGATGTCACCGCCGTGCGCCCAGACGAACGGCATCATGGCGTAGGTGTAGGCGCCGCCCGCGGAGACCCCGAGCATGCCGGGGTGGTGTTCACGCGCGGCGCGGCCGGTCTCCACGACCTCCTCCAGGGTCTGCGGGACCTCCCGGTCCAGTTCCTCCAGCACGTCGGTGCGGTAGAAGAGGGCGCGGGCGCCGAGGAACCAGGGAACGCCGTAGGAGGAGCCGTCCACCCGTGCGGTGGCCGCGACGTCGTCGGCGATGTCCTCGTGCGGCGCCCAGTCGGCGAGGTCCTCGGTGAGGTCCACGAACCCGGCCGACTCCACGTACCCGGCCAGGTCCGTGTTGCCGTACTCGGCGACGTCGGGGGCGGAGGCGGGGTCGAGGAAGGCGCCCTGGAAGCGCTCGGCCCGGGTCTCCACGGGGATGTACTGGACCTGGACGTCGACTCCGTCGTGCGCGGCCTCGAACTCCGCGACGGCCGCGTCGACGACCCGTTCCTTCGGGGCCTGGTCGACCTCGGAGAACAGCCAGACGCGCAGGGTGCCGTCCGGCTCGTCCACTCCGGAGGCGGCCCCGGTGGTCTGCAGGGGCGCGCAGGCGGTGGTCAGGGCCGCGAGTCCGAGGAGCGCGCACAGGCGCGCGGGGGTAGTGAGTCGCATCGAAACTCCCCAGGTCGGAGGTAGGGAAAGCGGTGGCCGACCATTGGTGGGATGACTCTAGGGACGCACTCGGACCAGGCAGAAGGGCGCGGGGACAAAGTTGTGCCCTGCACAACGCGGGGTGCGCAGTGCAGGGCACGGGGACCCGGAGGCCACGGTGTGGGGCCGCGTTCAGCGCCCCAGACCGGACATCAGGTCAGCGAAGGGCGTGGGCTCGTCGTAGGGGTCGGTCGCCGTGGGCGCGGCGTCGGTGACGAGCAGGGCCAGCTGCCGGGCCGCCCGCGCGATGCGCTCGGACAGTTCCCGGCCGCCGCTCTCACCCGCACCCCAGTCCTCGGAGGCGGCGTAGACGCCCGTGGGCACCACCACCGAACGGGTGTAGGAGAACATCGGGCGCAGGGCGTGCTCCAACACCAACGAGTGGCGCGGGCTGCCCCCGGTGGCGGCCACCACGACCGGCTTGCCGTCCATCGCCTCGGTGTCGACGACGTCGAAGAAGGACTTGAACAGGCCGCTGTAGGAGGCGTTGAAGACCGGGGTCACCGCGATGATCCCGTCGGCCTCGGCCACGTCAGCCAGCACCCCGGGCAGGTCGCCCGTGGGGACGCGCGTGGTCATGGCGTTCATGATGTCGTGGGCCAGGTCCCGGAGTTCGACCACCCGGACCTCGACCTTCTCGTCGCGTTCGGTGAGGGCCTCCTCGGCGGCGGCGGTCAGCCGGTCGGCGAGCAGGCGGGTCGAGGAGGGGTTGCTGAGCCCGGCCGTGACGGTGACGAGCTTGCGGGTCATTCCTGGACCTCCGTGTTCGTGGTGGCGCGCTCCTTCGCGGCCAGGAGCGAGGCGTGGTTCGGGGCGTCGGGCACGTGGGCGGGCTTCCTGGCGGCGAACTCCCTGCGCAGCACCGGCACGACCTCCTCGCCGAGAAGGTCCAGCTGCTCCAGGACCGTCTTGAGCGGCAGTCCCGCGTGGTCCATCAGGAAGAGCTGGCGCTGGTAGTCACCGAACGACTCCCTGAACCCCAGAGTACGGTCGATGACCTCCTGCGGGCTGCCGACGGTGAGCGGCGTCTCGCGGGTGAACTCCTCCAGGGAGGGGCCGCCGCCGTAGACCGGCGCGTTGTCGAAGTAGGGCCGGAACTCCTTCACCGCGTCCTGGGAGTTCCTGCGCATGAACACCTGGCCGCCGAGCCCGACGATGGCCTGCTCGGCCCTGCCGTGGCCGTAGTGCTCGAAGCGGCGACGGTACAGGGAGATGAGCTTCTTGGTGTGGGTGGCGGGCCAGAAGATGTTGTTGTGGAAGAAGCCGTCACCGTAGTAGGCGGCCTGTTCCGCGATCTCCGGGCTGCGGATGGAGCCGTGCCAGACGAACGGCGGCACCTCGTCCAGCGGGCGCGGCGTGGAGGTGAAGCCCTGGAGCGGCGTGCGGAACTTGCCCTCCCAGTTGACGACGTCCTCGCGCCAGAGACGGTGCAGGAGGTTGTAGTTCTCCAGCGCCAACGGGATGCCCTGGCGGATGTCCTGTCCGAACCAGGGGTAGACCGGCCCGGTGTTGCCCCGGCCCATCATCAGGTCCACGCGACCCTCGGCCAGGTGCTGGAGCATCGCGAAGTCCTCCGCGATCTTGACCGGGTCGTTGGTCGTGATGAGGGTGGTGGAGGTGGACAGGATGATCTTCTCGGTCTTCGCCGCGACGTAACCGAGCATGGTCGTGGGCGAGGAGGCCACGAACGGCGGGTTGTGGTGCTCACCGGTGGCGAAGACGTCCAGCCCCACCTCCTCGGCCTTCAGGGCGATCCGCACCATCGCGTTGATCCGCTCGCCCTCGGTCGGCGTACGTCCCGTGGTGGGGTCGGTCGTCACGTCGCTGACCGAGAAGATTCCGAACTGCATGGCCGTTCCCCGATCCAAATAGCTTCCTAGGAAAATGCTTTCGATGAAACTATCATGCGGAACCCCACCCGGAAGCCAGGTATTCCCGCGCCCGCGGACCGCGCGCACGCAGAGCCCGCCCCACCAGGAACGCCTACCGAGGAGCCACTATGCCCCGAAGTGCACCGAACTGGGGGAACCGATGCCGGTGGGAGTGCGAAGGGGGCTGGGGG